>JBNMNO010000052.1:0-17961 GCA_051275695.1 Mariniflexile sp.
CTTTACTAAACAGAACAGATTCACAACTGCAAGGAGTATTTGAAAACATTATTGATGCTTATGTTATTATGGATTTAAGCGGTAATATTCTTAAAATGAATAAGTCTGCAGTAAAATTACTAGAGTTAGAAAACGATAAAGTAGACTACAATCTTAATAGGATGGTGTATCCAAATGATTATGTGAAAGTAGCAAAATCTTATAAAGAATTGATAAAGGATGGCTTTTTGACCAACTTTGAAATTAATTTAAAAACCAAAGGCAATAAAGCAAAAATGGCACATATAAATGCCAGTATAATTTATGATAAAGGCATAGCGGTTGCAGCGCAAGGGATAATAAGAGATATTACTGCTACAAAAGAAAATGAATTAATTTCTGAAGTTATTAATAACATTACCCAAACCCTTCTAGGGAAAACAGATATCTATGAAGTTGCCTCAGTTATAATAGAAAAAATAGCAAGCTATTTAAAAACAACCGATTGTGTTATTTATACAGTAAATCATGCTGAAAATAGTGTAGAGCAAATAGCATCCACTGGCTCTAAAATTGACATTAATGGAAATTTAGTTAACAAATTAAATATTGATATTGGTTATGGTATAGTGGGTACAGTCGCAAAAACAGGCCAATCTGAACTTATACCGGACACTAGTAAAGATAATCGTTATATAGTAGATATTCAATCAAACTATTCTGAACTTACCGTGCCTATTATAATTGAAGATCAAGTTATAGCTGTTATTGATTCTGAGCATCCTAATAAAAATCATTTTACCAAAGATCAACTTCGTACTATTGAAAACATTGCTGGAATTATTGGAATTAAGATTAAAAATGCCATTTCTTTAAAAGAACAAGAACGTTTCCAAAATAAGCTTTTAAAATCTGAAGAGCGTCTCAGAATATTAATATCAAGTCTTGAAACTGGAATGCTTTTAGAAGATGAAGAGAGAAAAATTGTTTTAACTAACTCTAAATTTTGTCAAATATTTAATATATCCATATTGCCAAAGGACATGATTGGTGCTGATTGTATTGATGCCGCTGAAGAAAGTAAACATTATTTTAAAGATCCTGAAAAATTTGTAGACAGAATAAATGTTATTTTATTAAAAAAAGAAGCAGTTTTAGCTGATGAATTAATTATGGTTAATGGAAAAATTCTTGAAAGAGATTATATTCCATTATTTGCTGATAATAAATACACAGGGCATTTATGGTCCTATAGAGATGTCACATTACAAAGAAATTATAGGCGAAGTATAGAAGCCCAAAGGCAAAAATACAGAAGAATCATAGCGAATATGAATTTAGGGCTTTTAGAAGTAAATAATCATGACGAAATAATGATGGCTAACCAGGGCTTTTCTAAAATGTCAGGATATTCAGAAAAAGAGTTGTTAGGAAAGCGTGCAAATGAAGTGTTGCTCGACCAAAAAACTATCAGAACTTTCCAGCGTCAAAGCCAAAGACGATTAAAAGGAGGCTCAAACTTGTATGAGATCGTAGTTAAAAATAAGAAAGGAGAACCTAAAACTTGGTTAATTAGTGGAGCACCTAATTATAATTTAGCAGGAGAGTTAATAGGTTCTATAGGGATACACTTAGATATTACAATCCAGAAAAAGCTGCAGCTCGAAAAAGAGAATTTAGTCGACGTCTTAAAGAAAAAAAACAAAGAATTACAAGAATATGCTCAAATTGTTTCTCATGATTTAAAGTCTCCTTTAAGAAACATAAGCGCTTTAACAACTTGGATTAAAGAAGATAATTTAACAACTTTAAATAAAACAACTTTAGAACATTTTGGGCATCTAGAACAAACCCTAGAGCGAATGGAAGATTTAATCTCAGGTATTTTAAAATACTCAAGCATTAATCATGATAAATCGAAACAAAATATGCAAGTAGATTTAAATAAAACTGTTTCCGAAATCATACAAACTTTACACATTCCCAAGCATATTAATATTACTATCAATAAAAAATTACCACTAATAACCGGTGAGGAAACAAAATTCCAACAGTTGTTTCAAAATTTATTAAATAACGCAGTAACTCATATCGACAAGGAAAAAGGATACGTTGAAATAGGTTTTAAAATAAAAAAGGAAGAATATGAATTTTATGTAAAAGATAATGGGGTTGGAATTGACAAAAAATATCACAAACAAATTTTCGAAATATTTTATTATATTACCAAAAACAAGAATTCATCAGGAATAGGATTATCTATTGTAAAAAAGATAGTGGAAATATATGGTGGTAAAATTTGGGTAGATTCTGAGCTTGAAAGGGGCACCACATTTTATTTTACGATAAAAAAATAGTGTATGGACCAACCAAATTTAACATATATAGAGAAGTTGTCAAATGGGGATAAAATTTTTTCCAAAAAATTGATAGATACTATTAAATTTGAACTTCCTTCTGAAAAAGAATTATATCATAATAATATTATTTCAAAAAACTTTAAAAATGCAGCTGATAATGTTCATAAAATAAAACATAAAATAAGCATTTTAAGTTTTGAAAGTGGTTACGTATTGGCTTGTAAACATGAAAGTAATTTAATTGAAAACAATAATAATCTTGAACAAGAATTTGAAGAGGTTTTAAAAAAAATAACAAACTATCTAACTTTAATTTAATATGAATTGTATTTTAATAGATGATGAAGCTACGTCAAGACTTATTTTAAATCAATTATGTTCAGAAATTGATAATTTAACAGTTGTTGCAGAATTTGAAAATGCAACACAGGCAATAAAGTATTTAAATAAGAACGAAGTTGAACTTATTTTGTTAGATATTCATTTACCAGATTTTACAGGGTTTGAGTTTATACAAACTCTAAAAGTATTACCAATAATTGTGCTTACTTCATCAGATAAAAACTTTGCAATAAAAGCTTATGAGTATGATTGTATTGCAGATTATTTAGTAAAACCAATTTTGCTGCCTCGCTTTAAAAAAACCATTCAAAAAGTTAATAATTTGATTTCTCAAAAACATGAAGGTGATTTTTTAGAAAAATTAGTTGAGAAAGTTTCAGAAACAGAACTTTATATTAATGTTGCTAAGCGCCTTATTAAAATCGATATTCCTAGTATTTATTTAATAGAGGCTAAAGGTGATTATGTTAATTTAAAAACTATTGATGGTAACTATATAGTGCACACTTCCTTACAAAATATTCAGAACAAATTGCCAGCAACATTGTTTTTAAGGATTCATCGGTCCTATTTAATAAACATAAAAAAAATTAAATCGATAGAAGACAATACAGTGTTAATTAATAAAGATGTAATTCCAATTAGTAGATCAAGTAGAGTTGAGTTAATGAATATAATTAATTTATTATGATAGTCTTGCACCATTAAATATTTTCCATTTAACTAGTAATACCACACTTTCACATACACAAAATGTTTGTCCATCGAATAATTGCGCCATTAAACATTTAAAAGAAATATATTTATTTTGTTTTGTGTTCTACAGTATGTATCTTAAAATTTAAAAAAACAACTCTTAGTCTAATAAAATTTCATTAAAGTGAAAATTTATACAGGTTTGGGGCCTTTAGTCTCTTTGAGATAGAAGATTAAGAGTTTGATTTTTATAAATATCAATAAAGTTTAATAAGAATTAAAAGTAATGTTTTGATTATTTTTTGTTTTTAAAAGAAGTGCCTAACGTGATTTAAGGCTTCTTTATAAATTGGTTTTAGTTTATTATGAAAAAAAAAGTTATCAATATAAATGAATATAAAAGATCAGCTTACTCTTTAATGAAAAAATCGGCAAACGGATGTCTGTCTTTTAATAATTCAAATGAGAGTGAAACAGTATCTAATGGACAAACGGAAATTGGGGTGAGTTATGATGCGTTAGTTAATTTTGTAATTGATTATGGGGTTAGAGTTTTAGAAGATGATACGGAGGAGTATATTAGATTTATGTTGGAATACCATAATTGTATAGCGTTTTATGGAATAAAATATTATTTACCGTTTTATAAGTTTGATGATAAAAAATATAAATTATTTAATTATTTAATTGAAAATTACAAATCATCTTAAAAAATTGTTTTATAATATTTGAATGTATAAAATAATTTAAAACACACTCAAACCATTCTTTTGGGTAAACTGCCTTCGCTTTTTACACATTCATCGAAAATAAAAATAAAGAAGAAAAGATATAATTAGCTTTGTTTAGAGATTTTATCGATTGTGAGAGACCGATAGGCAATTTACTTAAAATAGATAAATTTATTTATCTATTTTTTTTTGGAAATAATTTAAAAAATTAGCCACCAATCGTAATCATACTCCTATTGTTATTATGCAATTTAGGTTCTTGAAGTTTTTCCAAGGTATCCATACCGCCACGAACTTTAAATTTTGCTTGAACCGCTTTTTGGATAATGGGTTCAATCGATTTTCCTTCACGAAGTGTCGTTAATAAATCAGATTCTGTCGATGAAAATAAACAATTTTTTAATTGCCCATTAGCGGTTAATCGTAGTCTGTTACAGGAATCACAAAACGGATTTGTAACAGAACTAATGATTGCAAAGCTACCTTTGTAACCTGCTATTTTGTAGTTTTTAGACGTGTCGTTGGGTGCGTCTTGAAGTCGTTCAATTTGGTTTTCTTGAAATGCGATGTTTACATAATTTATAACTTCGGCGTAAGAAACCATTTTACTTATATTCCATTTGTTGCCATCAAACGGCATAAACTCGATGAATCTTACGGAAATAGGTAACTCCTTGGTTAATTTGATAAAATCGATGATTTCATTATCGTTAAAATCTTTCATTAAAACCACATTCACCTTCACATTAAAACCTTCTTCAAGTAAAAGTAACATGTTTTTATACACGATGTCAAACTGGTCACGTCGTGTAATATGTTTAAATTTTTCTCGGTCTAAAGAATCCAAACTGACATTAATTTTTTTAACGCCATGCTCTTTTAATACATCAATAAACTTGTCAATTATAATAGCGTTTGTTGTGATTGAAAGTTCAACAGGAAGTGTCGCTAATTTTTCTAAAATAACAGGAATATCCTTTCTAATTAAAGGTTCACCACCTGTCAATCTTATTTTTGTTACGCCATGATTTACAAATGTTTTTGCGATTTCATAGATTTCCTCATAAGTCATTAAATGGCTTTTAGGAGAGAGTGGAACACCTTTTTCAGGCATACAATACGAACAGCGCAAATTACACCGCTCTATCAGTGAAATACGCAAATATGCATGGTCTCTACCATAAGTATCTTGTAATATGTTATTTTGATGTGTCATTTTTAAGTTTTTGGTCTCAGTTTTTAGTTTTAAATTCAGATTTTTAGCTTTGATACTCTGCAAATTTGCACATTTGTTGTCAAAAATTAATCATGTCTAGCTCCTTTTAAAATTCTAAAAATGTGCAACACCGATGGGAAAATAGCATCCATAGATTCACTGGCGCCATTAGTTGAACCCGGTAATGCCAGTACCAAAGTGTTTTTAATAGTGCCCGCAACGCTTCTTGATAACATGGAATATGGTGTTCTGTCCTGTCCATAATTACGAATGGCTTCTTCAATGCCAGGGATACGTCTATCTAATAATGGAATAATAGCTTCAGGTGTAATATCTCTTATTGAAAGTCCAGTTCCGCCAGTATAAATAATTAAATCGACACCTTGGCTTTGATACATTTTGGCCTTTTCTTGAATGATGTCTTTTTCGTCTGGGATTATAATATAATCGGTGATTTCGACGTCGCAAGCTTCCAGTTTTTCAATAATAGCTTTTCCTGCTTTATCTTCTTTTTTTCCTGCTGAAATGGTATCAGAACACACAATAACAGCAGCAGTTAAATCTTTTCTAAACGTATCTTTAAAAGCCGATTTTCCGCCTGTTTTATTTAATAATTTTATATGATGTATTTCAATACCCTTATCGATAGGTTTTAGCATATCGTACATATTTAGTGCAACAACGCTAGCTCCGTGCATCGCTTCAACCTCAACACCTGTTTTGTAAATTGTTTTTACAGTGAATAAAATCGTAATTTCTAATCCGTCTATTTTATATTCAACACTTGTAAACTCAATAGGTAAGGGGTGGCAATCTGGTAAAATATCAGATGTGCGTTTAACACCTAACAATCCAGCTGCTTTGCTCATTGCAAATACATTTCCTTTTGGCACCGTATCGTTTTGAATGGCGGTTATTGTTTCGGGTTTGCTAACCTTAACTATAGCTTGCGCTACCGCTGTTCGTAATGTTGTGCTTTTATTCGTAATATCTACCATTTTATAAAGTTGATTCGTTTAATTGTTTAATTGGGTGTTTCGTAGAGCATTCAGCTTATTAGATATTTTTTCAATTTCTATTCTAATCAATTGATAATTCGAATCATTTAAAAAATCTAATTCCTTTGCAATAATAATCTGATTAAGAACCTCCATTAACGAACTATAAGATAAGGTTGTAAAATGAGCTTTATCTTTGTTGGTGTTTCTTGAGGTGCCTTCAGCTAAATTTGAAGCTATAGAAATAGATGCTCTTCTTAATTGGGTTGTTAAACCAAATTTTTCTTCGCTAGGAAATTCTTTAGTAACAGTATAAATGTGTTTGACTAATTCTTTAGAATCTATCCAAACGTTTAATTTTTCAAATGAAAATGTATATGACATAAATCTATAATTTACAATTCAACGATTCAACAAAAACACCCATAAACTATTTTAAGAATTAACTTTCCATTGGTGCGTGTCGTCTTCGAAAATCTCTTTTCCAAAAACAGGCACATCGGCTTTAATGGCTTCAACAATATATTCTAAAGCTTTAAAAACTACGTTTCTTCTTGGGGATGACACAAAAACAAACAAGCATATGTCTCCTGCTTGTACAATGCCCAAACTATGATAAATATGCATACAAGTGAGTTCAAATTTTCCAAAAGCAGCCTCACGAATCTCGTGAAATTTTGCATTTGCCATGTCCTCATAAGCAGTATATTCAATGGCAGATACTGTTTTGCTGTCCATAACATCAGCTCTAACCTGACCTAAAAAGATATTGTGTGCACCAATACTGGTTTTGGTTTGGTGTTTTGCAATAGATTCTCCAATAAATTCTGAAGAAATAGCACCTTGTTTGAATACGCTTTTTGGTTTTTTATCTGTCATATCTATATCGTTATGTCATTGCGAGGTACGAAGCAATCTTACTGTTTTTAGAAAATTGCTTAAGTCGTTCCTTCTTCGAAATGACGGTTATTTATAATTTTTATTATTTCTGAAGCACCTTCTTTAATGCTGAAACAATTTGGAATATTTAAATTATTTAAAATTGAAACGGCTTGTTTACTGCGTATCCCTGACTGACAAAAAACGACCTTTTGCTTTCCAGAATCGATTTTATGAATGGAGTTTTTAAGTTCACTTAAAGGAATTGAAGTAATTTTAATAGCTTCAATTTTTGGGAGTTCATGGGGTTCTCTAACATCTATAAACTGTACATTTTCCTTTTCTAAAACAGCTTTAATGGAGATTTCAATGGTTTCTAACTCACAATTGCTAATTAAATCTTTTTTATGAAAGTTGTCTTTTTCTTTTAAAATTTTAGAGATTTCTGCTTCCGATTTACTAATTTTTAAAATGGATGTTTGAGATGTTAATGCATTATAGCAAAGTAATTTCCCGTTTAAAACGGCACCAATTCCTAAGATAATTTTTAATATTTCGTTAGCTTGCATGCTTCCAATAATGCCAGGTAAAACACCTAAAACACCAATCTCTGAACAATTGGGGACAGCCTCTTTTTTTGGTAAATTCGGAAATAAGCACCTGTAACTTGGTCCGTTTTGATAATTAAAAACACACACCTGACCTTCAAATTTGTATATGGCTCCAAAAACCAATGGTTTGTTGGTTATAATGCAGGCATCATTTACTAGGTAGCGTGTTTCAAAATTATCAGATCCATCAACAATAAGGTCGTATTGATTGAATAATTCTAATGCATTTTGATAGGTTAATTTTTCAGGATATGCAATTATTGAAATTTCGTTATTTAAATCTTCTAATCGTTTTTTTGCAGCTTCTGCTTTATTTTTCCCCAAGCTTGAAGTCCCAAAAAGTACTTGGCGTTGTAAATTGGATTCTTCAACCACATCAAAATCTATAACACCTAAAGTGCCAATACCAGCGGCAGCTAAATATTGTAAAACAGGACACCCAAGTCCGCCAGCACCTACTACCAATACCTTGGTATTAGTTAGTTTCTCTTGGCCTGCTTGACCAATTTCCGGAAGGATAATATGTCTGTTATATCTGCTCATTTTAATTTATCCACCTGCAAACGGTGGCAGTAGTGCTATGTCATTTCCTGAAACTTTAGTTTCCAATGACACTAATTCTTGATTTTGCGCCACTTGAAAATCTTTGTTTTTTAATTCAGGGTATTTTGAGTTTAATAGTTCTAAAAGGTCATAAAAGGTACCTTCTGAAAAATGGATGGTTTCTTCTTCACGTTGAGTGACTTCAGCAATAAGTCCAAAATATTTTATAGTGATGGTCATTTAATAATGGTTTTTAATTGTTCTGGCGTATTAATATTTTGTGTAAAGAGTTCTTCTTCCTCATTCAAAACCACATTTTTAACTTTACATCGATTCACTGCAAATTGCAATCTTCGTTCACCTACATCTAAAAGCTTTAAAAAGGTATGTTCACATTGCTTTTTGTAAAGGGCTATAAGTGGCATATTTTTACCGTTACTTTCTATCTGAATAACTTCAGAATTAGTATCAATAGCATGAATTAGTTTTTCTAAAATTTTGGTTTTAATCAAAGGAACATCACAGCTTAATACCAAGCTATATTCTGTTGAAGAATATTTCAATCCAGAATAAATTCCTGCCAAAGGCCCTGCGTTTTCAATAATATCTTCCATTCTATCCAATCCAAAAATATCATAATCAACATTATCAGAAATGATAATTGTGTTTGAAACTAAAGGTTTCAGCGCTTCTATACTGTACTGTACAAACGGTTTTCCTTCATACATTAAAAACCCCTTATCGGTTCCCATACGCAAACTTTTTCCGCCAGAGAGAATAATACCTGTTATGTGTTTTTTATCTATCATGCTAGGTCAAAAATAATTTTACGCAAGCAATAACAAGTACAAACGCCAACATATATCGTAGCTTTTGATTGTTTATTTTTTTACTACCTAAATAGCCGCCTAACACACCTCCAATTAAGGCTATTGCTACTAAAACAAAAGTTTCAGGTTCAATATGCACGCCACTACTTAGTTGACCGATAAGCCCTGCGGCGGAATTTACCCAAATAAATAAAGCGGAAACTGCGGCAGCTTCCTTCATGTTTCCCCAATGTAGGAGTAAAATCAAGGGTGTTAATATAATACCACCACCAATACCAATTAAACCAGAAAAGAAGCCAATAATACCACCAACCAAAAGTCCTTGCCAAAGTTTGACTTGTTTAATGGAGTCGCTCTCTTTTCCAAAAACATTTAGCATTTTTAAAACAGCAAATACTAATAAAATAGCTAAGATTTTTTTATATATGGAGGCATCAATTTCAATAGTGCCACCAATAAAAGCCAATGGAATTGAAGTCATTGCAAAATAGAGAAACATTTTTTTATTAAAAAACCCACCTTTATAGTAATAGTAAAACGAAATACCTGCGACAAATAAATTAAGCAGTAGGGCCGTGGGTTTCATGGTTTCGGGCGCAAACGAAAACAAGGCCATAAGTGCTAAATAGCCACTGGCACCACCATGACCTACACTTGCATACAGAAAAGATACAATGGGAAGAATAAGTAGAAATATATATATGTTTTCAATTTGAAGCATACGAATTATAAATTTTCAATTTTTTTAAGTTGAACGTCTAAGAAGTCCCAACAGTTTTGGTTTATTTCATCAAAAACATGAATTAAAGATTTGCCGTATTCGGTTAATTCAGCGCCACCGCCACCTTTACCACCAGTACTATTTATGGTTACAGGTTTTTTAGCCGATTTGTTAACAGAGTCTATTAAACTCCAAGCTTTTTTATACGATAAATTTAAAGACTTGGCAGCTTTGGATAGTGAGCCAGTTTCTTCAATAGCTTTTAATAATTGAACGCGACCTTCGCCTAAAAGCACATGATTATCATATTCAATCCAAACTCTGCTTTTAATTTTATAACCCATAACTGTTTGATTTATTCTGGTAATAAAATGACTTCTACCATATCGCCAATTTCAATATTAGAAAGGGCTTCCGGCATATAAACCAACGCGTTTGATATGGCAAAAGTTTGTAACATGGCAGAACTTTGTCCTTCTAAAATAGACGCTTCTCCATCTTTATAAATAGCTTTTAAAAACTGCGGTCTGTCTCCATGTTTTATGAATTTTGTTAACGATTTTGCTTTAATACACGGTAGTTCAACATCAGGGTTATCCATCATTTTTTGCAAGGCGATATAAACGTATATGTAAAAACAGGTTAAAGCCGCTGCTGGATTTCCTGGTAATGCAAAAACGAGGGTATCATTCTTTTTCCCAAAGAATAAAGGTTTGCCAGGTTTTTGTTTTACTTTATAAAAAAGTGCTTCTACCTTTAGTTCTTTAAGAGCTTTTCCAACAAAATCGTAATCACCTACCGATATGCCTCCAGAAACAATAACTAAGTCGTTTTTATTGATAACTTCATTTAATTTCGAGAACGTTTTATCATATTCATCTTCAGTTTTATGGATGCTTACATCATAAAATTTAAGGTTGTAAAGTGCATTTTGAAGCATTTTAGAATTGCTTTCGTATATTTTGCCATATTCTAACGCTTCTCCAGCTTCAACCAATTCATTGCCTGTAGTAACAATGGCAATAGTTGGTTTTTTGTTAACGGATACTTCTTTTATTCCTAAAGAACATAAATATCCTATGGCGGCAGGAGTGAGTTTTGTGCCTTTTTTTAAAGCTAATTCACCCTTTTTTACTTGCTCGCCAATTGGTCTGATATTATGATTTAAATTAATAGCAAACTCTAAAGTTATTTGAGAACCATTCACCACTATTTTTTCTTGCATCATAACAGCATTGGCCGTGTCCGGCAAGGGAGCACCTGTAAAAACCCGAACAGCTTCTCCTTTTTTTAAAGTAGGCTGATGCGAGTCACCTGCTTTTATTTCGCCAACAAGACGGTATGTTAATTTTTCATGCAAGCACAATGCGTACCCATCCATGGCCGATTGCCTAAATGGTGGCATGTTTATAGGAGAAAGTATGTCTTTATAAAGTTTATAGCCACCTGATTTTTCAATAGGCTTAGTGGTTGAAAGTAATAGTGATTTACTATTATTCTTTACTAATTGAATAGCTTCTACAATGGTCGTCATTTAAAATGCGTTATGTATTTGTAAATATAACGATTTTCAATAATATTACATTATGGCATGTATCAATTTTTATAATTAAAACACAAGTTTTAAGAGACTTTAAAGGGTAGGATGACGTTTGAATTTAATAACTATGTTATTTAATGATTATAACAACCATGATTGTTTACAACAATTCGATAAAATAAAAACAGCCAAATAATTAGTTGGCTGTTTTAAAAAGTTAATTAAAGATTTATACTATTTAAATAAACAATAACTGGCAACCTTCTTGGTCGGCCCTATTGTAAAAATCTCCAATGGTAAGAATACCATCTAATTGATCGATTAAATCTTCTTTTTTTAAGTGGAACATATCAACAGCAAGTTTACATGCCCATAGCTTACAACCAGAATCTGAAAGTATTTCAAGAAATTCACCTATGGGTGGCATATCTAGTTTTTCCATTTCTTTTTTCATCATTTTGGTTGCAAATGCTTCCATTCCTGGTAAACCACCAAGCATTGTTGGCATATGCATACCCGGATTACCTACGGTTGCTACATGTAAATGTTCCAGTTTTTTCTTTTGAATAGCTTCCAATCCAAAAAAAGTAAAAAATATTTCTGACTCAATTCCTTCCATTCTTGCGCCATTCGCCATAACGAAAGCGGCATAGGCATTCTCAATGGTGGCTTTGGATAAAATGAAAAGCATTTTTTTGACTTTTGTGCTCATAATTATATATTTTCAATTAGTATTTCGTGTTTGTTAAACTAAATACAGCTTTTTGGTTTGGGTACACCAGCTATTTTTGTTGAAATTTTTAATGGTCCGCCAGGGAAAAGGGTATAAAACTCTTTTATATCAAGAACCCCACTATTTTTTATTCCTCTAATAGATAAAGCAACCTCATTTTTTACTTGTTCTTGAATCCAAGAAATAATTTCCCAGTGTCTATCAGTAAGTACAACACCTTCGTTCTGAGCTATTTCTTTAGCTATTTCTTTATTCCATTGAGACACGTCTGTTAAATATCCGTCTTCTGTAACGTCTAATCTAATTCCTGCAATATTTAAGTCCATAATATTTATTTTTATTTTAAGTTTATTTATTTGTTTTCAAAAATTTTACCTTTAGTACTCATGTTTCTTGACACAAAGGGTATGGGAATTCCTTTTAAAAGCATGTTCCAATAAATCCATCTAAAGGCTAATTTGCCCCAATGATTCAATACACTTTCTTTTAATAATTTAAGGGGTCCAATAAAGGATAGCGGGAAGTTCCCTCTTACTGGTTCTGTGGCATAATTAAAGTCTATTAATAAGGCCTTGTTCTGTCCTGTTTCAATAAAGCAATTGGCATGCCCATCAAATTCTTCTTTTAATGGAAGACCTTTAATATATAAAAGGATATTATCGTTTAAAGTTTCTGCTTGAAAATGGGCAACAGAACCCGCTTTTGAGGCAGGAACATTGGTAGCATCACCAATTACAAAAATATTTTCGTGAGCCACAGATTGTAACGTATGTTTATGGGTTGGCACAAAATTTAAATCGTCACCTAATCCTGATCGTTGAATAACTTCATCGCCCATATTTGTTGGAATAGTTACCAATAGATCAAAAGGGACTTTTTTACCACCATAATCTATAATTTCTTTTGTATCATTATCGACTCTTTCAATGGCAAAATCGGGTTCCATGTGAATACCTTTTTCAGACAATAAATGACCTAAAGCTTTTGAAGACATGGGTTTTGTAAAAGCACCAGAAAGAGGTGTTACATAAGTAATTTCAACTTTATCTCTCATGCCTTTTTTATGGAAATATGAATCTGCTAAAAAAGCAAATTCTAAAGGTGCTACGGGACATTTAATTGGCATTTCTGTTATATGAACAACTAATTTTCCACCTTCCCAGTTACGTAATTTATTGCGCAATGCTAAAGCGCCTTCAAACGTATAAAAATCAAATATATCCTTTTTCCAAAGCGGCCCTAATAAACCTTCTGTTTCTTCTGGGGCAATTTTAGAGCCTGTTGCAATAATTAATAAGTCATAATTCAAAGTTTCATTTTCTAATGCCACTTTGTTTTCTTTAGGAAGAATTTTTTCTATTTTTTTTTGAATGTAGTATACTCCCTTTGGGATAAATTTTTTTCCAACTTTTTTTACCTGGTCTGCTGTATAGATATCGAATGGAAGAAATAAAAAACCAGGTTGATAATAATGTGTTTTATATTGATCAATAATGGTGATTTTCCATTCTTTATTTGGGAGTTTTGAAACTAAATGGTTTGCTATCATAGTTCCTGCTGTGCCTGCTCCTAAGATTATTAAATTTTTCATATGCTTTATTTTAAAAATTAATTAGAAAAACTATAAATTTTGTCATTCTAATACGGCGTAAAATTAATTCTTAAGGGATCTAAAAAACATGACCGATGTCATATATAAACCCTTGTGTAACACAGGTTACATAAGGGTTTGCATTATTTTGTTTGTTTTCAAAACCCGACAAAAACAATAGAGATAAAACTCTTACGAAGTTAATTTTATGGTATAAATTTAAATTATTGGCATCTGAATAGACGATGTGCAAAAAAACCTTATTATGAAAACTAATATTATAAAAGTGTTGAAATTATTTTCTAATTAAGCCGTTTTTTCTCAAGCAGGCCATGTTATGCAGGGGTTTGGAGCACAATTTGGGCTATTCTACGATTCTGGCTATGGATTAAAACTTGGTGCATCATATAAAACAGCGCAAAAGTTTAGTGCATTTGATTTTGATAATGCGTATTTAGATAATTTAACTAGTAAAAATGAATTATCCTGCTATTTTATCTCTTGGCTTTGGATATTCTACAGGCAATATAGATTTTACACTTGATTTTAGAAGAGTAAATGATAAATAGACATTTGACGCCGTTTACCACTAGGGTGCAGGGGATGTTAAAACTTCTGGTCAATTATTAAATCCTATGTTTATTGGCAGCAATACTTCTTATGGTGCAATACCTGGTAGTAATGTGTCTTATGATATGACAAAGTTTATGATTGGTATTAATTATACCTTTAATAAATTCTATGCACGTTTATTTTTTATAAAAATTAATTTTAATGGATTAATACGAGTTGTAAAATTTAAAATACATTTCTTACATTTAAGCAATAAAGAAATTATATGCTCAAAAAAGTTTTTGGAAGTGCCGTTTTTGGTGTAGAAGCTACCACCATTACAGTTGAGGTTAATGTGGATTCAGGAATCGGGTATCATTTAGTGGGATTGCCTGATAATGCGATAAAAGAAAGTAATTACCGTATTGCAGCAGCATTGCAAAATAACGGATTCAAAATACCTGGTAAGAAGATTACCATTAATATGGCACCAGCCGATTTACGAAAGGAGGGAAGCGCTTACGATTTAACACTAGCCATGGGTGTTTTAGCAGCATCTAAACAAATACAGGCTGAAGATTTGGAACGTTATATCATTATGGGCGAACTTTCGCTTGATGGTAGTTTACAACCTATAAAAGGTGCTTTGCCTATCGCGGTAAAAGCCAGGGAAGAAGGTTTTAAAGGTTTTATTTTGCCCAAACAAAATGCTAAAGAAGCTGCCATTGTTGATAATTTAGAAGTTTATGGTATTGATAATATTAAACAGGTTATTGACTATTTTGATAAAGGGGAAGCGTTAGAACAAACAATTATCAATACCCGGGAAGAATTTGAGAAAAATCTGGATTTCCCAGAACATGATTTTTCGGATGTTAAAGGGCAGGAAGGTATTAAACGCTGTATGGAAATTGCCGCAGCTGGCGGACATAATATTATTTTGATTGGGCCGCCGGGAGCAGGAAAAACTATGTTAGCTAAACGCTTACCTAGTATTTTACCGCCCATGACACTGCATGAAGCCTTGGAAACCACGAAAATTCACTCGGTGGTGGGACGTGTTAAAGACACGGGGTTGATGGCGCAACGCCCTTTTCGAAGTCCCCATCATACAATTTCGGATGTCGCTCTTGTCGGAGGCGGTACCTTTCCGCAACCCGGAGAAATATCCTTATCGCATAACGGAGTGTTGTTTTTAGATGAATTACCTGAATTTAAACGTGGTGTTTTAGAAGTATTGCGGCAACCTTTAGAAGATCGGGAAGTTACTATTTCACGTGCCAAATTTACAGTAACGTATCCATCGTCGTTTATGTTGGTGGCGAGTATGAATCCAAGTCCGGGAGGTTATTTTAACGATCCCAATGCACCAGTTACCTCAAGTCCTGCCGAAATGCAGCGCTATTTAAGTAAAATTTCAGGTCCTTTATTAGATAGAATCGATATTCATATTGAAGTAACCCCAGTTCCTTTTGAAAAATTGTCTGAAGACAGAAAAGGGGAAACATCGGTAGAAATTAGAAAACGGGTTACAGCTGCTAGAAAATTACAAACCGAACGTTTTAAAGAATCGGATGCAGTGCATTACAATGCGCAGATGAACACCAAGCAAATCCGTAAATATTGTATTTTGGATGATGCCTCCAAACAACTATTAAAAACTGCCATGGAACGATTAAATTTATCCGCTAGGGCGTACGACAGAATTCTTAAAGTTTCCAGAACCATCGCCGATTTAGAAGGTGTTGAAGAGGTGAATGGCTCTCACATTGGTGAAGCCATTCAATATCGAAGTCTGGATAGAGAAGGATGGTTGGGTTAATAAATTTCTGCAGAGGCAGGATCTCATAATATTTTTAAAATAATACTTTGATGAAAAAACATTTTACAATAATGCTATTAGCTTTAATCTTAAGCTGCAACAATTCCGAAAAGAAAAACCAATCCATCATGCCTGAAATAAACCAAGAAAAAACACCGGTTTTAAACTTAGAAGAGGCCAACCGTTTAGCGCAATTACCTTTGCACTGCATGAATATCGAGTACCCAAACAGGTTGTCTCAAACCTTGGGAAATGATGGCGATTTAAAATCGCCCAGCACTTTACATCCTGCATTTTATGGTTGTTTCGATTGGCATTCATCGGTTCATGGGCATTGGAGTTTGGTGAGTTTGTTAAAGCAATTTCCTGAGGTTGACAATGCTGAAGCCATCAAACAAAAACTACTTCAAAATATTTCCAAAGAAAACATAGAAACCGAAGTAGTGTATTTTTATGGAGAGCATAATAAATCTTACGAACGCACTTATGGTTGGGCGTGGTTACTAAAACTAGCTGAAGAATTACATACGTGGGATAGTGAAACCGCGAGACAGTTAGAAGCCAACCTTCAGCCTTTAACCGATTTGATTGTTGGGAAATACATAGAATTTCTACCTAAGTTAAATTATCCAATTAGAGTCGGCGATCACCCGAATACGGCATTCGGACTTAGTTTTGCTTGGGATTATGCCAATACCCTAAATAATTCAGTTTTAAAATCAGTCATCGAGCAACGCGCAAAAGAGTTTTACTTAACCGATGCAGATTGCCCCATGACATGGGAGCCAAGTGGAACCGATTTTTTATCCCCTTGTTTAGAAGAAGCGGCTTTAATGAAACGCATAGTACCAAAAGAGGAGTTTATACCTTGGTTAAATAAGTTTTTGCCTCAATTAAAAAACAAAAACTTTGCCTTAGAAACAGGAAAAGTTTCCGACAGAAAAGATGGTAGTTTGGTGCATTTAGATGGTGTCAACTTTTCACGCGCTTGGAGTTTAAACAAAATTGCAGAAAACCTACCTGAATATGAGCATTTGAAAAACATTGCAAATCAGCATATTAATTATTCATTACCAAGCATTTTTGAAGATAGTTATGAAGGGGGCCATTGGCTAGGTAGTTTTGCTATTTATGCGTTGAACTCTACAAGTGCTAAATAGTCTTAATTTTATGTTAAACAATTTCAACATCCTCATTAAAACTATTCTTAAGGTTTATTTTTAGCATAACTAAAAACGAAAACATGACAATTCTATCAACTCGATTTTTTTTAATCGTACTTTTTTTTGGCTCATTTTGTATAGCTCAAACCCCTTTAATTAACAGTCCTACGGTGAGTCCAGATGGAAAGCAAATAGCCTTTAATTATCAGGGGGATATTTGGACAGCGACTATTGATGGTCAAAATGCAAAACGGATTACAGTTCATGAAGCCTACGATACCAATCCTGTTTGGAGTCATGATGGTGTCTCTATAGCCTTTGAAAGTGATAGATATGGTAATAGTGATATTTATGTAGTTTCAGCACAAGGTGGATTGCCAAAACGTATCACTTTTCATTCTGCGAGTGATTATATAACAGATTATACCAAAGATGGCACTATTATATTTTCAACAAGACGTGATTTTGCACAAGTGGAAAGAGAGTATGAAACACATAGTGTAAGCGATCAAGGTGGGACGCCTTCAAGATTAATGACTTCTTTGGGTTTCGATGCGAAATTGTCACCAAATGGTAAATTTATTGTTTTTACAAAAGGGTACTGTAGAATTGCTAGAGAAGCATACCATGGTCCGGCGAATAGAAATATATGGA
>JBNMNO010000053.1:0-17755 GCA_051275695.1 Mariniflexile sp.
ACTATCGGCTAAGGTTGGGTGTTTTGCTGATTTCATAATACTAAAATACAAATTAATATACTGATAATCAAATGATTGAAATCATATTTTGTTAATTATTTTATACAATTTCCCTTGCAACGGTCTTGCTTTATGTTTCAATCTTTTTAAAAACGCCATCGCGAGAAGGAACCACGTGGAAATCTGTTAAATTTAAGTTCTAACCAAAGGTTGTGAAAGCATCATTTTTAAAAAGGATTTTCACTGCAATCGCTAACGCGGGTATATTTGCTGTGTTTTTATACTATTACAAAGTAAATCTTGTTTACTGGGGCAAATGTTAAAGGAGTAAGTAAAAAATAGTCATGGAATTAAATTAACGCAACTCTATTTTATCAATCAATAACTCAAATTTTTCAGATTTTTTATTTCCAATTAAAAAAACTATTTGTTCAAAAGAATCATTCGAAAAATTTGGCAAGTCTAATTTACTCCCTCTAAAAGTAGGATACATATCTTTAAGTGAAATTTCAATATCTTCCCACTCCCCAGAAGTTGTAAAAGGCATGATATATGAATAATAATTACTAGAATTATCTTTTATCCTAAATTGATAATCCTTCCCATCTCCTTTAAGTTTAATAACAATGCGGCCGTTTTTATTTACTTTCAATGGCTTAAATTGATAGCGTACAGAAGAAAAACCTCCATTATTTTCCAACGATATTTCTCCTTGAAACACTCCAAAACCATCAGGACTTAAACCAAAACTACCTCCCGACTTTCCTCCCATTACCACATCATCTATAATGTTCCAGTTTTGGATATCAGAATTTTTATTAAAATCGAAAATTAGTTCCATATTCATTATTGTTATCAAAATAATACCCACCAATAAGTATTTCATGATTTTAGAGATTAAACCTTAACAAAATCCTCAAAAGCATCGTTGTAGTAAATGGTAATTTCTGCCCCATTAACAATATCTGTTTTTGCAAAAAATGTTTGAATTAAATTAGTGAAATCACGCGTTTTAACTTCGGCATTTGGTTGACCACTATGGTTAAAAAAACTACCGGCATCACTTATACAAATAGCGTCGTACTCTTCTGTCCACGGAAATTGAAGTGTTGCCAACACCTCTGGTAAATTTTCATTGACATGAATAAGTGCCATGTGGCTGGTAACCAAAAGTTCTCCTTTTGCAATATTTCGGGTTGCAAAAACACCTTTTCCGTGTAATGGAGATTGTTTTACTTCAACGATATCTGTCATGATTTTATTTGTGGATTAATTAAAAAAGTTACGAGCGAGACACACTCGATAGTGGGGTGTTTTTATAAAGCAAACTTATTCTAATTTTATACATTTCAATTTTGATGAAATGTATCCGATACAAATTTTAAAACCTCTGGAAAAGATTCTCTCCAATAAGCCCAACTATGTCCTCCATCTCTAATTCTAAATTCATGCTTAACATCTTTCTTTCTTAAAGCGAGATGAACCAAACTATTTCCTTCATATAAAAAATCATCATCACCACAATCTATATACCATTTTACAGATTCTATTTGTTCTTTACTCATAGTTTCAATAAGTGTTAATGCATTGTGTGAAGGGAAATATTTTTCAGCATCCACATCATTTACTTCAAAATTATTGTATTTTTTAGCAAAACCCTTTACTTCTTCAACAGATTTTGGACCTATATAAGCACTTAAAGGGCACGCTGAAGAAAACAATTCTGGATGATGTAATGCGTAAATAAAAGAACCTCCACCGCCCATTGATAACCCTGCAATTGCTCGATATCGTTTTTCGCTTTTTATACGGTAAGTGCTTTCAACATAAGGCATTAATTCATTAAAAAAATAGTCCTCATAATTCCAATCGCCACGGATATCATTAAAATAACCCATTCTTTTTGTATCAGCATCAGGCATAACAATAATCATAGGTGTTGCACTCCCTTCTTTTATGGCATTATCAGTAATCCTCAATACCTCACCAAACTGAATCCAACCTGTTTGGTTATCTGTAGCACCATGTAACAAATACAAAACAGGATAACGGCGTTGAGATGTTTCATAATCTGGTGGTAAATAAATAGCAAAATTACGGTCGCCTTTTAATATTTTACTTGGGTGAGATAATTGCTCAAACACCTTTCCTGATTGCGAAAAACTTAAGCTAGAAATTAAAAAACTTAAAACGGTTAAATAAATAACTTTCTGCATAATTATAATATTGATTAATTATGAGAACAAGTTAATTATTATTGATATAAAAATCAATCATTTTGGAAACTTATCTTTAATCTTATCTAAACACAAATTATGAATACTCCCAACATGCGTATGCTTTTTTGAAGTATCTGGTATATAAGTCCCATCTTGTACTTGTCCGCCAATTTTTTGGTAGGCTTCTCTAAAACTTTGTCCTTCAACAACTAAGGTGTTTATATTATCTACTGTAAACAAGTATTTATACAAATCGTTATGCACATCAATATCTTTAACAATCACTTGCTGAATAGAATAATTAAAAATATCAAGAATGTCTTTTACCTCTTCAAAAGCAGCAATCATATTTTCTTTTAGCAACTGAAAATCTCTATGGTAACCACTAGGTAAATTGTTGGTTATTAAAAGCATTTCGGTTTGTAATGCCTGTATTTTATTGCACTTCCCTCTTATTAATTCAAACACATCAGGATTTTTTTTATGTGGCATGATGCTACTACCCGTTGTTAATGCATCTGGAAAGGAAAGGAAACCAAAATTCTGGCTCATATACAAACACACATCCATGGCAAAACGGCTCATCGTATTGCATAAACTCCCTAAACTTCCTGAAATAGTACGCTCAATTTTTCCTCTACTCATTTGTGCTGCTACTACATTATATTTTAAGGTTGCAAAACCCATCTCTTTAGTAGTTAATTCTCTGTCAATTGGGAACGAACTTCCGTAACCAGCGGCAGAACCTAAGGGGTTTTGATCTACCGTTTTTAAGGCTGCATCTAATAAATAAACATCATCAATTAAAACCTCAGCATATGCCGAAAACCACAACCCAAACGATGATGGCATCGCAACTTGCAAATGCGTATATCCAGGAAGCACTTTATCTTTATACTTATCGGCTAAACCTAAAAGGGTTTCAAAAAATATTTGTGTTTTCTGTTTTACAACACCTAAATTCTCTTTATAATACAACTGCAAAGCCACCAAAACCTGGTCGTTTCTTGAACGTGCCGTATGAATTTTTTTACCAACTGCACCTAAGGTTTTTATTAATTCGAACTCAATTTTAGAATGCACGTCTTCAAATTGTGGGTCTATCACAAAAGTTCCATTGTCAATTTGAGTTTCAATTTTCTTTAAACCTCCCAATAATTCAATCAACTCGTTAGTGGTTAGAAGACCTATTTTTTGAAGCATTTTGGCATGCGCTTTTGACGCAATAACATCGTATTTTGCAATATGAATATCAATTTCTCTATCTTTCCCTACAGTAAATTGCTCTATTTTTTTGTCGATTGATATGCCTTTATCCCAGAGTTTCATTTCTTAGTGTTTATGCGTTTAATTGTTTATGTCGTTGCGAATGTAATTGAAGCAATCTGTTTATTATTATGAGATAACGACGTCGTGTTGCTCCTCGTTATGACGTTACACAATAACCCGATTTAACAATTCAATATAAATTTTAATGCCTTCTTCAATTTCGTGTAAATAAATAAATTCATCTGCCGAATGTGACCGCAGACTATCACCTGGTCCTAATTTTAAAGATTTACATAACAACCAAGCTTGGTCTGATAATGTTGGCGACCCATAAGTAGTTCTTCCTAAAGCAATTCCTGCTTGCACCAATTCATGATCTACAGGAATAGACGAAGAATTTAAATGTAAACTGCGAGGCACAATACTTGAACAGGGTGCGTTTTTTTGTAAAAATTCTGCAATTTCCGCATTGGTATACGCATCGTTTACACGAACATCAATAACCAAATCTACATCGGCAGGGACTACATTATGCTGTTTTCCAGCGTTAATCTGAGTTACCGTTAATTTTACATCACCTAAAGCTTCTGAGCTTTTTTCAAACTTTACATCTTTAAACCATTGCAATGCTTCAATCGTTTTATAAATAGGATTATCATCGTTTGGATGCGCTGCATGACTTGCCGTTCCTTTTACTTTGGCATCAAAAACCACTAAACCTTTTTCGGCAACTGCTAAATGCATCAAGGTTGGTTCGCCTACAATGGCCACATCAATCTTAGGAATAATTTTTAGCATGCTGTTTAATCCATTCGGCCCACTGCTTTCTTCTTCCGCGGAAGCGACCAAAACCAGATTATATTTTAAATCTTTGTGATTGTAAAAATAGGTAAATGTCGCTATTAACGACACTAAACAACCTCCGGCGTCATTACTTCCCAGACCGTATAATTTGCCATCTTCAACAATAGCTTTAAATGGGTCTTTTGTGTAAGCCGTATTGGGCTTTACAGTATCGTGATGCGAATTCATTAATAGGTTTGGTTTGCTTTCATCAAAGTGTTTATTAACAGCCCAAACATTATTTTTAATTCGTGTATAATCTATTTCATATCCCTGAAACCAAGCTTCAATATGCGATGCGGTTCGGTCTTCTTCTGAAGAGAAAGAAGGCGTTTCTATTAACTGTTTTAATAGCAAAATGGCATCATTTGTTAATTCTTGCAGCGTCATATTATAAGGTTATTCTTGTGAAATTATCATTTTCTTGGGTTAACATCGAGGTGTTTCCCATGTTTATAGTTTTTACACCATGTTTTAAAGCGTCGAAACAGTTTTCTAACTTTGGCAACATACCATCGGCAATAATTCCTTGCTCTAATAATTCTTTATATAAAGCAATGTCTATATGTTTTACTACCGAATTTTTATCGTTGATGTCTTTTAAAACACCATTTAATTCGAAACAATAATAAATAGATGTTTCGTAAAGTTCGCTCATCCCAACGGCTACTTGCGATGCAATCGTATCGGCATTGGTATTTAATAATTGTCCCTTTCCATCGTGGGTAATCGCACAAAAAACAGGTGTAAAATCTGCTTGAATTAATTTATCTATGGCATTATGATTAACTTTTTTGACATCGCCAACAAAACCAAAATCGACCTCTTTTACTGGTCTTTTTTCTGAACAAATACTATTGATATCCGCTCCCGTTAAACCAATGGCATCTACTTGTAATACCTGTAACTGAGCTACAATATTTTTATTTACCAAGCCGCCATAAACCATGGTAATAACTTCTAAAGTTTTGGCATCCGTGATGCGTCTACCATTTACCATTTTAGATTCAATACCTAATTTAGCCGCCATATGTGTAGCGCGTTTTCCGCCACCATGCACTAAAATTTTCTTGCCTTTTAAATTAGCAAAAAGTTTTAGAAAGGCATTTAAAGACGTATCGTCTTCAATAATGTTTCCACCTATTTTAACTATGGATAATTTTTCCATTTTTTGTTGTTATTTTGAAAAGGTTTCGACTGCGCTCAACCTGACAATCTAATTTTATAGAGTTTCTAATATTTTTTTTAATACTAATTGTGCTGCGTAGGTTCTGTTATTTGCCTGTTCAATTACCAGTGAATTTTCACTATCTAAAACTGCATCTTCAACTATTAAATTTCGTCTTACAGGTAAACAATGCATAAATTTAGCCGTACCCAATTTCTCTTTGGTGATCATCCAGTTAGGGTCCGTATTCAACACTTTTCCGTAATCCTTGTAACTACTCCAGTTTTTCACATAGACAAAATCGGCCTTTGCAAAAGCGGCCTTTTGATTGTAAACTATTGGCGTATTCTCCGTGATTTCGGGGTTTAACTCATACCCATCAGGATGTGTGATAACAAACTCCACATCCATTTTTTGCATGGCTTGTACAAAGCTATTGGCAACGGCATGTGGTAAAGATTTTATATGTGGCGCCCAACTTAAAACTACTTTAGGTTTTGGTGTTTTGGTATGCTCTGAAATAGTCATGGCGTCGGTAAACCCTTGTAGTGGGTGACCAGTCGCGCTTTCCATATTGACGATTGGCACTGAAGCATATTTCACAAAGGATTTCAACACATGCTCACTCTCATCTTTTTCTTTATCTGTTAGGGTTGGAAACGCTCTAACAGCAATTATATCGCAGTATTGTGACACCACCGCAGCAGCTTCTTTAATGTGCTCTGCCGTATTTCCGTTCATAATGGTACCATCTCCAAACTCAATGCCCCATGCATCGCCCGAAACATTCATAACAATTGGATCCATACCTAAATTTAAAGCTGCTTTTTGCGTACTTAAACGCGTACGTAAACTAGAATTAAAAAACAATAACCCAATAGTTTTATGTTTTCCTAAATTAACATGTTTAAGCGGATTAAGCTTTAATGCTTTAGCTTCCTCAATCCAAGAATTGATATTATCTATATCGTGTATGGAGGTGTAATTCTTCATTTTAAATTATTTTATTTTAGTAAACGTAACCTCGTTATTCATAGCATTTACCATGAAATTATCTTCCAATCCATTTACAATCCACGTTTCTATATGTGCTTTTTTAGTAACCGCAGCAGCTTCAATTTTAGACTGCATACCACCGCTTCCATGTTTGGACTTTGAACTAACGACCTGCTTTAATAATTCGTCAAAATCTTCAACTACTTCAATGGTTTTTGGTGTATTACTTTCAATAGATTCCTTCGTATAAATGCCGTTAGTATTGGTTGCTATTATAAATAAATCAACATTTAAAAGGGATGCCGTTAATGCTCCTAATTTATCATTATCTCCAAACTTAATCTCATCGGTAGCTACGGTGTCATTTTCATTAATAATAGGTATATAATTATTACTAACCAAAATATTAATAGTATTTAGAATATTAGTTCTGCTTTGCTCCCTTTCAAAATCGGAATATGATAATAAACATTGCGAAGTAAGCAATCCTAATTCCCTGAAAATCTCTTGATAAATTCGCATTAAATGTGGCTGACCAATAGATGCTAATGCTTGTTTTACAGTTATTTCTTTCCCTTTACTCTCTAATTTTACAAATTGTTTTGCGGCAGCAATAGCACCCGAACTTACAATAATAAATTCACACGTATCTTGTAACAGCGCTATTTGATTTGCGACGTCTTCAATCTTACCTCTCGAAATATTATCGGTTTCTTTAGTAAGGGTGTTCGAACCAATTTTAAGTAATATTCTTTTTTTCTTTTGCATGGTTATCGTAGCTGGCCATTTTAAGCAATACAGTGTTTCTCGTTTCTATGGAAAATAAGGTGTTCATTTTTTTTAGTTTCAAAGACTTACAGATTCAAAGCATCCAAGACGCTCTTTTAATTTAATGCTATTTTTAAAGCATCAAAAAACTGATCGACATGTGTTTTTTTAATAGTTAATGGTGGTAAAATTCGAATTAACTTTTTGTTTGAAGCACCTCCCGTAAACATGTGATGCTCGTAAATAAGCCTTTTTCTGAGATCTCCAACTTCAAAATCGAATTCTAAACCTATCATCAATCCTCTTCCTTTTATATGCTTTATCTGCGGAATTGTTTTAGCTACAGCAATAAAATAGCGTGAAATGTCATTAACATTATCAATTAATTTCTCCGCTTCAATAGTATTTAAAACTGCTAAACCCGCGGCACAAGCCAAATGATTACCACCAAAGGTAGTCCCCAACATACCGTGTTTCGCATCAATACTTGGGTGAATTAAAATACCTCCAATAGGGAATCCATTTCCCATACCTTTAGCTATCGAAATAACTTCTGGCGTTACGTTATAATACTGAAATGCAAAAAACTTCCCCGAACGTCCGTAACCAGATTGTACCTCATCGGCAATAAAATAGGTGTTGTTTGCTTTACAAAGCACATCCACTTGCTCGAAAAACTCAGTACTCCCTTGATCTAACCCACCAACGCCTTGAATAAACTCCACAATTACCGCGCAAACATCCCCTTTTTCTAATTCTCTTTTTACCCCTTCAACATCGTTCAAAGCTAAAAAAGTCACTTGTTGTTGCGCATTTATTGGTGCAACTATATTTTTATTATCGGTTACAGCTACAGCGGCCGATGTACGTCCGTGAAACGCATTATTAAAAGCAATAACACGCGATTTTCCTGTTTTAAAAGAGGCTAATTTTAAAGCATTTTCGTTCGCTTCGGCCCCCGAATTACATAAAAACAATTCGTAGCCTTTACAACCTGATAAAGATTCAATTTTATTGGCAAGTTCTACTTGCAATGGGTTTTGAATCGCATTCGAGTAAAAGCCAAGTGTTGAAACCTGCTTAGTAACCGCCTTCACATAATTAGGGTGTGAATGTCCTATAGAAATTACTGCATGACCTCCATAAAGGTCTAAATATTCTACACCAGCATCGTCATAAACATGCACATCTGTACCAGAAACAGGCGTTACATTATATAATGGGTAAACGTCAAATAATGGCATTTTAATTATTTTTAATTTGATTAATTTTTTCAAACGAAGCCACAATACCTTGTATTAAAGCCGAACTTAAACCTTGGTGCTCCATCGCATTTAGACCTTCAATAGTACAACCACTAGGAGTTGTTACACGGTCTATTTCCTGTTCCGGATGCCTACCAGATTCCAACAGCAAACTAGCGGCGCCAAAACAGGTTTGTGTTGCCAATTCATGCGCCTGTTCTGCTTCAAAACCTAATTGTATAGCGCCTTGCGTAGTGGCGCGCACAAGGCGCATCCAAAACGCAATACCACTAGCGCAAATAACCGTTGCCGCTTGTACTAAATCTTCTGGAATTACCATAGTAGTTCCCAGTTGGTTAAAAATGGCTTGAGCCATAGCCACCTTGTCTTGTGCTTTTACATTGGCCGCAATACAAGTCATCGATTTTCCAATAGAAATCGCCGTATTGGGCATCACCCTAATAATGTTTTTATCACTTCCTATAATGCCTTCAATTCTGGCAATATCAACACCTGCAGCCACCGAAATTACTACATGGTTTTCGGAAATCACAGAACCAACACTTTCCAAAACCCCATTAATATGTTTAGGTTGTAAAGCAAAAATAATCATGTCCGATTCTTGAACAGCTAAAACATTATCATTAGTTATTGTCACATAATCTTCATCGCCAAAAACTTTAACAGCCGTTGTATTCTTATCACTTAAATATAATGATGTGAACGACTTATTATTAATCAGTCCTTTTGCAATAGAACTCCCCAAATTTCCTGTTCCAATAATGGCTATTTTCATGATTCTACTATTTTATATTCTTTTTTGGCGTTACCTAAAGGTCGCGCTTTACGCTATATCTTTTTTTTCGTGCCTCAAAAAAGGATGCCGCTTCAATCGCTAACACAACACTTTTGTGAAATACAATATTAATTTCAGCAAAAGGACTATTTAAAAATAAGTCGCTTTTAACTGCAAGCCTGTTGTTTCTTCGAAACCAAACATTAAATTCATATTCTGAATGGCTTGTCCTGAGGCACCTTTTAATAAATTATCAATAATACTTGTTACCAATAATTTGTTATTGTGTTTATGCAAATGAATTAAACATTTATTAGTATTAACCACTTGTTTTAAATGCAAAACATCATCCGAAACAAAGGTGAATTTAGCATCCTTATAAAATGTTTTAAACAAATCTTTAGCTTCTTCTAAAGCCCCTTCAAAATTGGTGTAAGCCGTTGCAAAAATGCCTCTCGAAAAATTCCCTCTATTTGGCATAAAAAGAATGTCGGATGAAAAACTATGCTGCAATTGTTTAACCGACTGATTAATTTCGCCTAAATGCTGATGCGTAAACGGCTTGTAATACGAAAAGTTATTATCTCTCCAAGGAAAATGTGAACTATCAGATAACGACGTTCCTGCACCCGTAGCACCTGTAACTGCATTTACGTGCACATCATCACTTAACAAGTTTTGTTGAGCTAATGGCAACAATGCTAATTGAATGGCCGTTGCAAAACACCCGGGATTAGCAATATAATCTGCGCTTTTAATAGCTTCTCTTTGTAATTCTGGCAAGCCATAAACAAAGTTTTTTCCATGAAAAACTTTGTCTTTTTCAAGTCTAAAATCATTCCCTAAATCAATAATTCTGGTAGTGTCTGAAAACTCATTAGTAGATAAAAACTTCACAGAATTTCCATGACCCAAACATAAAAACAAAACATCCACATTAGGATTAATGGTGTCTATAAAATTCATATCTAAGTCACCAAATAAATCTTGATGAATACTGCTAATTTTATTTCCCGCATTGGACGTGCTATACACGAAATTTATAGCTGTTTCAGGGTGGTTAATTAATAATCTAATTAATTCTCCTGCTGTATAACCTGCACCTCCAATAATACCAACTTGAATCATAATTTAAGAATTTACTTGATGATAAATTTTATTTTGATTTCCTAAGATTTTTATAAATCCTTTAGCCTCATCGGCTGTCCATCCTTTATTTTCTTCACCATAACTACCAAAATTCGCATTCATTAAATCGTGCTTAGAGATAATACCATCTAAATTAAAATGGTATGGCCTTAAAGTTACAAATACATCGCCACTTACCTTGTCCTGACTACTTTGCAAAAAAGCCTCTATGTTTCGCATTACGGGATCTAAGTACTGACCTTCATGCAAATGCATACCATAAAAACTAGCTAAATATTCTTTATGTTGTAATTGCCATTTTGTGAGGGTGTGTTTTTCTAATAAATGATGTGCTTTTATAGTAATCAAGGCAGCAGCAGCTTCAAAACCAACACGTCCTTTAATCCCAATAATGGTATCACCTACATGAATATCTCTACCAATAGCATAGGCTTTAGCCAAGTTATTTAAAACTTCAATATTAATTTCAGGATCATTTTTAATGCCGTTTACAGCAACTAATTCCCCTTGTAAAAATGTTAACACCACTTTTTCTTCTTCTGTATGTTTTAATTGCGAAGGATACGCACTATCTGGTAATGGCTTATCTGAAGTTAAAGTTTCAGACCCCCCAACACTGGCTCCCCAAAGACCTTTGTTTACTGAATATTTAGCTTTTTCCCAAGACATATCAATCCCGTTTGCTTTTAAATAGTCGATTTCTTGTTGACGGGTTAGCTTCTCATCTCTGATGGGCGTGATAATTCCAATTTCTGGTGCCAAGGTTTGAAAAATCATATCGAAACGCACTTGGTCGTTTCCTGCACCCGTACTGCCATGGGCAATATAATCAGCACCTATACTTTTTGCGTACTCAACAATTTCAATAGCTTGAATAATTCGTTCTGCACTTACAGATAGTGGATAGGTGTTATTTTTTAAAACATTTCCAAAAATTAAATACTTCACTACTTTTTGATAAAATGTAGCAACAGCATCAATATTCTTATAAGTTGAAACACCCATTTTATAGGCATTAGATTCTATATGTTGAATTTCAGTTTTGGTAAATCCGCCTGTATTTACACTTACCGCATGAACATCAAACTTCTTTGATAAACTTACTGCACAATACGATGTATCTAATCCGCCACTATAGGCTATAACTAACTTTTTCATTTTACTCTTTTTTATCTTTTTTTAAAAACATGGTTTCTTTAATATGTTTTAATCTGTTAAAAACCTTTTCTTTTATTTTTCTTGGTTCGCTTGGAATCTGGTTTTTAGGGTCGTATAACATCCCTGTGCACAAACACATTTTCCTGCTTGTACGTGTTAAAACATCGTAATTTTTACACGTTTGACACCCATCCCAAAACGTTGGGTCGTCTGTTAATTCTGAAAACGGAACGGGCTTATACCCCAAATCGGTGTTCATTTTCATAACCGCTAAACCGGTTGTAATACTAAATACTTTCGCATCCGGGAACTTAGTTCTTGAATGTTTAAATACTTTATGCTTTATTTTTTTAGCTAATCCAGCGCCACGGTAATCGGGATGTACAATTAAGCCTGAATTGGCTACATATTTACCATGTCCCCAAATTTCTATATAACAAAACCCAGCGAATTTATCGCCATCTAATGCAATAACAGCATTACCATTTTCAATCTTTTTTGTTATATATTCAGGAGTACGTCTGGCAATACCAGTCCCTCTAACAGTAGCAGATTCTGCAATAGTATCGCAAATTATTTCTGCGTAAATAGAATGTGATGTATCGGCAATAACAATTTCCATTATAATTTTAAATATGAATTAAAAGTTAGAGTTATTTTTTTGATGAACTAGACTTTTCTAAATCTTTAAATTGAAGTACACCTTAAGGGCGACGCGGAAAAATGTAGCCAAAAAAGCGTTTGTTAATTAAATAACTAACGGGATTTTTATAAGATGTAATTGATGTTTTGGTCACTATGAAAAAAATTAAAATAACGTTTGAGTTTGGCTATAACAAAAAGACTAAAAGCGGCGGCGACTGCGCACGGGCAAACCGGGTATAGAACAACGTATTTTATTTTTTAATATTTTCATATTGTAAATCTAAAATTTTATTTAATACAAGTACTAAAAAGTATTTACTTTTTTAAAAGAATTATTAATATTTAATAAATATTTGCTATTTATTATGAATAATGTGTTTATATACAAAACAATTTTATTTTATAAAAAAAGGAATTCGATATTGAATTCCTTTTTTTATAAATATTCAATACAAAAGTTGTTTTATAGGTTTTTTATTTTAATGTTTTTAAACCAAACTTTGTCACCATGATCCTGTAATCCTATATGACCAGTTTGATGCATTCCAAAACCTTCCCATCCATTAAATTTCGAATTTTCAACCATAGCATTCCAATCCTTGCCATGAACTGGAAATTTTACAATTTCAGAACCATTTAATGTTATACTACCTTGGTTCGTTTTATGATCAACTTTTAATACACATAAATTCCATTCCCCAGCAGGTTTGCATACATCTTTTTTAGGCTGAACCATATCATATAGTGCACCTGCTTGATGAAATTTAGGATTTGCTAAAGCATCAGGATGACGTTCATTATCTAATACCTGAATTTCGGGACCTGTTTGATATGCTTCGTTAAACTTAGGATCTTCAAAAACACTCCAAAATATACCACTATTACCTCCTTCTGATATTTTCCATTCTAAAGACAACTCAAAATTAGTATAAGTGCTTTTTGTGATAATATTTTTTCCTCCCGTTTCTCCAGGCGTAAAAGCCATTGTTCCATTTTCGATAGACCATTCAGGATACATACCATCTGTTAAATAGCCTCTCCAATTATCAAAAGAGGTACCATCAAAGAGGTAAACCCATTCTGGTTCTGTTTTCATTTCAGATTCTTCCAAAATTTCTAATTCTGTTTGAATTGGTTCTTTAGTTGTTTGTTTACATGCCGTATTTATTACTAACAGCATCATAAGAAAAATTAGTTTCTTCATTTTAATTAATTAAATGGTTTATAACCCTAAAATTTGTTTTAAATACGTTTCATCAGTTGTATCACCTCCAGCAAAATTGTCAAATCTTTTATTAGAAGCATCAATAATATGGTTTGATATAAAAGGAACGCCTTCTCTGGCGCCTTGCTCAGGACTTTTTATAACACATTCCCACTCTAAAACAGCCCAAACATCGCATCCATATTCCGTTAGTTTTGAAAACACCTTTTTAAAGTCTATCTTTCCATCTCCAGGCGAACGATAACGGCCCGCTCTATCTTTCCAATCGTTATAACCACCAAAGGCTCCCTTTTTACCTGTTGGGTTAAATTCTGCATCTTTAACATGAAACGCCTTAATAAACTCATGATAATGATCTATATAAGCAATATAATCAAGTTGTTGAAGCACAAAATGAGAAGGATCGTACAAAATATTCACACGCTTATGATTTCCTGTGGCAGCCAAAAAACGCTCAAAAGTATCCCCATCATGGATATCTTCCACAGGATGCACTTCATAACAAACATCTACACCATTCTCATCAAATGTGTTCAAAATTGGCAACCAACGTTTAGCAAGTTCACCGAAACCCATTTCCACCAAACCTTTTGGCTGTTGCGGCCATGGATGCATCATTGGCCATAGCAATGAACCTGAAAAGGTTGCATGCGCTTTTAAATTTAATCTTCTACTTGCAATAGCTGCATGTTTCATTTCTTGAATTGCCCAAGCAGTCCTTTCTTTCGGATTTCCTTTTAAATGATGAGGCACAAATACATCAAACATTAAATCATGTGCAGGATGCACAGCAACTAACTGCCCTTGGATATGGGTTGAAAGCTCTGTTAATTCTAAGCCATAGGAATTAATTTTTCCCAATAACTCATCGCAATAGGTTTGACTATCGGCGGCTTTAGTTAAGTCAATTAAACGAGGATCTAAGGTTGGCATTTGAACACCTTTATAACCTAAATCGCTTGCCCATTTACATAATCCATCCAAAGAATTATATGGGGCTTTGTCATCCATAAATTGTGCTAAAAATATGGCGGGTCCTTTGATAGTTTTCATTTTTAAATATTTTCAATTTTCACCCAAACGTTACCTTTTTGGTGCGATTCAACTGCTTTCTCAATAAAATTAACACCTCTTACACCATCAACCATGGTTGGAAACTCACCTTCATTATACAGTTCTTTATTTATTGCTTTTGCAACACCATTATAAATATTACCCATCGAATCAAAAATACCTTCCGGATGTCCTGGAGGTAATTTTGTTCCTTCCAATGATAATGGAGAATTGTACGAATGTCCTGGTTTTAAAACTTGCATGGGTTTACCGTCTTCCATCAAGTATAAATAATTTGGATTTTCTTGTTCCCATTTTAATCCTGCTTTATCGCCATAAACTTTTACAATAAAACTATTTTCCTCCCCTGTCGCAATTTGGCTTGTACAAATAACCCCTTTTACATTATTGCTACACCGTAACAATACCGTACCATCTATATCCATTTTATTATTAGAATATAAATAATTTAAATCTGCCAAAACAGATTCTATTTTAAGTCCAGATACATACTCAAGCATATCAAAAGCATGTGTACCAATATCTCCAATGCAACAACTAATGCCAGATTTTTCAGGATTTAACCGCCATGTAGTAGAACGTTTTTCTTTATCATGAATAATTGGATTTATCCAACCTTGATAATATTGTGCATCAACCTTTTGAATATTACCTAAGTCCCCATTTTTTATCATGTCTCGCATTTGACGTACCATTGGATAACCGGTGTAAGTATAGGTTACTGCAAAAACGGTCTGCGCCTTTTTCAAGATATCATTTAATATTTTGGCTTCTTCATAGGTGGTGGTCATTGGTTTTTCACAAATAACATTAAACCCATTTTCTAAAAGCCTTTTAGCCATTGGGAAATGAAGAAAATTAGGTGTAAGGATAGAAACCACCTGCATTCTTTCGTTAGTTGGGAGTTTCAATTCTTCATTAATTAAAGTTTCAAAATCTTTATAAATTCTATTGGTTGGTAATCCGATGTTTTCCGCAAAACCAATATTTTCTTTCCATACAGGATTAAAAACACCGCCTACAATTTGATACTTATCATACATAGATGATGCTATTCGATGTAATACACCAATAAGCGAATCACCACCCCCTCCTAAAATTCCTAATTTAATTTTATTACTCATTTATTTTAAGCTTCTTTATATTCTACTTTTTCATCTTTAAATAATAATGCAAAAAATACTAGCACACCAATTGCAAAAAATGCTGGAAATAGCCAAACATCCTGCCAACTGTGCGTACCATCTGCCAAAGCATTTTTATCTACTATTTGCCCAGCGACCCAAAACCCAACTAACATTCCTATGCCGTAAGTTGCCAATGTAATTAACCCTTGTGCAGCACTTTTTACTTTTTCTCCTGCCTTAGAATCGGTATAAATTTGTCCAGACACAAAAAAGAAATCATAACAAATTCCATGCAATGCAATACCTGTGACCAGCATAAAAAATAAATCGCCCGTATTACCATAAGCAAATAAGGCATATCTAATGCCCCAGGCTAACATTCCAAAAAGAATGGTTTTTTTAAATCCGAATTTTTTAAAGAAAAATGGCAGTAACAACATAAATCCAACTTCTGAAATTTGCCCTAAAGAAGCCCATGCCGTGGAGTTTTCAACTTTATACTCAGTCAAGAATAAACTTATATTTTGATAATAAAACGCTAAAGGAATACAAATTAATACAGATGAAACGAAGAACACCAAAAAGTTTCTATCCTTAAATAACCTTAGGGCCTCTAATCCTAATATGTTTGAGATTGTCAGTTTTTCGTTTTTATTAATCTTAGGTGGTGTTTTTGGCAATGTGAAACTAAAAACTCCTAAAACAACAGAGGCTATTGCAACCATAGTAAATGTGTTGGATAACATGCCTGAGGCTATATTACTTGCCGAATCCCATTTAAATGCAAAACTTATTAATAAACCAGCAAGAATCCAACCTATAGTGCCAAACACTCGAACAAAAGGGAATTGTTTTGCGGGGTCATTCATTTGATTAAAGGCCACTGAATTTACTAAAGCCAGTGTTGGCATGTATGCAATCATATACCCTAATACATAAGGATAAAAGGTTGCAAACTCTCCAGACTGCGACATTTGATACATAAGTACCGCTCCCAAAAGATGTAAAATTCCAAGAATTTTTTCCGCATTAAAGAATCGGTCTGCAATTAAACCTATAATAAAAGGCGCAATAATAGCTCCCCAGGATTGGGTAGAATACGCCATGCCTGTTTCTGCCCCAGAAGCATTTAAATTATTTCCCAAAAAAGAACCTAACGTTACGAACCACCCCCCCCAAATAAAGAATTCGAGGAACATCATAAAGGATAGCTGATATTGAATTGATTTTTTCATATAGCGTTTAGTTAGTTTTTATGCTCTAATTCTTTGGCTGCTTTAATCAACAGATTTTTGGTCGCCATAATGCCTTCTTTCTCATCCATTCCTTGAGTCTCAAATTCAACACCTACATATCCTTTAAAACCGGAATCTTTTACTATTTGTAGCATTTTTACATAATCGATAGTGGTTTCATTACCATTTTGGTCAAAGTTGTAAGATTTTGCACTAACGCCAAAAGCTTTAGGCAACATTAATTTAACACCTTCATATTTATCATGAAATAGCTCCAAACATCCGCCACCAAAATAATCTTCAGAGCGCTTTATACACCAATTACCAAAATCCGGAAGTGTTCCACAATTAGGCCTATTAACCCTATGAATTGCTTGCATTAATTTAGGTATATCTGAAGATAACCAACCATGATTTTCACATATGACATTAATGTTTTTGGTTGCTGCATAATCTGATAATTTTTTAAGACCATCCACAACAGTTTCTGCCCAAACTTCTGAATCATTGGTGCCAAATGTATTTACTCTAATAGCTTGACACCCTAACTTTTCAGCGGCATCTACCCATTTTTTATGATTCTCAACGGCTTGGTTTCTTAGAACTATATCTGGAGCAGCCAAATCACCTTCATGATCAACCATAATTAAATTGTTTTTTAAACTATATTTTTCGCTTTCTTTTTTGAGAGAGTCAATAACGGTATCAAAAACCAACGCATCAATTTGTTTTTTGTACAGTTGAGAAACGTATTCCACCGTTTCAAAACCCATAGATTTCGCTCTTTTCGCAAACTCAAACGGACTTACCCCATTATCATTAAATGTTTTATGTAATGA
>JBNMNO010000054.1:0-17433 GCA_051275695.1 Mariniflexile sp.
GCATTAAAAGGGAGGTGTGGTTTATTGAATCCAACCGCTATGAAGAAAGGTTCTTTAGTCTCTTTTTGTTGTGATATAACCTTTACCGCTTCTTGAGCAATCAATCCATCAACGTATGCTTCATCCGACACATCGGCACTTTCGTAAGGTGGTGTTTCTATACTTCGACCTCTCGCGCCTCCTTTCTCAATATTTTCAGGAAGTGCATAAAACTTTCCGGTATTCAAACCTGTTTTAGGATTATAATGGTCTGTTTTTAGCTTGTCAGATGGCCCACCATGGTGTATTTTCCCAAAGGTGTGGGCGTAGTAACCATTTTGTTCAAAATGTTCTGCTAACATCGGATGAGCAGGCCAAAATTCATTCATAAAATAATTGCTATACGGATAATCCACACCTGTAGTATTGGGGCGAACTCCACTCAAGAAGCTGGCCCTAGAAGCAGAACAAACAGCCTGTTGTACATAAGCATTATTAAATAGTACCCCATTCTTTGCCAAATTATCAATATTGGGAGAATGAATATAATCAGCACCATAACAATTGAGTTCTGTACGCATATCATCTGCAATAATGAGCAATACATTGGGTTTCTTATTGGGTTTCTCTTGTTTACAGGATAATATTAGAAGAGCTATAACAAGCAAAAATATGTTAGTTCTCATCTGATTCATTTTCATAATGTTTTATTTGTTATTGATTTTTGAAAGTTTGTTTTGCAACTCTATTTTCATTGTCTCAAGTTGTTGCTTATAAGCTGGATTTTTATATAAGTTAAACTCTTCACTTGGATCCTTTTTAAGGTCATACAATTCATTCATTTCATCGGTATTTAAACCAACATAATTGACATATTTCCAATCGTTTGTTCTCACAGCTTGCCATGAAGGTGCATTTCGTGCTACTTTTTCATGAAAATATTCAGCGTAAAAAGATCTTCTCCATTCTGCCTCTTCAGACTCAAACAGCGGCAAAAATGATTTTCCATGTACAGGAATCATTGGCTCAACGCCTACAAGATTATATACAGTTGGTGCCCAATCAATATTTAATACCATTTTATCTATTTTACTTCCTGCTTCAATCATTTTTGGATATCGGATAAAAAATGGTACGCGCAATACATTATCGTATGCCCAACGCTTGGTATGGAATCTATTATGTTCTCCCATAAGCATTCCGTTATCACTGGTATAAACAATAATTGTATTGTCTAACTGCCCCTTTTCTTCAAGTACTTTAAATATTTCCCCAACACCTTCATCAACGCTTAACAAGCAGCGCATTTGGTCGGCAACTATGCTCGTCCTATCATTACCCCTTCCTCGTCTTGGTTCTCCCGGTTCAGGCACAATGTTTTCATATTCATAAGGCGGTCTCCACGGCACATTCCTTTGTAATACAGGCTTGCTCTCAATATTGCCCCTACTAACAGGCGGTGCCTCATACTCATAATCAGCATAATATGCGCTATGTCTCTCTGCTGGTATTATGGGAGAGTGAACCGCTTTATGAGACAGAATCATCGCAAAGGGTTGATTTTTGCTATTCTCTTTTAGAAAATTCACAGCTTGTTCATTCAAATAATCGGTCATATTACCATCAAATTGTTTAATGATTCCTTCATCATTAACTACGCCATTTACAAAAATTCCCTGTCCTTTAAAGCTTAACCAACGGTCAAATCCAGGGCGACGAGAGTCATCAAGTCCCATGTGCCATTTCCCGATATATGCTGTTTTATAGCCATTCTCGCGTAATTGTCGTGGCCATGTCATTAGCGTATGGCTGATAACATCCAATCCTATACGGTCGTTGTTTATAACGGCATGTTTTTGCGCATACTGCCCAGTAAGAAAACTGGCTCTACTAGGTGAACATAGAGGTGTAGCCACAAAGAATTTTTCAAATGTCGCCCCTTCTTTTACAATTCTGTCAATATTTGGAGTTTTTGAAACTGTATTTCCTTCAATACTGGTTAACCCAGATTGTTGATCATCGGTTATAATGAAAATAATATTAGGCAAATCAGAAGCGTTTTGGCTCACACATGTAAACGAAAGAAAAAAGGTTACAATCATTAAAAATGTTAACCATTTCAAACTAATTATATTTGTAAGCTTCATATTCATTCTTAAATAATTAATTTTTATTCGTTATCTCTTAGACTATTCATTGTTGCGGGTTTGCCTTCTAGATTCTTGATTTCCTTCTATGCCCATCATTTCTGAAGAGAACGAAGCCGCAGGAAGCCTTTCTTTATTAAACAAATTTGGGATTGCAGTATCTGTCCACCCAAAACGTACATGAACTGGTTGCTTTACTTTTATACTTTTTACCACAACCTGTTCTCCATCTATTCTGGCTTCAGCTGGATAATATTTACCATCTTTTCCTGCTATTTCAAAGAATGTCAAAGCCGTATCTGGACAAAATAAGCCACTGCCTACATTATCAAAATTAACTCTTATATTATTTCCTTCTGTTATAATGCTCTTGTATAGAGGACCAGAATAGACAACATCTTTTTTTCCATAAGTCTTATTCATTGCCCATAATGCTAATCGCTTACCTACATCTTGCTTGTTGGCAGGATGAATATTATCAACATCCCCAATATCTGAAGTGATCACCATACCTGTATTGGGCAATTTCATAGTGATACGTTGTGATTCCCGCAATACTGCAGCCATACTATTCATATTAGAATTGTAGTTATAAGGAGCTATTTGTACAAAATAAAAAGAAAAATCACCTTGTACCCATATATCACGCCATGAATCTATTAAAAGCGGAAATGATTTTGCATATTCTTCAGGAAACCACACATTGTTTTCTCCTTGATACCATATAACACCTTTTATTTTATATGGTATAAGCGGATCAATCATGGCATTGTACAAGACAGTTGGACTTTGTTGATTAAGCAATAGTTTTGGACGATTTTTGAGATTGCTTTCCTTGTTAAAAAGACGAAAAGTTGATGGGTTTTCAAAGCACCCCAACATCTTGTATTTCCAGTCACCTTTCAATGAAACTATTACCTTGTTTTCGTTCTTGATAGATGGATCTCCCTTATATATGCCTCCGCCACCAGCATTATCTAACACTCGAACTGCTAAAACATTTTTACCATCTTTTAACAATTTAGGTTGAATATTATAAATCCTATCTTTTTGCCAACCTTCATCTTCCCCTATCTTAATTCCATTAAGGTAGGTAGCATCTAAATCATCTATCGGACCTAAAAACAATTTGTACCCTTCTTTTGAACTATCTCCATTAAAAATAAATTCCTTACGATACCATACTATTGGATCAATATTGCCAAACTCTGCCTCAAATCCTTTTGGAATTTCGTGCGTTTCCCATGTCTTATCATTTTCATCAAAACCATTGATTAATGGTAAAATTGAATCCATGTAGTCATTCATTTGACTGTATCGCAGGTTCGAAAAATCGTATTTCTCCATTCCCTGAATCCATTGCTGGTATTTTAATTCGTTTTTTTCTTCGATTTTAAAGTCGTTACGAATATTCGCGAAGCGTTCAACTTTTTCGGCATATCCTATAGGCATCCAACTTTCAACGGGTGTTCCTCCCCAAGTCGATTGGATTAAACCTATAGGAACATCTAATTCCTTGTTTAAATTCCTTGCAAAAAAAAAGGCAACAGCAGAAAAATCGACTGCATTTTCTGGAGTACATAATTTCCATGAGCCACCACTCTTTTCTTGTGGAGATAATGAAATTTCACGAGGCACATTGAATAATCTAATGTTTGGAAAGTTAGCTGCAGAAATTTCTTCCTCAGAGTTAGCTATTATATCATTTGGTAACCAACCTTTCAATGGCATTTCCATATTTGACTGACCCGAACACAACCAAACCTCACCCAACATAACATTTTCAAGCACTATTTTATTAGCAGATGAAATTTCTATTTGAAAAGGTCCTCCAGCTCCTATAGTTTCTAGGTTAGTAGTAAACTTACCAGTTGAGTCTGATTTTGCAGTTATTGTCTTATCATTCCAAGACGAATAAATATTTATTACTGAATTAGGCTCTGCCCATCCCCATATCGGAACTTTGCTTTGTTGCTGAAGCACCATATTATCCTGAAATAAGGGTGCTAAAGTAATAACAGATTTTCTTGAGCACGATGCAAAAAGTTCCATGCAAAAAACCACTAATAATAATGTTAATCTAGTTTTCATGTTTTTAATTAAGCTAGTCTAAGTAACAGATTTTGGTCACCATATAATATTGATGCTCTATTTTGTTTCGCCAAAAAAGTGATATTCCAGCGTTTGACAAAGCACGTGATATACAGGCAAATGCAGTTCTTGTATTTGAGGTGTGCAATCTCCTCCAACATTAATTAATACATCGCAATACTTATTAAATTCGCCTCCGTCTCTTCCCACAAGCCCCAAAACCTTCATACCTTTAGCTTTTGCAACAATCATTGCTGCAACTACGTTTTTTGCATTACCAGACGTTGATATCCCAAGTAAAACATCTTCTTTATTTCCATAGCCAACTACCTGTTGCGCATATATTAGTTGCGCATCTACATCGTTGGCAAAAGCCGAACTCAGTGCATTATGTCCATTTAAGGAAATAGCAGGCAAAGACCCTTCAAGTTTGCTTGCCATATATTTACCCTGTTCTCCAAAGTTGCTTTCAAGTTTTGTTTTTAATTCTTCTGGTATAGCTCTTGGGATGGAAAACCGTTTCATTAACTCGCCTACTATGTGATCTGAATCAGCTGCACTTCCTCCGTTTCCACAAATTAGTAATTTTCCGTGATTTTCATAAGAATTTTTTAATAATTCAAAAGCCTTTGAAATATCTTTTTTTGCAGCTCCCAACTCTGGGTTGCGAACTACTAGGTCTTCCAGCATTTTTTCTACACTCATTTTTTATTAGTTTAATCGAGAGTAACCATCAATTGCAACACTTAAGCTTGCAAAGTCTCCAACTTTATCGCCCAATTCTGCTGGGACTATTTTACATACATTCCAAGAACCAGCCAATGCTTCCTTATCTATAATTTCACTTGTCAATCCATTAAACAACTGTGGATTCCGAGCATATACACTTCCAATTACAATCCGTTCAGGGTTTAACATATCGATTATTATAGAAAGCCCAATACCTAATTGTTTTGCTGAAATATTAAATAACTCCAAAGCATCTTTATCTCCTGCATTGGCAAGATTTGCCAATTGTAAAGTAGTAATACCTTGTAATTCATCATACGATTCGCAATAAGATAATTTTCGTCCTTTATTTAATTCTTCTTCAGCCTTTAGCTGTGCTAATTTAGTAATGCCTGAACCACTACAAAATCCTTCGAACGATCCAGCTTTATTATGCCCTATTGGCCCGTCGTTATTAAGCCGAATATGCCCAACTTCTCCTGCGTTATCGTTTGTTCCTGTATATAGCTTTCCATCTAATATAAGTCCTGCCCCTAATCCTGTACCAAAGGTTAAAAAGACCATATTATTAGAGCCTTTACCTGCTCCAAATTTCCATTCGGCTAAAGCACAAGCATTGGCATCATTTTGTATAAAGGTTGGTGTGTTTGTTTTCTCTTTTATGATATCGACAATTGGAATATTTTTCCATCCTGGTAAGTTAGGAGGCGAATGAATGATACCTGTTTTGCTATTTAACGGTCCTCCACAGCTAATACCTATTGCTTTTAGATTTCGCTCTTCAAATTTTTTTTGAATTTCTGTAATACTTTCTAATATTTTTGTAATGGCGTAATCGGGTCCATTATTTGTATGCGTTGCAAACTGTACACGATGCAGAATTTCCATTTGTTCTGTTCCAGCAATAAGTGCGCATTTTGTTCCCCCTATATCAATACCTATATAATAATCGCCTAATGACATCTCATTTAATTTTAATTTACAATTCTCATATTAATTTGATTTGGAATACGGGCTTATATCTAATAGATATAAAAAATGCAATAACCAATATATCAAGACTTTAGGCATTGCAACATCTAACTAAATCAACTACTATTATAAAGTTTCTTTTCAATTGAGAATTGTAGTCATATACTGTTTTACATCGATCGTTGGAATCTGTTATGCAAGATTGTCTTTTGGCTAAATTTATTCTGAGTATGATTAATGGAACTACTTACAGTATCAACAAACTTTCATGGCTATGTATGTCAGAAAAATATCATTCATATCTCAATATCAGACTTAATTTTATTGCCCTTATTTGAATATTTTAAAATAAAAAAGGTTACCGAAAAAATACATCTCGGTAACCTTCTTATAATATTAATGTGCTACCATCATTTTTAAAGTTTGACTTGAATTTCCAGCTTCCAACTTAAGGAAATATAGTCCTGAATTTATATTTGAGGTATTCCATTTAACGCTGTGTACTCCAGCTGAATACGACTCATTATCAACCAGTGTCGTAATATGAGCACCCAAAATATTGTATACAGACATTTTTACATTTGATCCATTTGGCATATTGAATTGAATAACTGCCTCATTATTACTTGGGTTAGGATAACCTTTAAGTTCAAAAATATTGTTTGCTATATCATCTACAGAAAGACTATTATTATATGCCGTAATTATGTCAGCTAGCCCATCTACCGGATCATAGCTATCTATCTCTGATGTCCAGTGCAAAGCACCAATTGTATGGCCATCAATGTTTGATGGAAAAGAACCAATTGAAAAATCTTCTATTAAATCCGAAAATTTTGGAATACCATCGCTATCTTCTGATCCTACACCTGGTATTGTCATTGGGTTAAAATCGCCAAATAAATAACTTGTCATATCTGGAGTTCCCATTTCCGTAGGAACTTCATACCTTAAACGTTGCCAAATGGCAAGTTGCGCAGCTTCTGCTACAGAAATAGCTTCTGTGCCTAAGCCTGGATCTTGACCAAAAATATTATTCTCTCTAATCATTCCAGCATTTCCATCAAATAATGCATCTTCTCTAGCTCCTGTAAATAATGCCGGAACATCAACCATGTGAGGTCCAGGTGCAAACCAACTAAGATAAGATTCAGGAGCAACATTAGGAAATGCTGCACTATAAGCTCCACTATTATACAGATCCAATGTTGCCTGGTTGAAATAAATATTATCGGCTACGTAAATTTTATAATTGCTTACATCGTTATAAGGTGCAATTACAGATGTTTGTCCACCATCCATGGCATATAATGGAATTCCTGCTACTCCTATATTAATATCAAGCGTGTCGACTCCTATGATTGCCATAGCCTGTTCATCTGGACTAGCCAAATCATTGGCAGAATCTTTACCCATTGTATTGGTATTGTAGAACAAGTTATTGGTAATATACGCCTCGTAAAAATTTGGGTTTAAATTAACAAAAGTACTTGTATTAATAAATGTGTTGTGGTTAATAAGTGCATAAGTTATCATTTGATTTTGCATAAGCAAAGGACATCCCGAATTGCTTACCGTATTATTTTCAAATATTAAGCTTTCAAGAGGCCTTCCTTTCGCATCAAATATATTTCCAGCCCATTGTTGACCCTCTACAAAGAAATCTCTAAAATAATTATTCCTCATCTCAATGGTAATACTTCCAGTTATTTGATTCAACCTAAAAGCTCTTTCCGGAAATTCTATCAAACAGTCTTCTACAAATAAACTTCTGTCGACGCCTCTAACTTGAAATAGATAATTGCCCCATGCGCCGCCTTCATCATCTCTACCTTGTATATGAAGGTTTTTCAATTCTAAACTACTTCTAATAATATTATTTCCAGGGCCAACGCTAGCGGTTGTTAAAGGAATGATTACAGGTTTTTTACCGCCTGTTTCCCCTACAATTCTAATGGTTCCTGTGTCGTTGTTCACGTTAATAGCCGATTGAACAAAGTGAAAGCCTGCTAACAGTTTATAAACTCTGTTAGGGTGTAGTCGGGCACCACCTCCATCTATATCGCCGTTAATGGTGGCTTCTAAAAGCCCCACATTTCCTACCCCACTAGGTATTTGTATGGTATCTTGGGCCTCTACCACTTGGGTATAAGTGATAGTTGCAATCATCGTCACAATAAAAGCGACTTGTTTAAGTAAAGTTTTCATTTTCATGAGATTAAATTTTAAATTAATATAACAGAAGGAATTATTATATAGTAGCCCTTCTTTTACTACTATTTTTAATTATTAAATTTAGAATCGATATCTTACTCCCAGCTGTCCTCTACTTCCATAATTTTGTTCATTTATTGGAAAGCGCTCACCTGTTGGATATACCCTATATCTCTTATCTATATGACCCGTTAAATTTGTTGCATTAAGGTATATATCTAAACCTTTGGCTATTTTTTGCTTAATGCTTACATCTAAAGTCTGAAATATATCGGTATAGTTATCTGCAAAACTTACATCATCTAAGCCACTGCCTATTTTATCTTGAAAACGGTAGGACGCCCTAGCACTAAACCCTTTGTGATCCCATCCTAGTATCAAATTTGTCACAAAACCCGGTTGAGAAGCACCTGCTTCTTGTGTTCGATACTCATAACCAATAATATCTCGAGGTATAAAACCCGTACTATCAATACCGATTACCACATCTTTAAAAACAGGGGATACCCTTTTAGAACGACTTAAAGTTACGTTTACATCTAAAACAATCCCTTTTAATACTTTGCTTTTTAGCCTTCTAAAGTTGGTTTGATAAGAAAACTCTACGCCATAATATTCTTCCTTTTCAGGATTGTTTATTGGGATTGTTGTTTGGCTAACATCCTGCAAATTATCTACAGGATAAAAATCAGTCCCCGGGAGTGATTCTACAAATCCATCAGGCGCTGAAACAATTCTATCATTTCGAAGCGGAAAATAACGACCTAGATTCACTATAGAATTATCTATTCTCTTATAAAAAGGATTGATTGTTAACAAGCCAAATTTGCTATTGTAAACCTCTAATAAAATATCATAATTCCAGGCAGTAGCTGGCTCTAAAAATGGGTTGCCCGATGAAAAATTATTGCTGTTTGGATTTACCACCGTTTTAGGCGATAACTGAATAAAACCAGGGCGGATAACACTTTTGTAAACAGCACCTCTTAAAGCAAACGACTCTCCTAATTGATATTTTGCATTGATAGATGGGAAAAACAGCTTATTATCCCGTTTTACAGAAATAGAATCTGGAACTCCAGTAATCCCATTTGTATTTACAGGATTTGTTAATATTGTAAAAGCGCTATAATCAGTATTTACTTTTTCCATACGAATACCAGGAACTAACTGAAGCTTTCCTATATTTATTTCTGCCATTACATACGCAGCTACCTGCTCTTCTCTATTGCTATAATCATTGGTGTAACTTTGTTGGCCTCTTGAGTGAAATAAATCAGGATGAGTTGCATAAAGCTGGTCTTGCATGCTTTTCATAAGGCCAATATTTGGTGACCAATTTAAACTGTACAGACCATTAATAGTTGGTGGATTATAATTTGGATCCACAAAATTTGTGGCAAGAATACCTTGTGCATCTCCAGCGGGCCAATTTACATTAGGAAATACTTCTAGATATCTGGTTCTTGTTGATAAACCTCTGCCAGCAAGGTAATCTGCAAAAATCTGTTCCTGATTGCTTTCCCTTTTTAACACATGATATTTCCCTCCAACAGAGAAAACCCCTGTTATATTCAACTTCTCAAGCTTAAAAGGGATGTCCCAATCTAGATTTATATCGTAGTTTTTATCTGTTAATTCTGAAGTATTTCTGTCGTCCGACCTAAGTTTGTTATCGGAAACATTAGTTCCTCCATATAAATCTAGCACTTCTAATGGCTGCCTAAATATTAAATAATTTTGATCAATAAAAGGTGCTGTTGTACTAAGCTCTAGAAAAGGAAATATTTGACCAATGCCCGTTCTTTTTACCTCGGTATGTGACAGGCTTAAGTTTAATGTTGTACCTAAAAAGTTGAATTTATTTTCTAATAAATGTGTTCTATTTACACTTTCAGTCTCTGTTGCTGAAACTGTAAACCTAAAAGGCATTGTATTATCTAAAAAGTTATAATTCTCGTCTCTATCAATAACATCATCTGTTGTTTTATTAACAAGGTTCAAAAAAGACATCTCATAAAAGCTACTCTTAAAATCCAACACCAAACTTACCCCAATGCGTTCACGGATAGTTTCTACTTGCTGTAAAGCTGCTGTTTGAGTTCTTGCTAAAAAATTTTGCTCGCCAGTTAAATTACCATCTTCATCTAAAACTTGCTCAATAATTCGGTCTGAATATCCAGCTCTAAAACGTTGAGAGGATAATTGTTTTTGCTCATAAGTTCCTTGAATCTTTGCCCCAAATTTGCTTTTTAAAAAACGGGTCGAACCACCTACAGATGTTTTAGAATCGCCAACATTTGAAAATAAATTACTATATCCGCTTTCTGACATAGCATTAAAACTAGGTTTTTCTCTTGCTGTGGCTAACCTCACATCTACTGTACCACCCGTAGCACCAGCATCCATATCGGCACGCAAGGTTTTAGAAACCTCTACTCCAGCCAGCATTTCACTCTGTATCATACTTAAATCTGCACTTCTATCTTCAACACTTGTAGATGCCATTTTTACGCCCCCAATGGTTACATTGCTTTGAGCAGGATCTAACCCTCTAATAACCAACTTATTTGCTTCTCCAGAATTACGTTCCAAGGCTATTCCCGGCAAACGCCCAATAGCTTCGGCGGCATTAGCATCTGGTAACTCTACCATTTTCTCAGCAGAAATAATGTTTGCAATTTTATTAGAAGCCACTTGCTCTCTGATGGCAGCCAATTGTCCCCTAACCTGAACCGAAACCACAATTTCGTCTAATTGGTCTCCAGGAATCAACTCAACATTAACCACAACTGTTTCATTAGCTTTTACAGTTACTTGCTTTTCAGCTTCCTGATAACCGATATAAGAAAATAACAACGAATAAGCTCCAGGTGGAATTTCAAGTTCAAAGCTTCCATCAATATCTGTTGTAACGCCCTTGGTTGTACCCTTAACAACTACACTGGCATAAACTAGTTCATCTCCTGTTGAAGCATCAATAACTTTACCATTAATTCTTCCTGATTCTTGTTGTGCAAAACTTAAATGTGTAGTTACAAAAAATAGTATAACTAACACGAAACCAAATTTATTCTTATGATTCATCCTTATGGATTGATTTTCTTGCTAACACGTGTTAGCATTATTAATAGATATTATATAGCTAAACCGAGTTAGCCAAAATATATAATTATATTTAATTGAACAAATTTTTTCGGAATTAAATTATATACTGGATGAATATTTAACATAAAAATACTTTTTTTAATGTACCAATGTAATAAAATTATGACATAACCAATTCTCATTTCCTTATTGTTGCCGTTTAACACGAAAGAAACAACAAATCTTGATATTCACAATTCCCTTGCTATATCTTTGCTTGTTATTTTTTTCTTATCCTTAGCCATTATGACGTGATTTCATTCTTTCTCTTCTTTGGCCTTTTATATGTTTGCTTCATTGTATTTAGCCCTTGCCTCTTCTAGTGGTCCTTCTACTTCCTCTTTCATAAATTTTTCTGTTAATGGATAGAAATACATAATGGCTATTGAAATTAGTGCTCCTACTGCTGCAAAAATGCTAATCATCAATCGAATACCCAGAACCGATTCATCACTTTGCACTTCATTTGCTATAAAACCAAAAGCAGCAAGTATCCAACCACTTATAGCTCCACCTATAGTCCAACCTAGTTTTTGGGACATTGATGAAGACGAAAAAATGAGACCAGTAGCTCGACGACCCGTTTTCAATTCAGAATAGTCGGAAACATCTCCATACATGGCCCAAATTAGTGGGAAAGCCATAGCTGAAAAAATACCTATCAAAATATTGATAATGAATATCAATTCTATTTGCTCTGGAGGAAGGAAGAAAAACAGGATGGAAAGTATTGTACATACTAATCCTGAAAGGATAAATGTATTCTTTTTTCCTATTCGAGTAGCTACTGGAATTGCCATGATAACACCCAGTAAACTGGTTGCATAACCACTGCTCATAAAGGCAGCCGATAGTGCTCCTTGAGATACTTCACCAAAAAAAGCAATCGTTTGGTCGCCAATAAAATACTTAAAATAATATAAAATTGCACCACCTCTTAACGAGTTGAATATAAGAACCGCAATTGCAGCCCCAAGCATTATAAACCAAGGTTTATTCTTTATTAAATCACCAAGGTCTTCCTTTAAAGTAGAAGACTCCACTTCTTCAGGATCGAGCCTTTCTTTAGTCCCAATAAAAGTAAGCACAAAAAATACTCCTGCTATTATTGCGTAAATCGCAACAGTCTTTTGATATGCTGAGGCTAAATCTCCTGTCGTTTTGAAATATTCCACTAAATAATTAGCAGTAGCAGTAACCATTAAACCTGCACAAAATCCCCCAATAAATCGAAAGGAAGCTAATGACGTTCTTTCATCTGTATCTTTGGTCATTACACCAAGCAAGGAAGCATATGGTACATTCACCGCCGTATAGACCATCATCATCAAAGTATAGGTGATATATGCATAAATCAATTTTCCTGATGGACCTAAATCTGGTGTTGTAAAAGTCAGAATCCCAATGATAGTAAAAGGAAGCGCACCAAATAATAGGAAGGGTCTAAATTTTCCCCAACGTGTTTTTGTGCGATCACAAATCATTCCCATTATTGGATCATTTGTCGTATCCCATAATCTAGCTACAAGAAACATTGTACCTGCTGCAGCTGCAGTTATTCCATATACATCTGTATAGAAATATAAAAGAAACATGGAAAACAGGGTCCAAAAAGTAGAGGAGGCAAAATCGCCGAAGCCGTATGATATCTTTTCCTTTATACTTATTTTGTTTGCCTTTTTCATTGTATTTTTCTATTGAGATTAACATGATAAGCTAAAGATATAAAAAATGCTTACTCGATTTAGCAAATTTATGTAAAGTTATTTATTTATGCAAACTTTTTAAAAATTTAACATGCTCGTTATTAAAAGATTAATTGGAAATGTATTGTTTTAATGATTCTTTATGGTACAATTGCTCTTTAACCATTATTGAAAAAAGTTAACTAATATAATGAACTACTCCAAGGTAGGACCTCGAGGAATTCTTTAGATTAAAAATCCTTCGTTTTATTTGACAAATTTTGTCAATTAAAGATTGTATTCAACTACGTTTTTTAGCTAATTTGGAAAGGCGTTTTAGGTTAAGGACATGATTCTCTAACAATAAAACTTGCGTCTAAAATTACCTGCTCAGTATCTATATTGCTTTCACTTTTATCAATCGATTTCATTAAAATCCTAACAGCTTCTTTGCACATTTGTTCCAAAGGTTGTTTAATCGCTGTTATAGATGTTTTTGCAACAGCATAAGCAGTAGTATCATCAAAACTAATTACTGCAATATCTTCAGGTATTCTTTTTTCCATATTACTAATTGCTTGAATACCTTGTACCCCAAGTTTATTTGTAGTAAAAATAACAGCGTCGGCATTGTTCAAGATTACCGCTTTAACAGCTTCATTAACATCTTTTGCCACATTACTAAATTTTAATTGCTTTATTAATTCTGAATTGACTTTCATACCACTATCCATTACAGCATCGGTATAACCAATAGTACGCTGTCCCATAGTAACTAGTTCATTATTTACGTTAATTAAAGCTATATGTTTCCTACCGTTATTGATTAACCGAGTTGTTGCATCATAAGCTGCCTTATGATTATTAATATTAACAGAGTTTACACTCAAATTCTCAAAAACTCTATCCAAAATAACAAAAGGAATATTTTGAGAGCCTAATAAAGTCAAAATTTTATCGCTATTAATAGGTGGTATTAATATTAATCCATCGACCTGACGGTTTTTAAAATTTTCTAATTGAAAATTAAAGTTCTTTTTATTCTCATTAGAACTGCAAAAAAATACACTATATCCCTTTTTTCTAACTTCCTTTTCAATTTCACTTGCAATTTCTGCAAAAAAAGGGTTTGCAATATCTGCTACTATTAATCCAATAGTATGAGTTTTACCAGTTTTAAGGCTTTTGGCTATATGGTTTGTTTGATAATTTCTAGTTTCAACAAGTTCAAGGACTTTTTTAGTGAGTTCATCACTAATTCTCATTTCCTTATTCTTGCCGTTTAACACGAAAGACACCACGGATCTTGAGATGCCCAATTCCATTGCAATATCTTTGCTTGTTATTTTTTTCTTACCCTTAGCCATTATAAAGTGTTTTTTTTTTTGTCAAAACAAGTAGTTAGTAGGAATTTGAGGTTTTAATTCAAATATCTTAACACATCCTACGATATACGAATTACTTCACAAAGATATGATAGAAAAGGGCTTACACCAAATGGATATTCAATTACTCAATTATCAGAAAACCAAAAAGCAAATAACAAAAATTATTAATGGTACAACAAAATAATAATTTTTTGATATAAAATGTTGTAAGTTCAATTAATTAATGCTTTTAAAGCTTATTATGAACACTCCCTTAAAACGCCCAGAGAATATGCGGAATGAGTGCCCATCGCTTCTTTGCAAATAGACATGAAGAAGCTGTTTGGCTTCAAAAAACGGTTAAAGTGAACCACTGAAAACGGAATTTTTTGAGCCACTTAAAAACTCTTTTCATCCTAGGCTATTAAAAGGATTTGCAATAATTATTGCAATGCTTACTTTTATCCGCTTTAGGCAGCTCACTTTGTCCGCCCTATCCAATTTATTGGAACAACAGCAATCTGACAAAAAAACGAAATGCCAACAAAGAACTGAGCTAAAAAACAAATCTTAAAGATCATTTTTTATTTGAAGAAGAATTAATTTTATAATTTATATTTGGCGGTTATTTGGCTAATTAAAACAATTTTATTACTCCATAATAAAACTTCTCTAAGAAATAGAATTTGAATAAAAAACCATGGTTTATTTTTCGCGATTTTTTTTTTGAATTTTAATTCACCAATTTCGAGAAAACTATTCCAGGAATTTTCAAAATTCACATTGGCTTTGTGCAGAAGCCCCCTATAATAACATGTCAAATATTTACAGAACGACTAATCGCTCAAAATAACAGTAAATTAAATATTATTTTATCACTTTTTGTTTTACAGATATTTTGGTTGTTTTTACTAAAAAATGCGCTTTGATGCTAATTTTTGTGCTCATTTTTGAATAATTTAAAACACAAACACAACACAAAAAATGCTGATAATTTTTTTTATCACTTTTTTATCACCTTTTTATCACTCTATTTATTACCTTAATATCACTATTTTTTAAATAGAGATTCTAGTCCTTTCATAGGAGGAACTACTATTGGATTTCCAAAATTAAGCAGGTATTTCTCTAATATTTCAAAGTTAAACTCTGGGGTAAAATGATACCCATCTGCAAAAGTATAATCTTTAGAGACTATTGATTTTGTATTGATCGAACGTATTATATCAGACAATACCTTGTCGAATTCTGTCACTAGATTTGCAGGCAAGTGTTCTTCCACTTTTTTTAGTGTTCGTATATACTTTTCAATATTTTTGTCACTTTCTTTAAATTTATTAGATCTTTTGATTGAATATATCCATACAACGAGTTGCAAAAACTCTGTAGAGTTAATAAACTCCTTTCTTTCATTCTTTGCAATTTCGTTTTTGCAAAGCGAACCATCATAGTAGTTCGACAACAACGCCCTCATGTATTGCGAGACCGTTTGTTGTTTTAAATCTGCTTTACGCTTTATTTTTTCCTTTAAGTCGTCAGATAATTTTAAATTTATGGAAGCTTTGCTTATGGCTTTATTCATTGTTAATTACTTTATATATTTCTTCTAGGACAACCCTTTAATTTAGTTTTATTATGAAATATAATTAATCTGTCTTTATTCTAAAAACAGTTTTTAATAGATAATCATCTGCTTGTTTGGCAGTTAATAAGAGTTGCTTTTTAGCTTTTTTAATTGGTTTTTGTTTTTCAATATTCTTTATATCTTTAGAGGCTTCGACAATATCATTAATTAATGCTTTATCTAAAGATAATGTTTCGTTATTATCCAACAAAACATTTACCATTTCATCCGTGGTTGGATTATCATTCGCCTTAAATTTAAAATATTGTTTAAGAGTTGTTAAATGATTTTCCAAAATCACCTTTTGATACTCAAATAAGGGTATATGGGATTTAGACGCTTGGGGTATTTGCTTAACCAAATTCAAACTCAACCAATTATAGGCGTAAATCCATACATTTACGTTCGCTAGGTACTTTTCTAATAAAAATCCAAACGATTGACTCTTTAGTCGTTCTTTCATTTCTAAAAGTTGAAATAAATTACTTTCTAAAATCACATCTTTTTTATACAGTTCTAAACTGTTGGCTGCTTCATTAATTGAACTTACCTTACCATCAATCTTTAAAATTCCCAAGTCTTCAAAAAAATGATATGCTTCCAAGTTCTTTTTTGTTTCCTGTGATAGATTTGGAAATAATTCATAGGGGAAATAAAATACCGTTGGCAGATATATGCGTTTTAATAGTGCTTCCATGTCATTGCTTGCGCTCATTCTAAGAATTTAAATGTATTGAATAATCCTCCGGCAATTCTGCATCTATATCTCTCAAATATTTTTCTAAAGCTGACATCGTGGAATGACCTGTAATCTGCATCAAACTACTTTTCGCTGCATGTGGTGACGAATCGCTTACTAAAGACCTGTACAATTTTGTTATAAAGGTATGTCTGAAACTATATAAGCCGTATTTAGAATCCAACCCATAATGCTTCTTTACCACCATATTAAAGCGATTTGTAAAGTACCCTCTCCTATTAGCTAAAGCTGTCTCCCATGTGCCTCCAATTGCATTAGGCGTAAACAAAAGCAATTCGCCATCCATATTTGATAAGTCTGGCAGTTCTTCAACCAATTTTATGGGTATAAGCTTGGTTTTTAATACTTTGTTCTTTGCTCTAAATTGCAGTGTATTGGCATCTAAATTGATGTCCTTTACTCTTAATCTACAAACTTCTATGGGTCTTAAAAAATTATATGACACGAACTTAATAAACAACAGTAATAATGGGTCTTGGGTTTCGAGATATTTAAAAATCTCTAGATGCTGCTTTTCTGAGTAAGTCTTATTACGTTCTGGATTTGTCTTTAAAATCTTGATGCTTTTAATGAAATTTTTGTTTATAATTTCGTTGTCCTCCAGTACTTGAAATAAGCTACTAAAACAAGTTCTATAATTATTTCTGTTTCTTGGTGAGTTTTTCAACTGGACATAGTTCAAAAAACTGGATACAACTTTCTTATCCACCTCATTTAT
>JBNMNO010000055.1:0-17094 GCA_051275695.1 Mariniflexile sp.
GCGTTGTATTTGTAACAGGAAGAACCTTTGACCCGGCTAGTAAAAAGGATGATAGATTGCGACTTTCTTTTTCAAATATGCCAAAAGAGAGTATTGAAAAAGGTGCCCTTATTTTAGCGAAAGCCGTAAAAAAGGTACTTAATAATTCTAAAGTTAAAAGCTCTTAATTTATATATTTAATTAATTATTGGTAGCTAAATCAGTAATTTCTTTGGCTATTTTTTTCCCTCAAAAAAGGCTTCTAAGTTCAAGCTTATTATTTTGTCACTTTTATGCTGAAACAATTTTTTGATAGCCTCAAGAAGACTTTTTTCTGATAACGGAATAATAGAAGCAGCAGCGCCAAGCAATACTATATTGGCCACTTTTGAATTGCCTATTTTTTTAGCAATTTCTGTGGCGTTTATAATGACATGATACGGATGCTTTTTAATTTGTTCGAATAAATCATTTTTTTCTGGATAGTTATCCATATTAATAAATGCATGTGAGTCTGTAACCAACCAGCCGTATTTATTCAAAAAGGGCATATATCTTAACAATTCCATAGGTTCTACTGATAATATTAAGTCTGCTTTTCCTTCAGGAATGAGGTCAGAAAATATTTGTTTATCAGAGATTCTTACATGGCATTGCACAGCACCACCACGTTGACTCATGCCATGAACTTCAGATTGTTTTACAAACAAATTTTCATTTAATGCAGCCGTATCTAATACGGCGGCAATGGTTAAAATACCTTGTCCACCAACACCCGATAATATAATATTTGTTTTCATGCTTTAATTTTAGCTTAATGAAGCGATTTTAGCTTTAATTTCTTCTTTTTGGTCTCTGGATAATCTCACACATGCTCTTTCAGAAATAATAACGGAAACGCCTTTATATTTTAACTCATTTCTCAGGAGTTCTACGTTTTCATCATGATTTTTCTTTAAAGGAATCATCTTTTTAAGATGATCGGGATGCACCCCAAGACCCAGACAAATATTATGCAATCTGCCTACGGCACTTGATTCTTGGGCTCCAGTCATGGCAATAGCCGAATTATCAGAAATAATGACGGTAATAGGTGAATTTTCATAAACGGCATCCAATAATCCCGTCATTCCAGAATGGGTAAAGGTAGAATCTCCAATAATTGCAATGGCATTCTCTAGTCCGGCATCTGCTGCCCCTTTTGCCATAGTAATGGAAGCGCCCATATCTATTAATGTGTTTATGGTATTTAATGGTGGTAAGGCTCCTAGAGCATAACAGCCTATATCTCCAAAAACGTTTTTATTCCCAATTTCAGGTATCAATTCATTAATAGTATTAAAAAGATCGGTATGCCCACAGCCTTCGCACAACTGTGGAGGTCTTGGTGCAACTACGGAAGGAATCGATTTTGGATGTCCTTGAAAAATCCCTAATGAATGGCCAACTATATTAGGGTTCAGTTCTCCCGTTCGTGGGATATCACCAGATATTCTTCCTTTTATTTTATCATTTTCATCAAAATAGTTATGCAATAATTCTTCAACTACAGGATACCCTTCTTCAACAACTAAAATCTTATCGCAATGCTTATATAATTTTTTAATTTTTTCTTTAGGTAAAGGATATTGCGATATTTTTAAAATAGAATAATACCCTTCATCATCACCTATATTTTCCATCACATAGTTATAAGCGATGCCACAGGCTATAATACCTATATCTTTATCCTCACTTAACTTTAAACTATTGTGCATAGAGTTTTCAGAAATCTCAATTAAAAGACTTTTTTTATTAACCAGTTTATCGAATTGTTTTTTGGCATTCATGGGGATTAATGCAAATCTTGAAGTATCATGAGGTAATTGCATCACATTCTGTGCTCTTTTTTCCCGAAATTCAATGCCAGCACGCGAATGAGACAAACGGGTTACCATTCTTAACAAAACCGGTAGTTTTAATTCTTCAGACAGATCAAAGGCATAATGCATAATATCATAAGCCTCTTGCTGGTTTGAAGGCTCTAATATGGGAATCATAGCAAATTTTCCATAAAACCTTGAATCTTGTTCGTTCTGTGATGAGTGCATGGAAGGATCATCTGCCACAACAACCACAAGGCCTCCATTAATTCCCGAAACGGCCATATTCATAAAAACATCTGAAGCCACATTTAACCCTACATGCTTCATAACAACCATGGCTCTTAAACCTGTATATGACATTCCAAGAGCAGACTCCATAGCCGTTTTCTCATTAACAGACCAAGTAGCATGAATTTTCAATTCCTTAGCAAGTTTTGACCTTTGTATATATTCAGTAATTTCAGTAGAAGGGGTTCCAGGATAAGCATAAACTCCTGATAAGCCAGCATCAATACTGCCTTGAGCTAGTGCCTCATTACCTAATAACAAACTTTTCATATGATACTTTTTTCCTAAAAACAAATATAATTGTAACACTACCAATAGAGTATGATTTATGTCATACTGCGACCAAAAACTTGAGTAAAATAATTATAATGTTAATTTTTGTTTAATCTTTTTAAAATTTCATTAAACATTATAAAAAATTGACTACCTTTAGATATGATTTTAGAAACTACATTAACAAATAAAGAGCAAGACGAATTAATAAACGATTTAGTAGGCAAGCCCATTGGGCTTTTACAGTCTATTAAAATGAAGGGTATTGGCTCTAAACGCATGATAATTGATGATGTTAGTATAAATATGAAAACATATCAAAACAGTGTGTCAGATGCAAATTATGCAAATATAGAATTGCGCCCCATTGGAATTCTCATCAGAATAAATAAAGGCTTAAGAAATTTTACTTGGGTTATTCCTTATTATCAATTGGTAATTTATAAAGCCAACGGAAGTAGTATTCATGCGCAGGGACGTTTTATTCATTTTAAAAACACTATAACTTTTAAAGAAAATAAAAGTTTTTTTGACAAATTGTTAGATAAAAAAATAGCGTATGAATCCCGATATAGCTTTTCGGAATTATCTTGATTTATACCGATAGCGATATTGACCGTATTATTGAAATGGCTTGGGAAGACCGCACCCCTTTTGAGGCGATAACATTTCAGTTTTCAATTTCTGAACAAGAAGTTATAGAACTTATGCGTAGAGAACTAAAACTGAGCAGCTTTAAAATGTGGCGAAAACGTGTTCAAGGGCGCGCTACTAAACATCAAAAATTACGAACATTTGATAAGGGACGTTTTAAATGTTCCAGACAAAAACAAATAACACACAACTCGATTTCAAAACGATAAAGTTGCTTTGCTTTATGAGATGAGTACATAAAGACAGGACAAACAAAAAACACTATGAATACTGAAATATTAGAAGTAAAGAAAAAGAAAGATTACAAACTCATCGGATTTACTAATGAAGATATTGGAGACGACCATTTATACACAGGTCTAGAAACCCCAATGAGACCAGACGCATTCAAACTTTCGGATACTAAAAAAAAGCAACGTATCGCTTTATTGTTTGAAGAAATTATGGAAGTAATGGGTTTAGATTTAACTGATGACTCTTTAAAAGGCACACCCGAACGTGTAGCAAAAATGTACATTGACGAGGTTTTCTCTGGATTAAATCCTGCCAACAAACCAAAAATTGCATTATTTGATAATAAATATCAATACAATCAAATGTTGGTGGAAAAAAATATAAGTTTCTACTCCAACTGCGAACATCATTTTGTACCTATTATTGGGAAAGCACACGTAGCATATATTTCTTCAGGGAAAGTTATTGGTTTGTCAAAATTGAACAGAATCGTTCAATATTATGCAAAACGTCCGCAAGTGCAAGAGCGTTTAACCAATCAAATTGCTGAAGATTTAAAGCAGATCTTAGGCACCGAAGATGTTGCAGTTATTATTGATGCCAAACATTTATGTGTGTCATCACGTGGAATAAAAGATGAATCATCGGCAACAGTAACATCGTATTATGGCGGACAATTCAATACGGCCTCAAAAATAGCAGAATTACAAAACTATATTAAAAATTAATGTTATGGATATTATAAACGAAGCCTTAGAGTTTGAACAAATAAAATTAAAATCGCTTACAACAAGCGACAGAATTGAAATTTCAAGAAAAGCAAAAGCTTTAATATTAGGATTGAACGAAATTTATAAGCGTAAAAAAGATGAACAGATTATGGACATCATGAAAAGCTTAACAGCCATAAAACGAAAAGTAGAGAAACGATTGAATGGCCGTCATTTAATGAGCAATATTTAAAAAGAATGAAAACAATAGTCGTTATTGGTGGAAGTAAAGGAATAGGAAAAGCTATTATAAACACTTTGGTAGACACCCATAATATTATAAATATAAGTCGTACTTCGCCAGAATTAAGCCATGCAAACTTAACAAACTACCTTTGCGATGTTCTTAAAGACGAATTGCCAGAAATTGAAGCTTTAGACGGATTAATATATTGCCCTGGAAGCATAAACTTAAAACCTATATCAAGATTAAGTTTAGATGATTTTAGAGACGATTTTGAAATAAATGTATTAGGTGCGGTAAAAGCAATTCATAAATATTTAGAGGCTTTAAAAAAAGGTGCTAAGCCTTCTATTTTACTTTTTAGTACCGTGGCCTCAAAATTAGGAATGCCATACCACGCCAGTATTGCCACAGCGAAATCTGGAGTTGAAGGATTGGTGAAATCATTAGGTGCCGAATTAGCACCAACAGTTAGAATTAATGCTATTGCACCAACAATTACGAACACACAATTGGCTTCAAAATTATTGCGAAACGACAAAATGATTGAAAATATTAAAGAACGCCATCCGCTTAAAAAGTTTTTAAATCCAGATGAAGTTGCTGGTATGGCTGCCTTTTTATTATCAGACCAAGCCGCATCCATGTCTGGACAAATATTTGAAATGGATTGTGGTATTGTTTCCTTTAAAATTTAAAAATGAAATTATTAATTATAATGTATTGTATGTTTTCACTCTTTAGCACTTCAAAACCAAAAACCGACCCTATGGAATCTGTTTATTCTATCAAAATAAACGCACTTAACGGCGCTCCCATCAGCCTTTCTGAGTATAAAGACAAATACATACTATTTGTAAACGTAGCGTCCAAATGTGGCTTTACAGGGCAGTATGAAGACTTACAGCAACTCTATGATACTCATAAAGACAAACTGATGATTATAGGTGTTCCTTGTAATCAATTTGGTGGTCAGGAACCGGGAACTGCTATAGATATTCAAACCTTTTGTCAGCAAAATTATGGGGTTACCTTTTTAATGACTGAAAAAGTTGATGTAAAGGGCAAAAACCAGCACCCACTCTACCAATGGTTAACCCAACAAGATAAAAATGGAAGCTCCAGTTCGTCTGTAAAATGGAATTTTCAAAAGTATTTAGTGGGTAAAAAAGGTGAATTAATAGATTATTATTTTTCGTCAACAAATCCGTTAAGCGATAAAATCAAAAAACACTTAAAATAAAAATTATGTTCAACTTATTTAGAAAAAAATCGGAAGTCGAAAAATTGGAAGCTACTTTCAAAAAATTAATGAAAGAATGGCACGAATTATCGAGCATAAACAGAAGGCTTAGTGACGAAAAATATGCTTTGGCGCAAGAATTAATTCCACAAATTGAACAATTAAAAAAAATGCATGAAGCTTCTTAAGTCAATAATTTACTTTTTAATTATTAACTTCTCAGCTTTAGGTGTAGGATCTTGGTTAATGAATAATGGTCCAAGAACCGAGTGGTATACATCGTTAAACCAAGCGCCATGGACCCCTGCAGGTTGGGTTTTTGGAGTTGCTTGGACTACTATCATGTTGTGTTTTTCAATTTATATGGCGTATCTCTATTTAAAAACGCCTACATACAAAGTAAAAATTTTGTTCTTAATACAATTCGTGTTGAATGTTATTTGGAATTATGTATTTTTCAATCAACATTTAGTTACTATAGGCTTGATCATTATTATGGGGTTAACCATTGTTGTTGGAAGCTTTTTATTCTCATTTAAAAACGAATTGAAAACAAAAACACTATTAATAGTTCCCTACTTTATTTGGTTGTGCATTGCAACTTCACTTAATGCCTACATTTTATTTAATAATTAAAGATGAAAATATATACGCTTCATAAAAAACAAAAATTACCTATTACATTGCAACAGGCCTGGGATTTTTTGTCCGATCCTAAAAACTTAAAAGTGATTACGCCAGAATATATGGGATTTCATATTTTATCTGGAGCTGACAGACCTATGTTTTCGGGACAAATTATTCAATATATTGTAACACCTATTTTAGGCATTAAAACCAAATGGGTCACTGAAATAACCCATAGCGTTGATAAACATTACTTTGTTGATGAACAACGCTTCGGACCCTATGCTTTATGGCATCATAAGCATTTTATAAAAGAAATAGATGGCGGTGTTGAAATGGAAGACATTATTGACTATAAAGTACCTTTCGGAATTTTGGGACAATTAGTGCATCCTATTTTAGTGAAACCAAAACTGGAAGAAATATTTAATTACAGAACTAAAAAGTTAGAAGAACTATTTGGTGTTTATGAACCCAAATACAATTTTGAACTCAAAAACGTATAACCGTTTTTATGAAAAATCCCATTAATGTTTTCTGGTTCCGACGCGATTTAAGACTTGATGACAACAAAGGTTTTTACGAAGCTTTAAGGAGTCCACTTCCTGTACTCCCTATTTTTATTTTTGATACTGAAATTTTAGATAAACTCCCAGAAGATGATGCTCGTGTAAACTTTATTCACCAAACACTGCAAAAATTGCGAAAAACATTGCAAAATGAGCACCACAGCAATATGGCAATTTATCAAGGGAAACCCATCGATGTTTTTGAAATTATTATCCAAAATCACACCATTGAATCTGTTTACACCAATAACGATTACGAACCTTATGCCAAAGTACGTGACTTAGAAATAGCAGCCTTACTTTCGAAAAAAGGCATCTCTTTTAAAACATGTAAAGACCAGGTTATTTTTGAAAAAAGCGAGATAAAAAAGACAGATGGCAATCCTTACATGGTATATACACCATACATGAAAGTTTGGAAAGCCGTTTTTAAATTAAGTGATTTTAAAATATTTGATACAAAACCTTATCTCGACAATCTTGTAAAAATTAAAGATGCACCAAATTTAAGTTTATCCGATATTGGCTTTAAGACATCAACTCAAAAAATTGCGGACTATAGAGTAACCCCAAAACTTATAGAAAACTACGAAGCCAATCGAAATTTCCCTTCTAAAGATTCAACTTCAAAACTTGGACCACATTTGCGTTTTGGTACCGTTAGCATTCGCAGCATGATCCAAAAAGCTATTGCCGAACAAAACGAAATATTTTGGCAGGAACTTATTTGGCGTGAATTTTTTATGCAAATACTGTGGCATTATCCACATACAACAACAGAAAGTTTTAAACCCAAATACGACCGCATCGTATGGCGAAACAACGAAGTTGAATTTAAATCTTGGTGCGAAGGTAAAACGGGGTATCCACTTGTAGACGCCGGCATGCGACAACTTAACCAAACAGGTTTTATGCACAACCGCGTACGCATGTTGGTAGGTAGCTTTTTATGCAAACACTTGCTTATTGATTGGCGCTGGGGCGAAGCTTATTTTGCGGAAAAACTACACGATTACGAACTATCGAGCAACGTAGGGAACTGGCAATGGGTTGCGGGTTGCGGCGTAGATGCGTCTCCTTATTTTAGAATTTTTAATCCAACCACGCAAATTGAAAAGTTTGATAAACAGTTAGAATACATAAACAAATGGGTACCAGAATTTCAAGAACTCACCTATCCTAGGCCAGTTGTTGACCATAAATTTGCCAGAGAACGCTGTTTGCAGGTTTACAAAACAGCTTTACTATAAGCAATTTTGTTAATATTTCTTTAATAATTCACATTAAAAACCCATAATATTATTAGATTTAGTATCTTGTGAAATTCTGATAATTAAGATTATCATAAGTTTATTAAAACACATTAAAATTCATGGAAACTATTAACAACGCTTTAGAATTCGAACAAAGAAAACAATCTTTTAAAACAACAAGCGAACGCATTGAAGCATCAAGAGAAGTCAAAGACCTTATATTAAGTTTAAACACTATTTATAAAACAGAAAAAGATCCAGAAATTATGGATCTTATGAAACGTTTAACGGGCATTAAACAAAAAATTGAAAAACGATTAAAAGGAAGACCTTAAGTTGCCTTTATCATAAACTGTTTAAAAGCTTCCATTTAAAAATGGAGGCTTTTTTTACGTAAACCTATTAATTTATTAGGATATAGAAATAACCAAATCCCAAAATCCAATCAACACATGGTCACAGTGAATAAAAAATTTGGTTCGCATTGATGCAAAAACTTACTCCACTCTTTCAATCTTAGCCCCAATAGCACGTAACCGCTCATCAATACGTTCGTAACCACGGTCTATCTGTTCTATGTTTTGAATAATTGAAGTTCCTTTTGCAGATAACGCTGCAATTAATAACGACACACCTGCACGAATATCTGGCGAAGTCATCGTGGTCGCTTTTAAAGTCGATTTAAAGTCATGCCCTATTACGGTAGCACGATGCGGGTCGCATAAAATAATTTTAGCCCCCATGTCAATCAATTTATCCACGAAGAATAAACGGCTTTCAAACATTTTTTGATGTATTAACACACTCCCTTTAGCTTGTGTAGCTACTACCAAAATAATACTTAATAAATCGGGTGTAAATCCAGGCCAAGGCGCATCAGAAATGGTTAATATAGACCCATCAATAAAACTTTGTATTTCGTATCCATCGGTATGGGCAGGAATATAAATATCGTCGCCTCGTCTTTCAACCGTGATACCTAATTTTCTAAAAATGGTTGGTATAACCCCCAAATCATCCCATGAAACATTCGTTATTGTCAATTCACTTTTGGTCATGGCGGCAAGTCCTATCCAGCTACCAATTTCAATCATATCAGGTAACATGGTATGCTCGGTACCACCTAAACTATCAACACCATCAATAATCAACATATTAGAACCAATGCCACTAATTTGGGCCCCCATTCTGTTGAGCATCTTACATAATTGTTGCAAATAAGGTTCGCAAGCGGCGTTGTAAATGGTGGTTCTGCCTTCAGCTAAAACAGCTGCCATTACTATATTGGCGGTTCCTGTAACCGAAGCTTCTTCAAGAAGCATATAGGCTCCTTTCAGTTTTTCGGCCTCCACACCATAAAACTGTTCTTCTTTACTGTATCTAAATTTGGCTCCTAAATTAATAAGGCCTTCAAAGTGTGTATCTAACCTGCGACGACCAATTTTATCACCTCCAGGTTTTGGAATATATCCTTTACCAAAACGCGCCAACATGGGGCCTACAATCATGATAGAGCCACGTAAACCACGGCCGTCGACCTTAAATTCGTCCGATTCCAAGTATTTTAAATTAACGGCGTCTGCTTGAAAGGTGTACGTTCCATGTGCTAATTTTTCAACTTTAACACCTAACTTTTTCAATAAACTTATTAGCTTATTAACATCTACAATATCAGGAATATTATGAATAGTTACCAATTCTGGCGTTAATAACACGGCGCATAAAATTTGTAACGCTTCGTTTTTTGCCCCTTGTGGTTGAATACTGCCTTTTAGTTGGTGACCTCCTTCAATTTTAAATGTACTCATATAGTATTAAAAGCGTTTTCTTGGACGATTGGTGTTGTTTGATGGGTTTTTTTTATGGTGCCCCCCTTTTTTAATATTATTGCTAGGGAACTTGGTTTTTGCTCGCATTAAACTTGTGGAGTCTGATAAATCTTCTTCAGAATTTTTTAAATCAATTTTACCATCAGACAGCTCATATAAATGCTTATAAATTACATCATCTTCCACGGTGTCTTTATTCCAATTTAAAAAACACTTTTTCATGTGGTTTGCAATGGTATATTTTAAGGCTTCTTTTAGTTCGCCATCTTCCCAAGTATTAGCCACGTCAATCATCGTTTTAATATTGTTTCCGTAAAAACGATATTTTGGGAAATTTTGAGGATAATTTAAAGGTCCTGGGCGTTCTTCAAGAATTTCTTTGGTAGGTTTTTCGAAAACAGAATCCACATCTAATTCAAAATTAGCCATTATAAAAAGCTGATCCCAAAGTTTATGTTGAAAATCTGGCACATCTCTTAAATGCGGCTGCATATTTCCCATTACCGAAATAATGGCTCCTGCAACTTTGTTACGTTCCTCTTTTGTTTCTCGGGTTTTAGCGTAGTTAATCATTTTCTGCATGTGGCGCCCGTACTCCGGAATGATTAAATGTTCACGTTCTGTGTTGTATTCTAAATCGTCTATTGTCAAAATAAAGTGTGTAGAGTTAAATGTTTGGCATGTAGTAGTTATGCCAGCGCAAAATACGAAAAAAAACTAAAGACTAATAACACCAACGACTTTTTCTGCAACTTCCTTGTATTTTTCAACCACTTCATCAGGGTTTCGCATTAAAACATTAATAGAAATACTCGTGTATTTACCATTTTTGCTCATGTTAGTATGTATTACCGCACCAATATTATTAAAAATAGCTTCTATTTGAGCCATTTTGTGTATATCAGATTTAATAATAAACTTATACAAATATTCTGCCGGCCAACTGGAAGTATCGTATAACTGTGCTTTTAGTTTTTCGTAAAATTCATCCGGATTTGGAGTTGTACTCATAGTTTATTAATAAAGTGCAAATATACAGTTCATGAGCAAATTATAAAAAATAAAATAATTAAAATTTGGGCGTTACCGCAAGGGTCGGGCTTTATGCTGCAAGTCCTCGCTCGTTACGATAGCTATCGGAACTCACTGTGGGCTTTCCACTCTAATCCCTAACGCACCCAGCCAACCATCAAAAAGTTTAACCCTAGTTTCATACCATTTGCAATAGTTTCTGTTCTATTTTTTTTATCGCAGTTAAATTCCGATTTTTACAGCTAAAATTATCGCTTTTTGAAAACAAAAAAAATTGTAATTACTGGTGCTCCTGGAACTGGAAAATCAACTTTAATAAACGAATTGATTAACCGCGGTTACACATGCCTTGAAGAAATTTCGCGTCAAGTTATCCTAGACGCAAAAAAAGAGGGGATTGACCAGTTGTTTTTAACCAATCCCTTATTGTTTAGTGAACTCCTTTTAAAAGGCAGGCATCAACAATTTCTTGCTGCCGATAATTTGAATGCAGAAATCACTTTTTTTGATAGAGGCCTACCCGATGTTTTAGCCTATATGGATTTTATAAAGGATACCTGCCCAGATTCTTTTATCGAAACTTGTAAAAATACGGCTTATGATGAAGTTTTTATTTTAAAACCTTGGGAAGCCATATACGCCAGTGATAATGAACGTTACGAAAATTTTGACCAAGCTTTAGAAATTCACGATTGCCTATTAAAAACCTATCAAAATTATAATTACACGTTAATAGATGTTCCTTTTGATACCATTGAAAATCGAATCGATTACATTTTGAAAACTCTAAATCTGTAAATGGAACAACCCATAAACATATTAGAACGTTATTGGAATTTTACCGAGTTCCGTCCTGAACAAGAGGCTATCATAAACGCTGTAATTGAAGGAGAAGATACGTTTGTGCTGTTACCAACTGGTGGTGGTAAATCATTATGTTTTCAAATTCCTGCCTTGGTAAAAGAGGGCATTTGTATTGTTATTTCTCCTTTAATTGCTTTAATGAAAGACCAGGTACAGCAACTTAATGACAAAGGTATTAAAGCCATGGCGCTAACAAGTGGTATAAGTTACAAGCATTTAGATACTCTATTAGATAATTGTATTTATGGCAATTATAAATTTCTGTACCTATCGCCCGAACGCTTGCAGCAGGAGTTAGTACAAGAACGCATTAAGCAAATGAATGTGAATTTAATTGCTGTAGATGAAGCGCACTGTATTTCGCAATGGGGAAGCGATTTTAGACCCGCATACAAAAACATTGCGTTATTGCGTCAATTACAACCTACGGTTAATGTGGTAGCTTTAACGGCATCTGCAAAACCCGAAGTGGTGAATGATATCATCAAAGAACTCGATTTTATTCAGCCTAAAATATTTAAACAATCGTTTTCCAGACCCAATTTAGCATACATGGTATATCATGAAAATGACAAATACTATCGTATTCAAACCATATTAAAGAAATATAAAGAATCCTCTATTATTTACGTTCGAAACAGAAAATCAACTTTAGAACTTAGTGCTTTCTTACAATCGAAACATATTACCGCAACCTATTACCACGGCGGGTTACCAAATACAGAAAAAGACACCAATATGACGCTTTGGTTGCAAAACCAAAAACAAGTTATAGTGGCTACCAATGCTTTTGGGATGGGAATTGATAAACCCGATGTTAAAACAGTAATTCATTTAAACTTACCAGAGAGTATCGAAAGTTATTTTCAAGAAGCTGGTCGTGTGGGGCGTAATGGAGAAAAGGCTTTTGCTGTAATTTTAAAAAATAATAGTGATGAAATATTAGTTAAAAATCAGTTTTTAAATGTTTTACCAACGGTAGATTTTGTAAAACAAGTGTACCGAAAACTGTGCAGCTATTTCCAAATATCGTATGGAGAAGGTGAATACGAAACATTCGATTTTGATTTTAACAGCTTTTGCAAAACCTATACTTTTAGTCCAATTTTATCGTATAACGCATTACTTTTATTAGACAGGAATAGTGTCATTACCCTATCAAAACAGTTTAAAAACAAAGTATCTGCACAGTTTATTATACCAAGTGCGTCACTTTTTAATTACCTAGAAACACATTCAAAGTTCAATTTAATAGTAAAATCTATTTTAAGAATGTATGGCGGTATTTTTGACCACGACACCAAAATTGATTTAGCCAAAATTGCCGAAAAAGCATCCTCAAACGAAAGCATTGTTACAAACACTCTTTTGCAATTGGAAAGCGACCAAATTATTACCCTGAATTTAGCAAAAACTGATGCGCAAGTCACTTTTATCGAACCGCGGGAAGATGATAAAACCATCAACCGAATCGCGTCCATCATAGAACAACAAAACGAACTAAAACAGTATCAGGTAAAAGCCATGCTTGAGTATGTTGAAAATGATTCGGTATGCAAAAGCATGCAACTACTCGCCTACTTTGGTGAAAAAAACGCAAAACCTTGTGGTATTTGTTCGGTTTGCACGAAAACTAAGAAACCATCAAAACCACAAGATATTAATACCATTAAAAAACACATTATAGAATTATTGGAAACTGGCGACCAGTCATCCAGAAACATGATTGCCGCTTTAAATTGTTCGGAATCTGAGTTAAAAAACGTTTTAAAATTACTTTTAGAACACCAAATTATTTCAATAACACCAACCAACACTTATAAACTAAGTCATTTATGAAGGATTTAAGAATCGTTTTTATGGGTACGCCCGATTTTGCAGTAGCCACCTTAAAAGCTTTAGTAGAACATAATTATAATGTTGTAGGTGTTATAACAGCTCCCGACAAACCCGCTGGACGCGGACAAAAACTTAACGCGAGTGCTGTAAAAAACTATGCCGCTTCACAAAACCTAAGCGTTTTGCAACCTACCAATTTAAAGAATGAGGATTTTTTAAATGAATTAAAACAACTCCATGCCAACTTACAAATTGTTGTGGCTTTTAGAATGCTACCAAAAGTAGTTTGGCAAATACCTGAGTATGGCACCTTTAATTTACACGCATCTTTATTACCTAATTATCGTGGTGCAGCGCCTATTAATTGGGCCATAATTAATGGCGAAGCCAAAACAGGTGTTTCAACCTTCTTTATTGATGAAAAAATTGATACAGGCGACATGATTCTTCAAGAAAGTATTGAAATTGATCCAGAAGAAAACGCAGGAAGCTTACATGATAAACTAATGTTTATAGGAAGCAAATTAGTTTTAAAAACGGTCGCTTTAATTAAAAAAGGTCATGTAAAAACAATGCCACAAGCAGAATCTTCTAACATTAAAACTGCTTACAAACTAGATAGAGATACTTGTAAAATTAATTGGAACGATTCTTTAGATACCATTTACAACTTAATTCGCGGCCTAAGTCCCTATCCAACAGCATGGTGTACTTTAATTAATGGAAAAGATACTTTAGATGTGAAAATTTATATGGCAGAAAAGGAACAAATACCACACAATAATGCTATTGGAACTATAATTTCAACAAAAAAAGAGTTAAAAGTAGCTACATTAAATGGTTACATTATAATTAAAGAAATTAAGCTCCCAGGAAAACGTGCGATGGATACAAAATCTCTTTTAAATGGATATCTGTTTGAAGTTAATGCCAAAATGCGATAAACCCTTATTCTCATTAATAAATTAAAAAAAATCGATAAAACGCATATTCTTTATTAACAAAAGCTCCAATTTATCAACAATACCATGCATTTCCCTTGCTATTACTTGCATGATTGCATAATCCGTATAAATTTGTAATAGGATTTAACAAAACATGTAACCAATTTATTAATAATTAAATTTTTTATTATGAACAAAACAGATTTAATCGATGCAATGGCAGCACACGCTGGAATTACTAAAGCCGCTGCCAAAAAAGCATTAGAATGTGCACTTATTGAAATTGAAGGTGCTTTACAAAAAGGTAACCGCGTTTCTTTAGTAGGATTTGGATCTTGGTCAGTTTCTAAAAGAGCTGCAAGAGATGGTAGAAACCCACAAACTGGAGCCACCATCAAGATTAAAGCTAAAAAAGTTGTTAAGTTTAAAGCTGGTGCAGATTTATCAAACGCTGTAAACTAAATATTTACGTTCTTATATTTAAAAAGCCTTCAAAATTTGAAGGTTTTTTTTTATTTATTAATGAAACAGTTGTTTTTTAAAAAAAATAATACTAGATTTAATTACTAATTCTTAACTAGTATGGTTACAATAACACCAAAAAAAGGTAATTTGTTAGTCGCCGAACCTACAATAATAGGTGATGTTTCTTTTAACCGCTCCATTATATTATTAGCAGATCATTCTTCAGAAGGTTCTATTGGTTTTATTCTTAACAAGCCCTTAGATTACACCATTAACGATTTAGTGCCTGAAGTTGAAACGCCTTTTAAGGTTTACAACGGAGGCCCTGTAGAACAGGATAACCTATACTTTATTCATAAAATTCCGCACCTAATTCCTAATAGCATAGAAATTTCTTTAGGTATATTTTGGGGAGGCGATTTTAGTAATGTTGCCGAACTTATTGCTAAAGAAATTATAACCGAAAATGATATTAAATTCTTTCTGGGTTATTCTGGTTGGGACGCCGATCAATTAGAAAAAGAACTAAAAACCAATTCATGGTTAGTTACCGAAAACATTTATAAAAACCAAATCATTGGAAAAAACTACGAATCGTTTTGGAAAGAAAAAATGTTAGAGTTTGGTGATAATTACAGCATTTGGTCTAACGCTCCAGAGAACCCAAATTTCAATTAACTTAAACGTAATTTTACATTTATTTTATTAAGTAATTTATTTGAAACTTCTGTGTTAAATAGTTTTTTTCTGTATTTAGTTACAACCTGAATTCCAACAATAACATTGGTTATAAATATTTCGTCGGCTTTTTGAAGCTCAAAAGGTGATACTGACTCTTCACTCAATTCAAATTCGGGCATACTTTCTAAAACGTCTATAATTTGTTTACGCATAACCCCTTTTAAGCAACCGTCACTTATAGGAGGTGTTTTAATAACATTTCCTTTAACAACAAACACATTACCATTTAGTGCTTCAATTACATGTTTATTGGTATTCAAAATCAAACAATTATTCAAATTATTTTCTTTAGCATAAATACTTCCAACCACATTAAGCGCTTTGTTATTGGTTTTTAAGGTAGATAATAAACTAGGAGACACATAATAATCTTTAAACAAATCGACTTCATAAAAATCGTTTTGAAGGGTGTAAAAATCATCTTCAATTTGCTTAACCGTTATTATAAAACTTACATCATTTGTATTAGGTAAATATAACCCACCTTCGTTTCTATGTACTAACAATTTAACTCTAGCTGATGTTTTACTTAAATGATTTGTTTTTAATGTTTTTTGAACTTGCTCTTCAAGAAATTCCATAGTAAAATTCATAGGAATCTCCATACGCATAATTCGCATAGAAGCCATAAGTCTAAAATAATGATCTTCCCAAAATAATAATTGACCGTGAGATGCTTTTATACTTTCAAAGAGCATATCACCATAAGCATACCCCCTGTTTTGAATTGATAATAATTGCTCTTGTTCTAAAATAGTTCCGTTAAAATTTGTCATAAAAAAGTCCCGTTTCACATAGTTTTTGTAAACGGGACAAATATAATTTAAATATATTATCTTGAATTAAGATGAACCTAATACTTGCTTTAAACTAGAAATTTGATTTCCCCAAAGCATTTTAGATTCTTCTACCTCATCTTCTTCAGCAAAATCGGTAACTATTAACGATACATCTTTGGTTATTTCATCCACCTGAATTTTAATTTCGAAATAAGATGTTAGATCCTCCTCATCGGTTATCCACCTAAACTTGATGCGTTCCCCAACTTTTTTGCTTAATAATTTCGCTTGTTCTTCGCTATCGTCCCAAATAAAAGTAAATAACTCCCCACGAGAATTTACATTATCTGAAAACCATTCAGATAAACCAGAAGGTGTAGAAATGTATTGATAGATTAATTGAGGTGAAGCTTGTATAGTAAATTCAATTTCATATTTGATTTTTTCTTCCATAAGTACTGTCAAAATTTTAAGTTCCCAATATATACATTAATTGATAAGTACGGCCATACTTTTTCATAATATTTTACGCAACTTATGATTGCAATGAATAATATTGTTTTTATATTTGCAGCCTTAAATTATGGCGAGGTAGCTCAGCTGGTTAGAGCGTCGGATTCATAACCCGGAGGTCGGGGGATCGTGCCCCCCTCTCGCTACAA
>JBNMNO010000056.1:0-16536 GCA_051275695.1 Mariniflexile sp.
ATTAATATTAATAATTTACCTATTGTTTTTTATATTATTCAAACGACTGATTTAGAAACTAGTGAAATCAATAATTATAAAATTATAAAAAAATAAAAAAACTATTACTAAAAATTCTTTTTAAATAATTATGCAGAGCCATTCAATTTTGGCTCTTTTTTTTGTGAAACAGTTTTACAATTTAACAGCTTTTGTGAATTTGTAATAATTTTTTTTTATCTTCATCACCGGTTTTAATTTAAAAAAAAAATCTACCTATAGAATGTTTAAAAATTTAATTAAATTCTTAATTGCAATCATAGTGGTGCTCCCTTCTTTTACAGGACTAGCGCAAGGAATTCGTTTTAATTCAAATGATGATTTAATTACTAATAGAACATCCTACAACGTTTTTGCACACAATCATCCAACGTTTCGTAGTAATTTCAAAATTGAGTTTGACTTATCAATTATAAATCCACAAAGTTTCGGATACATTCTTCATATTAAAGACAAAAATAAGCCAATTTCATATTCAGTAGTTTACGTAAATAAGAATGAAAGTTCTGGTGAAATAAAACTAAACCTAGATGGAGTTAAAACCCTATTAACCATACCCTTAAGCGACATCTTGCTTGGCACACGTAAATGGATTAAACTTTCTTTAAATTTTAATTCAATTGAAAAAAAAATTACCTTCTTCGTTAATGACAAGGCATTTTATTCAAATGGTAATGAATTTAACAGTAAAATAAGACCCGAAATTTATTTTGGCAAACACGAAAATGTGATAGATGTTCCTTTAATGGCTATTAAAAAATTGATTATTACTAACGAAAAAGATAAATATACTTTTAATTTTAATGAAAGTGAAGGAGAGGATGTTTTTGATTCAAATGGAAATCGCTCTGGTTTTGTAAAACACCCAAATTGGTTAATTACAGAATCTTATCATTGGAAATTAAGATACACTACTTCTTTTAATCAAGTTACATCTGTAACTTTTGATGAAAATAATAGCAGGTTTATCTTTCAGAATTCTGATACTTTAAACTTTTACAACTTTAATAAAGAAACCAATAGTTTTTATAGTTTTAAAAATAAATTAGGCGTTCCAATGAGGCTTGGAACTAGCTTTTTAGACCCTGTAAACAATAAGCTTTACGTATATGAATTAAATGATGTTTTACTCGGAAAAGCTACCATTGCCTCAATTGATTTAAATAACCCAGAATATTGGGAAACAAATAGCTTACTGAAACTACCTCAACAAAGGCATCATCACAATGCTTTCTTTGACTCTAAAAATCCTCAATTTTTAATTTTTGGAGGTTTCGGAAACCAACACCTTTCAAATGATTTTAACACCTACAATATTGAAGCAGATAAATGGGAATTAATTTCATTTACAGGCGACAATATTTCTCCCAGATATTTTTCTGGGTTAACAAGCATAGGAAAACAAGAACTTTTATTATTTGGAGGTGAAGGAAACGAAACTGGCGACCCAAGTATTGGAAAAACGTATTATTATGATTGTTACAAAATAAACCTAGCTACCAGAAAAATAAAAAAACTTTGGAATATTAAGCGAGGAGATGTAAAAATGGTGTCATCAAGAAATCTAGTTGTTTCTAAAGATTCTTCTTCATTTTATAACTTGAGTTACCCAGAATACATTGCCTCTACCTATTTACAGCTACATGAATATTCAATAAAAGATGGTAACTACCAGATTCTAGGAGACTCTATTCCAATGATCTCAGAAAGGATTCGGACAAATGCAAACTTATACTTTAACAAAGATACTAACCAATTATTTTGCACTACCCAAGAATTTGAATTAGATGGATCAAATAAGATAAATATATATTCCTTAAATGCGCGACCAATTTCAAAAGAAATCATATATAATCCTATTAAAAAGTCAAATACTAAAACAATCTCATTATTAGTTATTTTCAGCGTAATTCCAGTGCTTTTCATATCTATATTCTTTTTTATTAAAAAAAGAAAAAGAAAAAAGGAAGCTATAAATGCTCAAATTCAAACTGTTAAAAAATACAGTCTAAAAGAGACAAAGCAGTCTCCAAGAGCTAATTCTACATTATTATTCGGAAATTTTAAAGTAATTGATCGAAAAGAGAAAGACATTTCTTACATGTTTAGCCCAAAAATTAGACAGCTTTTTTTGCTACTTCTCTTTAATAGTAAGAAAAAAAATTTAGTTGGCATAAAATCTGAACAAATTCATACCATTTTGTGGCCAGACAGCACTTCTCAAAAGGCTAAAAATTTAAAAAACGTAACAATCAATCAATTAAGAAATATACTAAAAGACATCGATGGCATTGAAGTTATCTATTCAGATGGCTACTTTTTTATGGAATTTGGGGATGATTTTTATTTTGATTATTTTGATTTCTTAACGCAATTAGAGCCTTTAAAAAATGATTTATTTGATAATAATGCTTTGTCTCAACTTATTCAAATAATCAGGACCGGACACTTCTTGCAATCAATTAATGATGAATGTTTTGATCAAGTTAAAAAAGATTTTGAAAATGAAATTTTAAAGATTATTCCTAGCCAACTAAAACTTTTTTATAAAAATGAGGAATATGCAGCTGTCATTCTACTTGCGGAAATTTTATTCAATATAGATTCTTTAAACGAAGTTGCATTTTACTATAGAATACATTCATTACTTAAAATGGAGATGAAATTTAAGGCAAAAAAACAATTTAATTATTTTATATTAGAGTATCATAAAATAATGGGCGATCACTACCCGTTCACTTATAAAGATGTTATAAGACAGATTCCAGATGAGTTAAAATAAATTACCGTGTTGTTGTTATTTTAATTTTGGAAATATAAAGCAATTGACCTTTTTCTTGCCTTCTATTTCCTTCTGAAGGTAAAAAAGTAGTAATTACAAACTCTTCTTCTCCCATTTCTGTTACTCCAGGGTTTGCAAATGATATGGCTCCTTTTGGGGTTTTTAAATTCAATTGCGTATAAAAAGCCCCATCGCCAATTAAAAGTCGCCATTTGCTAAAATCGTGTTTTTCCAATTGTGCTTCCTGCAATACAAACGTTTTATCAAAACTTTTGAAACTTGAGCGTGCTCCAATATTTCCCTTAAATCCCATTGCAATAATATTTTTATTCGAAATATCATCTTTCCACGCTTTCCAATTTGTAAAGTTTTTCAAAATTCCTATTGCTTGATAATCTACATCCCCTTTATTAAAATAATGGAAACCGATAAGTAAATGAGAATTTTCAGGTGAATCTCCATTAATTTCTCTGATATCAGGAGTGCCTTCCGCATATTTAGAAAATTGTCTTGTCAATCCGGTGCTATACTCTGGAGCATTAATGCTTAATTTATTATACGAAGCATAATACCGAACTCTAATATTATTAGCTCCTTCTACTTTATCTTCTTCATTAACAAGCACATAACCAGTTCCCCATTTTTTTATGTCACCTTGATGTGATCTGTTCCCAAGATTGGTTATACGCATCCATGTTTTTAAATCATTGCTTCCTGCTAAATACAATTCAAAATGATTTGTGGATATCATGCTATGGTAGACACCAAGGTATTTATAATCTACTTCGTCTGCTTTTACAATTCTTAGAACTTCCGTTGCGAACCCAAGGTTGTCTTTTACTTGAAAATGAGATTTATTAACATCAATCTCATTTATCTGCAATATTAATGGCGCATTTTTTAAAGGCAGCCACCATTGGTAAGCTATTTTTAAATTTTCATCCATTGATAAAAATTCAAATTCTGAATTTATTTTAATTATTTGCTCTTTATTTATTTTAATTAGTATTTGCAATAAATCTTGTTGTGACATCAATTTTAATGCTCCAATAGATTTAATTTTAGAATCTAAAAGAAAACGATACGTTAAAGCTATTGAAGACAGCTCTTCATCAGATAATTTGAGCAATTTATTTTTGGGAATTGCAGTTCTATCAACAATTTCAGAAACCAAACGATTGAAAAATGTTTCATAAGAACCTTTATGTATTTCAGAAATACTGAACCAATCATTGAGCATTAACGTTTTTACTAAAACGCATTCATTTTGGTTTTTCAAATTGGTATCTGTGAAATCCTTTTTAACAAAAGTCTTAAATAATCTAGATTTCTGGTTAAAACCATTTAATACAGTTCCAAAAGCAAACAAAATAAATACGAACCCTATTAAAACAAGATTTTGAAGTTTTTGTTTCATTCTAATTTAAAATTACTCATGTGTGGTAAAAGAAGAAGCTGGCAAGCCTTCCATATTAAAAAGACTAGGAACCGCTTTATCTTTCCAAGCATAACGTGCATACCTGGGTTTAGTGATGGTTTTGGCAGAAAGCTCCACCTTATTATTTACTATTTTAGCATTTGCAAGCACAAACTTTTCATCGGAGCCAGCAATTTCAAATCCTCTTAAATCCCCTTTTGCCATCAAACCGCTACCCGTATAATCAAATTCTAGAATTATTTTGCTTTCAGAGACTTTCAAGCTTTTAAATAAAGGTCCTGAATACATTAAAGATTTTCCATAATCCTTGGCGAGAGCCAAACCTGCCAATCGCTTTCCAACATCTTGTTTATTAGATGGGTGAATATTATTAAAATTACCAATATCCAAAGTCACGACCATACCTGTATTTTTGATTTTCAATGCATGACGCTGAGCCTCTCTTAATTTTTGAGATTGATCTAAAGAACGATCTCCTCCATGATATTGAAAAGGGGCTATCTGTACAAAATAAAACGGAAAATTATCATTCCATTGTGTCCGCCAATCTTTAATCATGGCTGGGAAGAGCCGTTTATATTGTTCGGATCTACTTACATTTTCCTCGCCTTGATACCATATAGCGCCTTTAATAGTATATGGAATCAATGGGTGAATCATTGCGTTATACAATACCGATGGCAGCTTAGGGTGCGTTTTAACTACAGTTGCGCTTTTTTCTTTGTCTGATTTTTCAAGACCATACAAATAAAAGTTTTTTTGGTATATTTCTGCAACCAATTTATATTTCCAATTTCCGTTTAAAGGCATATATAAACCTGCTTTATTAGTTAATTGCATTGGACCAGTAAAAGAGCCTGGGCCACCGATATCAATAGCGCGAATGGCAATGGTATTCTTTCCGTTAACTAATAGCGATTTAGAAATCGTAAATTCTCGTTTTGTACTAGATTGTCCTTCACCAGCAAATCCGCCAACTTTATGTCCATTTACATAAGTAGCATCCATATCGTCAATAGCACCAATTGTTAATGTATAATCAGAATCTAAATCTTCGATACACACATTTTTACGAAACCAGATAACACCATCAACTTCGCCTTCTTCAATATCATCAAACCGCCCAGGCAAATTCATGTAATTCCAATGGCTGTCATTATACTCTATTTGTGTGGCTGCGCTATCATTGAAATCTAAATTATTCCATGCTTTTTCATTATTAGGAATTGATTGTGTTTTCCATTTTGAAAACCAATCTGATATTGCGGTATGTTGATTTTTTGCATCAATGGTTTGCAAAACAGCATTAAAATCTCCTAAATTCTTTATCTGTGCATTACTTGTCCAAGCTTCAACGGGAGTTCCTCCCCAACTAGAATGAATAACTCCAATAGGTACATTTAATTCTTTATGTAATTTACGAGCAAAAAAGTATGCCGAAGCGCTAAAACCTCCTGACGTTTCTGGAGTAGAAACTTTCCATTTTCCATTAAAAGTAACTTTAGGGTCTAATGATAACTGGCGCTCTACAGTAAACATTCTAATTTCTGGGTAATCCGACTTAACAATTTCCTCTTCAGAATTATCGATAGCATCATTTGGAGGCCAACCTCTAAGTGGCATTTCCATGTTCGATTGTCCAGAAGCAAGCCAAACTTCTCCAATCAAAACATCCTTTATTAAAATATTAGAATGATCATCTTGCACATAAATAGTATAAGGCCCTCCTGCTTTTGGTGTTAGTACATGTAATTTCCAATTACCATCTGAATCTGTAATTGTAGTTTCTGATTTCCCCCAACTTGAAGAAACAGTTACTTTTTCATTTGGTGTACTTGCACCCCAAAACGCAACACTTCTTTTTTGTTGAAGTACCATGTGATCTTTAAAAAGTGCATTTAACCGAAGTGGTTTACTTTTTGTTTTTAATTGAAATGAAAAAAACGAAACACAAAACACAGCTATAGTAGTGCCTAAAATAATTTTTATTAGCATAGTTTATTATTCAGTAAGGTTTACATTCTACTAATTAAAAACATCAGGTTTACAAATATTATAAGGTTTTACGTGGTGAATATTGAAACAGTTTCAAGGTTATTTAAGACGTTCGTTGTTAAATTTCTTATAAGCCATATAACCATAACTTGCTATCATTAAAAAACAGCAAAAAGGCAATATAAAAGAGAAATTAACTTCAGAAACTCCCATAATCGTAGTATCTGCAACACCGTTACCACCAGCATCAATAATAACACCTTGCAACAACGGCAATAAAGCACCACCAACAATAGCCATAACTAATCCTGCTGATCCCACTTTTGATTGCTCTTCGGTTAAATCATCCAAGGCAATCCCATAAATTGTTGGGAACATTAGAGACATACAAAAAGAGATGCCTACTAAACAATATAAACCCGTCATACCTTCTACAAAAATGGTTCCTCCAACAAAAATAGACGCTAACATTGCAGAAACCATTAATAATTTACCTGGTTTCATATAACGCAACATAGCGGTTCCAATAAATCGTCCAACTGTGAACAATATAAATGCTAATAATTGATAAGAAAACACATCAACTTTTTCATATCCTACTGTATTTATTTTCGCTAAATCAATTGCTTCAGCATATTGATAGATATACGTCCATGTCATAATTTGTGCCCCTACATACAAAACTTGAGAGATAACGCCATAAATGTATTTCTTGTTTTTCACCAATTCCCTAAAAGTATCTCCAAGACTTGGCATCGTTCCTTCGGCTTTAGTTTGTGGCATTTTGCTGATTATGAATAAACCAAAAACGGATAAAATAACCAAGCCTAAAATCACATAAGGATCTCGAATAACTGCTAAATCGGCCACTCTTATTAAAGCGCGTTTTGCTTCATCTAAAGCTCCGAAATCTGTAATATCATCTGATTGTAATTTATCATATACAAAATACTTGGCGACTACTAAACCCGCTATTAATCCGACTGGATTTACCGACTGCGCTAAGTTTAAACGCTGTGTAGCCGTTTTTTTAGAACCCATTGCCAATATATATGGATTTGCAGCTGTTTCTAAAAACGCCAATCCAAAAGTTAGCACATAAAGGCCTAAACAAAAAAACCAAAACTGTTCTGTAACTGCGGCTGGATAAAATAATAATGCACCACTTGCATACAGACCTAAACCAATTAAAACGCCAACCTTATATGAATATTTGCGCATAAACAAAGCTGCTGGTAATGCCATACAAAAATAGCCTCCGTAAAAAGCCATTTGCACCCAAGATGCCTGCACGTTTGATAGTTCTAATACTTTTTTAAACGCATTTACCATAGGGTCTGTAACGGCATTTGCAAATCCCCATAAAGCAAATAAGGAGGTTACTAAAATAAATGGTACTATTACTTGTTTTGAAACAATTGGTGTTTCTTTCGCAGCTTCTGCCATAACATTTATTTCTGTTGATTTGTTTATAGTATTATATATCGCAATCTTTATTGTCTTAAAAAATTACTTCTTTTGTTGACTCATAGAATATGGTCTTGACTCTTTACCTGTTCTTAATTTTCTATTGGGTTGATTACTCATTTCCAATGAAAAAGTGGCACCATCCATAAGGTCTTCAAAAGTGATATAATTTTTATTATAGGTTGATTTATTCTTGTTAATACTATGAATATATATATTCTCGTAAGAATTATTTGGAACTTTCATTTCAAAAATATTTCCATTTTGAAGATGAAGTTTCACGTTTTTAAACAAAGGACTTCCAATAGCATACTGCCCAGTTCCGGGTGCAACAGGATAGAATCCCATAGCAGAAAACACATACCATGCAGATGTTTGTCCATTATCCTCATCACCACACAAACCATCGGGTGCAGAAGTATAGAGTTTATCCATGACTTCACGTATTAGTTTTTGAGTTTTCCAAGGTTTCCCTAACCAATTGTATAAATAAATAGCGTGCTGTATAGGCTGATTACCGTGTGCATATTGCCCCATGTCACCAACTAACATTTCTGTAATTTCGTGAATCTGTTGACCATAATACGAATCATTAAAAGTTGGAGCAGCAGTAAAAACTTCATCCAAACGCTTTTCCATTTTATGAACACCTCCAAAGGATTTTGCTAACCCCATAGGGTCATGAAAAACACTCCAAGTCCAGTGCCATGAAGAGCCTTCTGTAAAAGCATCACCCCATTTATCTGGTGTGAAAGTTTTTGCCCAAGATCCATCTTTATTTTTTCCTCGCATAAATCCAATTTTGGGGTCAAATACATTCTTATAGTTTTTACTACGTAATCTGAAAAGGTCAATTTCTTCCTGTGGTTTTCCTAAAGCTTCTGCAAGTTCAGCAATGGACCAATCGGCAAACGCATATTCTAAAGTTCGTGCCGCACTTTCGTTAACACCAACATCATAAGGAACATACCCCAATTTATTGTAATGTTTCGCGCCAAAACGACCAACGGAACTCAAAGGTCCTTTTTTATTAGAATTTTTAATTATTGCTTGATATAACGTTTCAACGTCGTAGCCCCTAATTCCTCTCAAATAGGCATCTGCAATGTTTACTGCCGAATTGGATCCAATCATAGAATCTCTATGTCCGGGGCTTGCCCACTCGGGCAACCAACCACTTTCATTATAAGTATTCACCAAGCCTTCCATAACATGGCTTAGATATTGAGGATACATAATAGTGAAAAATGGAAAAACAGCTCTAAACGTATCCCAAAACCCATTGTCTGTAAACATATATCCAGGTAATACTTTTCCGTTATATGGACTGTAATGAACAATCTTATTATTACGATCTATCTCGTAAAATTTTCTTGGGAATAATAAAACGCGATATAATGCTGTATAGAAGGTTCTATACTGTTCTGTGGTTCCTCCATCTACTTCGATACGCCCCAATTCTTTGTTCCACAAATTGGCAGCTTTACTTTTTGTTTCCTCGAAACTATCAGTTCCTATTTCTCTACTTAAATTTAATTCAGCTTGTTCAAGACTTATAAAAGAGGATGCTACTTTTGCCGTAACTTGCTCACCTTCATTTGTTTTAAATGATAAGGTTGCACCTACATGATAGCCCTCAGCTTCAAGCGAATTCTTTAAAATAAAATTATTAATCTTTTCTTCTTTATCAGCTTTCCATGTAGAAATTTTTTCAAAATCTTTATCAAAATAGATAACAAAATAATTATGAAAATTATCAGGAACACCACCTGAATTATTCCGACAATACCCTATAACTTTGCGTTCTTTAGGAAAAACCTTAACCATTGATCCTTTAAAAAAACCATCTATTAAAACATGTGAGCTTTCAGATTTTGGGTATGTAAATCTAAACTGAGCTCCTCTTTCGGTTGGTGTGATTTCAGTGGTTACATCATAATCAGCTAAATATACCTTATAATAATTTGGCTTACTTATTTCTGTTTTATGAGAATACCATGAGGATCTAGCATCTTCATTGATTTTAAGTTTTCCTGTTTCAGGAAATAGAGCAAAAGCAGCATAATCGTTAATCCAAGGACTTGGTTGATGTGTTTGCTTAAAGCCTCGTATTTTATTAGCGTCGTATGTATATCCCCAACCATTCCCCATTTTGCCTGTTTGAGGTGTCCAAAAATTCATTCCCCAAGGCGTTGCAATTGCTGGATAGGTATTTCCATTAGAAAAATCAAACGCCGAATCCGATCCTACTAAAGGATTCACATAATCTACATAAGAAATCTTAGTATTATGGTCATTTTGACCTGAAATTTTCAAGGTTATTACTACAAATAGCAGAAATAATATGTTTCTTGATTTCATATATTATAATTATAATTTTTATTTTACTACAAGGCAGTACCTCTTAATACATAATTGATTTTGGTCTATCTTCATCTTTTTTACCAAACTCTATATTTGGTTTGCCACCCATTACAAATTTTAAAGTGCCCCCTTTTAAAATATTTTTATGGGTGATAAATGATTTTGTATATGGTTTACCATTAAGACTTACCGATTGGATATAGATATTTTCAGCACTATTGTTTTCTGTTTGAATCTTAAATGTTTTATTTCCAGAAACCTTCATATTGACTTCATCAAAAAGCGGTCTTCCAAACACATACATGCCATTTGCCGGGTTTACTGAATAAAAACCCATAGAAGACAACACATACCAAGCAGACATTTGTCCACAATCTTCATTACCACTTAAACCATCTGGTTGATCGGTATATAATTCATTCAAAATATAATCTACATTATCAGCAATCTTATATTGTGCACCTGCATAAGCATACATATAAGTTGTATGATGACTAGGCTCATTTCCATGAGCATATTGGCCAATTAAACCAGTAATATCTATTGAAGCACCTTCATCTAGTTCTGAAGACATACCAAATAACTCGTCTAATTTTGCTATATAAGATTCATCTCCTCCTAGTAATTCTATTAATCCTTCTGGATCTTGTGGCACTAACCACAAATATTGCCAAGCATTTCCCTCACAATAATCATTTACACGATGTTGTGCCGATACCGGATCAAAAGGCGTTCTCCAAGAACCATCTTCAAGCTTACCTCTCATAAATCTTGTTTCTTTATTAAAATATTGTTTATATGCTTTGGCTCTTTTTGCGAAGTAAACTGCGTCTTCTGTTTTACCTAATTTTTCTGCTAATTTAGAAATTGCCCAATCTGCAATGGCATATTCCATAGCACTAGCTACGGACTCTGGTCCGTGATCTGCTGGTATATAACCAAGTTTCATTAAATCCTCTACACCTGGTTCAAAATCCCCTGTTGCAGAAACTTTAACCGCATTATAAGCACGTTCTAAATCAAACCCTTCAAATCCTTTTAAACATGCATCTACAACTACTGGTATTGCACTATAACCTGGCATAGTATTGGTTTCATTCCCACGTAAATGCCAAACAGGTAACTTTCCTTGTTGATCAAAAATTGCCAACATAGAATTAATCATATCGCTAATACGCTCTGGTTGCGATAGTGTATATAATGGATGTGCTGCTCTGTAAGTATCCCAAAGCGAGAATAAAGTATAATTAGTAAAACCTTGATTTTCATACACTTTTTTATCTGTTCCTCTATATTGACCATTAGCATCATTAAATAAATTTGGAGCAATCATGGTGTGATACATCGCTGTGTAAAATATACGTTTCTTACCTAAATCTGTTGTCTCTATTGTGATTTTAGACAGTTCATTATTCCATTTATCATCCGCATCCTTCACTATCTTATCAAAATTCCAATGTGGAATTTCAGCTTCAATGTTAGCCAATGCATTTTCAGAACTTACAGGAGATACTCCCATTTTAACATATATCACTTCATTTTCAGCAGTTTCAAACTCTAAAAACCCTTTCATATAATTTCCCTTCGCTTGAGTGCCTTCAACTTTATCATTTCTATCATAAAGCACAAAATTTGTAACTGGCTTAGAAAGGACTAATGTGAAATACTCTCTTTGATCAGCAGCCCAACCTTTTGAAAAACGGTATCCTTGAAAAGTTGTTTCGTTTACTTGTTTTATGAAGGTATCAACTGTAATGTCAGAGTTTCCTTCTGTTAAATCAATAATAACTCTTGCTTGTTTTGATTTAGGGAACGTATATCTGTGCATTCCAACTCTTTCCGAAGCGGTTAATTCTGCTTTAATATTGTAATCATCAAGCATTACTGAATAATAACCTGCTTTTGCTACTTCTGTTTCTTTTGAATAAAAAGACGCAAAAGCATCGTTTGGATGCTCTTGATTTCCTGCCCAAATTTTACGTTTACCAACAGCTGGCATTACTATAAAATCTGATAAATCAGTCATTCCTGTTCCGCTTAAATTTAAATGCGTAAACCCTTTAATTATGCTGTCTGTATGGTGATAAGAAGATGACCAATCCCAGCCTTTATAGAAATTACTCGGACCAAGTTGAACACCTCCAAATGGAACGTTTGCTCCAACAAAAACATGACCATGACCACCAGAGCCAATGAATGGATCGACAAATTGCGTTAATTTATACTTCCCTTTTTTGTTTTTTTTAGTATCATTTGATTGACACGACATTAGTGTAATTGTAAAACTTAATGCTAGGAGAAAGGTTTTATGTAAATTATTTAATTTCATTTTCTTACAGTATTTAGTTAATCATTTCTTTTAATTATAACTTGGTGGTATTTGGTTTTTACCCCAACTTTTTTGAGGCTTATTAGATGTTTTAAAATCTAATAAGCCTCCTTTTTTTATGGTTTCCCAATCTAACCAAGTATTCGTATAGTTTTTATTATTCCATTTTAATGATTGAATGTAATGTGATTTAGTAGATCCGCCATTTATAACTAATTGTCCCTCAGGAAATGATATCGTTACTTTTTTAAACTGAGGCGCATTTATTGAAAATCCACCAATACCAGGTATCATAGGATATAATCCAATAGATGCATAAACATACCAAGCTCCCATAGTTCCTAAATCGTCATTTCCTGGCAAACCATTAGGTTTACTATTATAAATGTCATTAAATATTCTATGAATAACTTCCGATGTTTTATAAGGTGTACTTGTCCAATTATAAATCCATGGTACTTGAAAATCGGGTTCATTTCCTGCTGCAAACCAATCCTCTTCATAAGATGCATCTAGCCTTTTAAAAAGAGTATTTAACCTTTTTTCTGCTACTTGTTTTCCGCCAATGGTGTCTATAAGACCTTTTAAATTATAAGGTACCATCCAGAAATAATTTTTATAGGTCGCTTCTCTCCAATCGTGTTCGATATCTTTCCACTCTCCGTTTGGATGCTTTGAGTTTAACCAGTTGATCTTTGGATTATAAATATTTTTCCAGTTTTGAGCCCTTTTTATAAAATAATCTCCATCACTTTTATTATCTAATGCTTGAAGCGCAAACTGGCCTATAGCAAAATCTGCCGAGGTATATTCTAACATCATAGAAGCAAAGGTGTGGCCATCTCTCATATACTCGGTTAAATGTGGACGGATTTCTTGGTTTTGGGAGCGCAACAAAGGAATGGTAGCTCCGCGTTTCATATGTTTATAAGCGTGCTTTACATCAAAATTGGTTGCTCCAAAAGCATAAGAATTTGCAATGAGAATAGAAGTTGGATCACCTTGCATAATACCCGTTTCTATATTCGCTAAAACCCAGCGTCCGTATCCACCACTCTGGTCTGCAAAATCGACCAAAGACTGCATCATATCACTACTTTCTTTTGGATATAACATAGCTATTAATTGAGCTTGTGTTCTATATGTATCCCAAACACTAAACGAACTATATTGCACTTCGGTTATAGTTTTATGAACTTGAAAATCAGCGCCCATATAATCACCATTAACATCACTTACAATATTTGGATGAATTAAAGCGTGATATAAATGCGTGTAGAATTGAACTTTCCTATCATGGTTTAGGCTTTCAATAGCAATTTTAGATAAGTTTTCGTTCCAAACTTTTTCTGCATTGCTTTTATAGGCCTCGAAACCACCTTCAATCTTACTAGCTTCTAGATTTTCTTTCGAATTTTTAATAGATACAAAGGACACCGAAATTCTATAATGAACTTCTTCATTTTCCATAGTATCGAACGTAAAGTAAGCACCTGAATTTTTACCATAACCCTGAAGCGATTCTTTTAAAAGTGCATTACCAATCCATGTACCTTTTGTTGAAGATGCTCGATCAAACTCAACTGCAAAATAAATTCTATACGGTGTTTTAGTCCCACAAAAATCGCCTCCATCTGCAAAACCTTCACAGGTTTTGTTAGAGGTTATTTTTATCATCGCATTTTCTGTAAACGTAGAACTAATACCAGCTCCTATAATTACAGAGCCGGTTTTATTGTTTTTATCAAATTTAAACTTAGCAATGCCTGAGCGTTTATTTACCGTTAAAGATGCTTTGGTTTTATCTTTCATACTAACCGATAAAAAACCAGCATGGGCTTCGTTAATGATTTTGTAAGTATCAAAACCTTCCATATTATCTGGAGATTTTTCAATATTACCTGCTATTGGTAATACAGGTACATTGCCCATATGTGGGCAACCTGCGCCACTTAATTGATTTATAACAAATCCTTTTTGAGGCGAAAAAAAACTAGGCGTAAACTGTACCATTCCGAACGGATAACTAGCTCCTATATAATTGTAACCACAACCTAATCCCCCGCCTTCACTTCCTATTTTAGTATCTACAAATTTTACTAAACTTTGAGAGTTTAAATTTGCGCAACACATAAATAGTATAACAAATACAAAGTTTAAATTTAAAATTCTCATTATTGTTTTTTTAAAAATGTTTAAATCCTTGTTTTAGAACAAATTTTATAAGGCCAAAAAGATTATTTTCTTTTCAGATAGTTATACATGATTCACTACAATTTTTTTTGTGAAATTGTAGTGAATCTTTGGTTATCATAATCTCAATTAGTCAACTATTAATAATCTCCACTCACTTAACTGGAAGAGGCCATCTCCATTGTTAGCTGTAATATATAAACGGTAGTATTTATAGGGTGTAGTTGAACTAAAATTAAATTCTTTAGTTTCATTTCTACCAGCAAAAGATTCATTATTTCTTGTATCCAGACTTACCCAGGTTGCTTCATCATTTGATCCAGCCAATATCCAATTTTTAGGATCTCTACTAGGAGCATCATTTCCTGAAGTTAATGTGTATTGATTTACAAACGCTTCGCTTAAAAGTGCTTGTTGCATCCAAAAATCTGTTGGGTAATCAAAAATCAAAAATTTAGAATTAATATCTCCATCAACTACTTTTAATGAACCTTCGGATCCACCCGGACCATCAGGAAAATCTTTACTAACGGTTAATGCACTCAATAGATACCCTGTTAAATCTATTTGCGGTAAATTTGTCTCAAACAATCTCCATTCACTTAATTGAAAAAGACCGTCACCATTATTTGCAGTAATAGACATTCGATAATATCTATATGGCGTAGTCGAATTGAAACTATATTCTTTGGTTTCGTTTCTCCCAGCAAAAGATTCATCAGCTCTAGTATCTAAAGTTACCCAAATTGCTTCATCATTTGATCCAGCCAATACCCAATTCTTAGGATCCCTACCAGGAGCATCATTTCCTGAAGTTAGCGTGTATAAATTTACAATCCCCTCATTAGGAAGCTCTTGTTGCATCCAGAAATCTGTTGGGTAATCAAAAATCAAAAATTTAGAATTAATATCTCCATCAATTATTTTTAATGAACCCTCAGCTCCATTTGGACCATCAGGGAAATCTTTACTAACTTTAATCTTAGCGGCGATCGTCCAATCTTTATTTAATCCAGAAGGAGGTACAGGCATTGCTTGTAGAATTACATCTAAATCAGCTGTATCAAATCCATTATCTCCAGAAATTATAGTAGACACTATTTCTATTTGCCCACCATGTTTCCAATCTACTAGTGCTGTAGTTGTATCATCAGGAAGCACTAAGACCTCAGTCATTGTGTCAGTATTATTTTCGTAACGAGCAGTGGTATATACTACATATTCAGATTCAGCTTTATCTGCCCAAATTATTTGATCCCCGCTTGGTTCAAGTTCAAAATTTACAAGTCTTCTGGGCGTTTGTCCAGATATAAAGTTATTACCAAAAGCTCTTCCGCGTATTGTTTGCATTACTGATTGATTATCATTTTCATCAGTTGTATATAGATCAAACTCATAGTTTCTTTCAAGAAGTCCATCAATAACCATTTCAAATTCATTGTCTACAATTTGATCGATTGTAAAGACTCTTGTTTGATCACCCCAAGAAACTGTGGCTTCTTTAGCATTCCCTAAAAATTGTGTATTACTAACAATTTTAAGACGTTCAAAGCCACTAAAAACCTTAAGAGAATCTAGTTTACCGGCATAAACTTGCTCTCCATTAAGATATTGTTCATGAATAGAATTCATATCATCACAGCTAATAATAGTTATAACCATTAATAGTGCTAGCATATATAGTTTTGAAAATTTTATTTGCATAACTTTCTGTTTATTAATTATTATTGAGAAATTTCGCCCCAAAAAGACAATTCCCCTATTACTGTCCCGTTAATTCCTCCCCAATTTTCAAGCACTTCAATTCGGATATATTTTATTTCAACAAGATTATCAACATCAAAGTCAAAATCTTCTCCTTTATTTTGAAACTCATAGTCTTCAGCCGTAGTTTGACCAATAGGTAAACCAGAAGGTTTAAAAGATTGA
>JBNMNO010000057.1:0-16429 GCA_051275695.1 Mariniflexile sp.
AAAATTGGAAATATAGATGAAGCAATTGTTAAAGTATACACTGAATTAGCCCAATCGTAAAACGCCCAAGCATTAAGAAGTTTTTTACTCCCTTTTTCTAATACTGCCATAATAAAAAAGCTGCTCTTTTTAATAGCAGCTCCTAAAGTAAACAAATATTTTTAACTGAGTAATAATAAATTATTATCTAAATGTAGTAACCCCAAACTTGGCAGCTTCTTCCTTAGCTTTTGGCGCTAAAGCAGTAAGATTGGCAATACGAGAATCGTTTGAAGGGTGTGTGCTTAATAATTCAGGAGGCGCTTGTCCGTTACTCCCGGCACTCATTCGTTTCCAAAGTTCGGCACCTTCATCAGGATTATAACCTGCTATGGCCATGATATACAATCCTATTTTATCTGCTTCGGTCTCATGACTTCTACTAAATGGTAACATCACCCCTACTTGAGAACCAATTCCATAATATTGGTTGAAAGCATTTCTAGATTTCTCATCTTGTATAGTAATATTACCCGCCACTGCTACACCTTGTTGAATCATACCAGCACTCATACGTTGTTGTCCATGATTTGCCAAGGCATGTGCAACTTCATGCCCCATAATAGTAGCTAATCCTGTTTCTCCTTTAGCAATTGGTAAAATACCTGTGTAAACAACTATTTTTCCTCCAGGCATACACCAAGCATTTACCGCTTTATCATCAACTAAATTATATTCCCATTTATAATCGTTTAAATAACCAACGTGCCCATTAGCATTTAACCAACGTTCAGCGGCAACAGCAATTTTTTGTCCAACTCGTGTTACCATGGCAGCATCCGTTGTTCCTTTTATTACTTTATTTTCAGTTAAAAACTGATCGTATTGTGCAAATGCTGTTGGAAACAATTGAGAGTTTGGTACTAATGCCATTGTTTTTTTTCCTGTAAATGGATTTACAGCACAGGCTGTAATTAATCCTAATGTAACAATTACTATAAGTGCTTTTTTAAGTTTCATTTTTATTAGTTTTAATATTCAATAAAAATACAAAAATTGTAACTTTTTTGTAGGACACAAAGATATTTTATTAGTCACTTTAAATAATTAAAATTTTAAGTTAAAAAGCCTGTTATGTTTTTGAATGTCTTTCGACAAATAAATTATTGAACCACAAAATATAGCGAATGAAAAAGTTAATAATTTTATCTGTTTTACTTTTATTATTTAATTGTAATGGCAATGCTCAAAAAGAAAATAAAAAAACATATAAGGTTACAAAAACTGATGCCGAATGGAAAGCCCAATTATCAGAAACGGCGTATTATGTGCTAAGAAAAGCAGGTACTGAACGGCAGTTTAGCAGCGCACTAAACAAAAATTACAAAAAGGGCATTTATGTTTGTGCAGCATGCGATACCCCTTTATTTAAAAGTGAATATAAATATGATTCTGGCAGTGGATGGCCTAGTTTTGATAGAGAAATTGAAGGTAATGTTGCTTTTGGCAAAGATAGCAATTTAGGTTTTTCACGAGATGAAGAACATTGTGCCACCTGTGGTGGGCATTTAGGACATGTATTTAACGATGGCCCTCGCAATACAACTGGAAAAAGACACTGTATTAATGGTGTTGCATTAAAATTTATTACAAAAGAATAAATAATTATCTTTATTATATTGACAGTTATTTAATTCGTGTTATAAAGCAATTTGAATACTACAAAAGTTTAGGAGATAAAACTTTTGAGCAATTAACTTTTCTTGAATTGAAACAAGAATTTGCTGAAGATTCAAATTCTATCGCCATTATTGTAAAACATATGGTTGGCAATATGATAAGTAGGTGGACTAACTTTTTAATTGAAGATGGTGAAAAAGAATGGCGGCATCGCGATTTGGAATTTGAAGACACTTATAATTCAAAAGAAGAACTTATTACTAATTGGAATTCTGGCTGGAGCTATTTTTTTGATGCTTTAAAACCATTGAACGATAGCGATTTAGGACGTGTGATTTACATAAGAAATCAAGAACATACGGTTACAGAAGCCATTAACAGACAATTGGCGCATTACCCCTACCACATTGGTCAAATTGTATTTTTAGGAAAACTTATAAAAGGTAAAAGCTGGAAGTCTTTGTCCATTCCAAAAGGAGGTTCAAAAGAATATAATAAAGAAAAATTTAATAGAGGAAAATAAAAACGTCATTTTAATAATGGTTTGCAAACCTATTATAAATATAAAAGCCCCTTCAAAATAAATTTTGAAGAGGCTTTTATATGCAAAAAATATCTTATTTACTCCATTGCTCTAGTTGTATAATAACCAGCTTCTCTGGTTATCATACCTTCATCATTAAAATCATGAATAAGCATAATTGGAAAATTCACTTTTTTACCATCTGATTTTCTGGTCATTCTAGCGGTCCACCATGACTGTACCACTTTAGAATTACCCAATTCATATTCTAAATAATCAGGGTAACCTCTAACATCCATCCGATCAACGGTCCAATCCTTAATCATCCCTGAAAACATTTCTTTTTCTTCTGCAACCGTATGAGACTCTCCTGCAGCCATATCTAAATTAGTAAATCTGGCATCATCAGTAAAAAAACTAAAGGCTTTATCAACATCGCTGTGCTCTAAAGCAGCCATCATTCTAAGTACCTTACTTATATTCTCATGTTGATTATATAAAGTCCCATTAGTTCTTGTATCTCTACTTTCTCTAAGTTCCTTCCAAGCCCATCCATCATCATAGGTTATAACTCTCGCTATTTTGTTGTCCTTATTAACAACATATAATCTATGAACAGGCATATCGATCTTCATGCCAGATTTATCATGAACCCCTCTTATATAATCCCAGGTCTGTACCCACAAACCATCGTCGCCTTCATATTCTAAGGCATCAGGATATGCTGTACCTTGTCTAGAAATGCTTAAATATGCAAAGTTTTTATTCCAACCAATAGATTGATTTAAAAAGTTTTGTTTGGTTGCTCCTTCATTATCAGGATTATCGTTCATTCCATTAACAGCTCTAAAATTATCTGCTAAATAACTAGAAACTGTAGTAGTATCTCCTTTTATAAAAGCTTGCTGCATAGCTTCTACCATATTAATGGCTGGGTGATCTTTGTAAATTGTTCCGTTTTTTTTCTTTTGAGAATACATAATGCAGGTAAAAAGCATCATGATAATAATGGCATGTTTTTTCATTTTTGTTAAATTTTGGTTGGTTAATATCTTTAAATTTAACAAAAATATTTGAATATCAGTAGGTTAAAGTTTACTTAATTAAAAACTTACTAAAATAACTTCCTAAATATTAAAAAAAATATTTGCCTTTAAGTTTTCAATTTCCTTTTAAACGGACGAATAATTAAACGGGCTTCTCTATCAAACCGAATGTAATTATACACCCAGTTTATAAAAACTACTATGCGGTTTCTAAAACCAATTAAAAAAAACAGATGCACAAACATCCAAACATACCAAGCAAAAACACCTTGAAATTTAAAATTAGGTAAATCTACAACTGCTTTATTTCTGCCTACTGTTGCCATGGCTCCTTTATCTTTATAAACAAAAGGCTTCATTTCTTGATTTTCAATTAAGCGAATCATATTTTCACCCAACTGTTTTCCTTGCTGAATAGCAGGTTGTGCCATCATAGGTAATCCGTTAGGGAATTCATCATTTATCATACACGCTATATCACCAACAGCGAAAATATAATCAAACCCTTTTACTTGATTGAACACATTAACCAAAAGTCTATCTCCTTTTGTTAGAAATTTACTGGCATGTAACCCTTTAATGGTAGCGCCTTTCACGCCTGCAGCCCAAACTAAAGTAGCTGTTTCAAAAGTTAAATCGGTATTGGTAGTTGCCGTTCTGCCATCGTAATTGGTTACTCGTATATTCTTCCAAATATTAACACCAAGTTTCTCTAAAAAATCTTCAGCTTTTTCTGAGGCTTTTTCACTCATGCCTTTTAAAATATAATCGCTGGATTGAATAATATGAATTTGTGCCAACCGTGTATCTAAATCCGGATAATCCTTAGGTAAAATCCCTTTTTTTATTTCGGCCAAAGCACCTGCCAACTCAACACCCGTTGGTCCGCCACCCACAATAACAAAGTTCATGAGGGCATTACGTTCGTTTAAATCGGAAGTTAATAAAGCTTCTTCAAAATTTTCGAGTATTAAACTTCTTAAATTTAGAGATTGTGGAATGGTTTTCATTGCCATACTATACTTTTCAATTTCAGAATTTCCAAAATAGTTGGTCTCAGACCCCGAAGCCACAACCAAATAATCAAATTTAAGTTCCCCAATATCAGTTAATACTTTTTTATTCTCCGCCTTAATTTCCTCAACATTTGCGAGCCTAAAATGAAAATTAGGAAAATTTTTTAAAATTTTTCTAATAGGATACGCAATCGAATCTGGTTCTAATCCGCCAGTGGACACTTGATATAATAAGGGTTGAAACGTATGATAATTATGCTTATCCAACAATACAACTTGAACTTCTTGCTTCGATAATTTTTTAGCCAAAGAGATACCTGCAAAACCGCCACCAATAATCACAATTCGAGGGTCGCTTGTTATAGGTATGTTCATATTTTAATTCTTAAAACAAAGGTAACAAAAGATATAAATTTATAGGATTCTAAATTCTTTATTCAAAATAGGTTTCGTAAATTCGTACACTAAAATTAAACGTTTAAAAAAATCTCATGAGTAAATACGATATTATTGTTCTTGGAAGTGGTCCTGGTGGTTATGTTACAGCTATTAGAGCATCACAATTAGGTTTGAAAACTGCTATTGTTGAAAAAGAAAGTTTAGGTGGTGTATGTTTAAATTGGGGTTGTATACCTACAAAAGCCTTATTAAAATCTGCTCAAGTATTTGAATATTTAAAACATGCTGGCGATTATGGCTTATCTGTAAAAGATTTTGATAAAGACTTTGATGCTGTTGTAAAACGCAGTCGCGGTGTTGCAGATGGTATGAGTAAAGGGGTTCAGTTTTTAATGAAAAAGAATAAAATTGATGTTATTGAAGGCTTTGGAAAACTTAAACCCGGAAAAAAGATTGATGTTGATGGGAAAGAATATAGTGCCGACCATATTATAATTGCTACGGGCGCACGCTCAAGAGAATTACCAAGTTTACCTCAAGACGGTAAAAAAGTAATAGGTTATAGAGAAGCCATGACATTAGCAAGTCAGCCAAAAAAAATGATTATCGTTGGTTCTGGAGCTATTGGTGTTGAATTTGCTTATTTCTACAATTCTATGGGAACCGAGGTTACGGTAGTCGAATTTCTACCAAACATTGTACCGGTGGAAGACGAAGATATTTCAAAACAATTAGAGCGTTCATTCAAGAAAACAGGTATACATATTATGACTTCTGCCGAAGTTACTAAAGTTGACACATCTGGAAATGGTGTAAAAGCAACGGTTAAAACCAGTAAGGGTGAAGAAGTTTTAGAAGCGGATATTATATTATCTGCGGTTGGAATTAAAAGTAATATTGAAAATATAGGTTTAGAAGACGTTGGAATTGCAGTAGATAGAGATAAAATATTAGTTAATGATTTTTACCAAACCAACATACCGGGTTACTATGCTATTGGCGATGTAACACCTGGTCAGGCATTAGCCCACGTTGCTTCTGCTGAAGGTATTTTATGTGTTGAAAAAATTGCAGGACAACATGTGGAGGCTTTAGATTATGGCAATATTCCTGGTTGCACCTATTGCTCGCCAGAAATTGCGAGTGTTGGATTAACTGAAAAACAAGCCAGAGAAAAAGGTATTGAAATTAAAGTTGGGAAATTCCCGTTTTCAGCATCTGGTAAAGCCAGTGCTAGTGGAAATAAAGACGGTTTTGTTAAAGTTATTTTTGATGCCAAATATGGCGAATGGTTAGGTTGCCATATGATTGGTGCCGGAGTAACCGATATGATTGCTGAAGCTGTATTAGGACGAAAACTAGAAACCACAGGTCACGAAGTATTAAAAGCAATACATCCGCATCCAACCATGAGTGAGGCCGTTATGGAAGCTGTTGCCGATGCTTATGGAGAAGTAATTCATTTATAGACCAGCTAAATAGTTAGATTATAAATAAAAAAGTTCCGATAAATCGGAACTTTTTTATTTTGTCTAAAAGGAAAGATGCTATAAAAAACTTTGAATAGCCAATTCGTAACTCTGTAAACCAAAACCAAGAATCACGCCTCTGGCATTTGGAGAAACAAAAGACTGATGACGAAACTTCTCTCTACTAAATGTATTTGAAATATGGACTTCAATAACAGGAGCTTCAATAGCTTTAACCGCATCACCAATACCTATAGAGGTATGCGTATAAGCCGCTGCATTTAAAATAATACCATCATAACTAAAACCAACTTCTTGTAGTTTATCAATAAGTTCTCCTTCTATATTTGACTGATAATAATCTATTTGAACTTTAGGATACTTTTCCTTAACCGTTTCTAAAAATTCAGTAAAAGATAAACTTCCATATATATTTGGTTCTCTTTTACCTAACAAATTTAGATTTGGACCGTTGATAATGATTAGTTTTTTCATAGGGCAAATATATTAAATTTTGAGCATAAAAAAACCGAAGGTATTAGCTTCGGTTTTAGACTTATTACTTTGTGAATTAGAATTTATAACCTAAACCTACGAAAAAACCACTTAGTTTAACCGAATATCCACTCGGAGCATCTTCAAACAGATTAGCAAGACCTAAATTATATCTTGCTTCAACTAAGAAGTTTTCAGATATATCATAAGCAACACCTGCTTCTAGGCCAAAATTTAATGATTTCATCCCCTCTTCTGTGTCAAGTAAAATACCTAAAGCTGGACCTGCTAATACATTAAATTTCTCAGAAACTGGAAATTTAGCCATAAGTGGAATAGCTATTTGGTCAAGTTCATCAATTGACACATATAGGATTTCTGGTTGAAAAATAAACGATTCAGAAATTCCAATTTCGACAAAAGCTCCGACATAGAACCCTGTTTCAGAAGTAGAAAGATTTTCTCCTTCTGCCTTGAATTTCATAGAAGCAAAATCTGCTCCAGCTTTAGCACCGAATTTTACTTCTTGTGCATTAACATTAGATAATCCAAAAACTGCAATCGCAGCGCATAATAATAATTTTTTCATAATGGTTTAATATTTAGTTGGTTAATTGTACTACTAATTAAGGACTTTTTTCCCACATCTACAAAAATATTTAATTAATTAACCGTCATGTTCAAAAAATTGGCCGGAGTGCCTACTACCTTTAATAAAAATATATAATGAAATTGTTCTATTTTTACCAATATGAAATGGCAACACGCATTAAAAGATTACCAATTGTATTTAAAAATAGAGCGTGGGCTATCTAAAAATTCTATTAATAGCTACACTTTAGATGTTGAAAAGCTAATTCATTATTTAGAAGAAAATGCTATAAGTGAATCGCCCCTTTCAATCACTACCGAAACCATTCAACAATTTATTTATACTACTGCAAAAATTGTTAATGCGCGTTCGCAGTCGCGTTTAATATCTGGCTTACGTAGTTTTTTTAATTATTTGATTTTTGAAGATTATAGAAGTTCAAATCCTTTAGAACTTATTGAATCTCCTAAAACAGGCAGAAAACTTCCAGACACCCTGTCGGAGGAAGAAATTGACAAACTCATCAATGCCATCGATTTAAGCAAACCCGAGGGCGAACGCAATCGGGCCATGTTAGAAACCTTATATGGTTGCGGGTTGCGGGTTAGCGAACTTATTAATCTTAAAATTTCCGATTTATTTTTTGAAGAAGGTTTTATTAAAGTAACGGGGAAAGGTGATAAGCAACGGTTTGTTCCTATTATAAGCATCACTCAAAAATATATTAACATTTATAGAGTACAAATTCGAAATCATTTGAATATTCAAGCTGGTTTTGAAGACACATTGTTTCTAAACAGAAGAGGAAAACAACTTACTAGAGCCATGGTTTTTACCATTATCAAACAACTGGCAGAAAAAATTGGATTAAAAAAGAGCATTTCTCCACATACGTTTAGACATTCGTTTGCTACTCATTTGTTACAAAATAATGCCGATTTACGGTCTATTCAGCTCATGTTGGGACATGAAAGCATTACAACTACCGAGATTTATGTGCATTTAGATAAAAGTCATCTTACCAAGGTTGTAGAAAAATATCATCCTAGACGTTAGCTGTTGGTTGTTAAGTAACTTTAACTTTTGGCCAAACTAAAAAAATCCAGCGTGTGCTGGATTTTTCTACCGAAATGTAATTTCGATTTATTCATGAAATTCCTGCATTCGCAGAAATTATTACTTAGCAATATTTACTGCCCTTGTTTCTCTAATTACTGTAACCTTAACTTGTCCAGGATACGTCATATCAGTCTGTACTTTTTGAGAAATACTAAAGGATAAATCGGCTGCTTTTTGGTCGTCTACCTTATCACTTTCAACAATAACTCTAAGTTCTCTACCTGCCTGAATAGCATAAGCCTTTTTAACACCAGTAAACCCTAAAGCAATATCTTCCAAATCTTTTAGTCGTTGAATATAAGAATCTAAAACCTGACGACGGGCACCAGGACGGGCACCAGAAATAGCATCACACACTTGTATGATTGGTGAAATTAAAAATTTCATTTCTACTTCATCATGATGCGCACCAATAGCATTACAAACTTCAGGTATCTCTCCGTATTTTTCGGCCCATTGCATCCCTAAAATAGCATGTGGTGTTTCCATATCTGTTTCAGCATCGGGCACTTTACCTATATCATGTAATAAACCTGCTCGTTTTGCAAGTTTAGGATTTAATCCTAATTCTGCCGCCATAACACCACAAAGTTTTGCTACTTCACGCGAGTGTTGAAGAAGATTTTGTCCGTAAGACGAACGATACTTCATTCTACCTACCATTTTAATAAGCTCAGGATGTAAATTATGAATTCCTAAATCTATGACCGTACGTTTACCAACCTCAATAATTTCTTGCTCAATTTGCTTTTTAGTTTTTTCAACTATTTCTTCAATTCTTGCAGGATGTATTCTTCCATCAGTCACTAATTTATGTAGCGATAAACGAGCAATTTCTCTTCTAACAGAATCGAAACATGATAATATAATAGCTTCAGGCGTATCATCAACTATAATTTCAACCCCTGTTGCAGCCTCAATAGCACGAATATTTCGTCCTTCACGACCAATAATGCGTCCTTTTACATCATCAGATTCTATATTAAATACAGATACACAATTATCAACGGCTTCTTCTGTTCCAATACGCTGAATGGTGTTTATTATGATTTTTTTAGCGTCCTGCTCAGCTGTTAACTTAGCTTCCTCCATAGAATTTTGGATGAATGCCATGGCATCACTTTTAGCTTCCCCTTTTAACGATTCTACTAATTGATGTTTAGCATCTTCTGCTGAAAGGCTCGAAATAACTTCTAGCTGCTGTACTTGACTTTTATGTAACTTATCTATTTCTTCTTTCTTCTTATCAAGTACTTCTATCCTGTGATGGTAATCATTCACTTTACTTTCAACATCATCATTCAGCTTTTTTGCTTTTGCTAGCTCGTTAGAAATTTGAGATTCTTTTTCACGCGTACGCTTTTCGGCTTCATCCATTTTCTTGTCACGCGCAAAAATTACTTTTTCGTGTTCAGATTTAAGCTCGATAAATTTTTCCTTAGCTTGAAGAAGCTTATCTTTTTTCATTGATTCTCCTTCACTATTGGCTTCTTTAAGAATTAAAGTGGCATTCTTTTTCGCATCCTTTACAAGTTTCGATGCATTATTTTTTTCTAAGGTTTTTGCTATAATAAAACCTATTACAAGTCCTAATATTATGCCCCCAGCAATTAATATAATTGAGTTATCCATTATTGTATTTAGTTAATTTAAGTATATAAAAAAGCCTACATCAGTTTGAAATTTTGTATAAACTCCTTAGATACAAGTTTAAGGCTAACAAGCTGATCAAGGATCTGCTCAAAGGCAGCATGCTTTTACAACTTAGACTCACCTTTCTTAAAGAATTAACGTTGAGTTTATCAAATATAAATAACTAATGTAGGCAGTAACTTTTAGTTTATTTTAAAGAACGTTTAAGAGACTAAATGCGAATGTAATAAATTATTTAATGCATTAAGTTTTTCTTCCACATGCACACTTACACTCTCTTTATCAATAGACTTCTGTTCTACTTGAGATGCAAATTGTAGAGCACACATAGCCAACACATCTTGTTTATCTCGAACGGAATAACTTTGCTCAAACTGTTTAATCATTTCTTCAATGTTCTTAGCTGCTTTTCGCAATCCTTCCTCTTGATCAGCCTCAATTGTTAAAGGATATACTCGATTCGCTATAGATAGCTTTATTTTAAGCTTTTCTGACATTGATTTTTTTTGAATTAATCTGAGAGTTGAGCAATACAATGGTCAATATCTCTAATTAACGCGTTTATTTTAAGCTTAGTTTCTCTTTTATTTTCGTCACTACCCAGTATTGTATTTGCGATTTTTAGTGCTTCATACTTTTCTTCCCAGCCTGCAATGTGCAAATTTTGGTTTCGTATTTCTTGCTTTGAAATTTCTAATTCTTCATTCAATTTCAAGTTAGCAAGCTTTAAAAGCTCAAGTTTGTGTAATACTTTGCTAATTTTGTTTTCTAAAGAATCTACAATCTCTTCAATATTACTCATTTGCAAATTTCAATACTTATGTCACAAAGTTAACATACCTGTTCATATATTACAATTGTTTTTTAATAAAATTTTATTTTTCTCGTTATTACTCATAATCAAAGCCAAGGCTTGATTTTTGTTTTATTCTTTTGCACATTCACTTCTTATTAATAATTTAGCGGCAACTACATATATATATATGCGATTCATCCTTTTTTTCTTTTTAGTTTCCTCGATTGCGTTAAACTCGCAAAATAATTACCCACAAGATTATTTTAATAATCCCTTAGAAGTTCCGCTTATTTTAGCCGGTAATTTTGGCGAATTACGTTCCAATCATTTTCATTCAGGATTAGACATTAAAACGCAACAACGCGAAGGTCTGAAAGTTTTAGCCTCGGCCGATGGATTTGTTAGCCGTATTAAAGTGGCGCATTTTGGCTACGGTAAAGCGTTGTATATAACGCATCCTAATGGTTATACCACGGTTTATGCCCATTTACAACAGTTTTTACCTGAAATTGAAGCTTATATTAAGAAAAACCAGTACGAGAAAGAATCCTATGAAATTGAGTTATTCCCAAGTGCAGAAACCTTACCAGTTACAAAAGGAAGCCTTGTAGCGTATAGTGGCAATACAGGCGGTTCAGGCGGACCACATTTACATTTTGAAATACGAGATAAAGAGGAGCGCGCCATGAACCCCATGCTTTTTGGCATATACATAAAGGACACCACAAAACCTGTTGTCCGCTCCATTTACGCCTATGCCTTAGATGAAAACGCTTCAGTAAACAAATCCAATTCAAAACAAAAAATTAGATTAATCCCCTTAAAAAGTGGAGATTACACTACAGAAAGTATAGAAGCTTTCGGGAATATAGGTTTTGGGATTGAAACTAACGACCGACAGGATTTAGCCGCAAACTCCAACGGGGTGTTTAATATTCAAACCTTTGTAAATGGAAATCAGAATTTTGAAGTTGATTTTAGCCAGTTTTCTTTTGATGAATCTTCGTGCATTAATCAATTTATAGATTACGAGGTCTATATAAACAGCAGACAACGTATTCAAAAATTATTCAAAAAAAACAATCCTTTAAGCTTATTAAAAGCTACAATAAATGAAGGGATTATAACAGTTCAAGACAGCACATCTTCGGTATATAAAATAAGAGTGTCCGATTTTAAAAACAATGAAAGTTTTGTTACCCTAAATATTAAAGGAAATAAAACAACTATTTTAAACCCTGTTATACAAAAAACTACTCCCTATTACATTAATGCCAGTCAATCAACTAATTTAAAGGCCGGAAATGTTTCTGTAGATTTTTACCCAGATACTTTTTATGAAGATTTTTATATCGATTTTAATGTGAATAACGATACTTTAAAACTACACAAAGATATCGTGCCAACAAGAAAGAATTTCACTATAAATTACGATATTAGTTCTTATAAGGATATAGATAAAGACAAATTGTTTATTGCCAGATTAGTGGGGTATAATAATAGACCTTCATACTCCTTTACCAAAAGAAATGACAATGTGTTAACAACGAGTACTAAAACATTAGGCACTTATGCCCTTGCTACCGATACGGTAAATCCAACTATTTCTGCATCAAACTTTAAAAACGGGCAGTGGCTAAGTAATTTTAGATACCTAAAAGTTAGAATAGATGATGCGCTTTCTGGAATTTCAAATTACCGCGCAACGGTTAATGATACATGGATTTTAATGGAGTACGATTATAAAACGAAAACACTTACGTACGATTTTAATGATAATATAGTAACTGAAGAGAAGAATAATTTCAAGATAATTGTAACCGATAATGTTGGAAATAGTTCTACTTTTGAATCATTATTTTACCGAAAATAAAATTTGATACTCATTTGAAAACAAGATTTTACGCTTTTACATTTTTGTTTTTTTCGATAATCTTTTTTGGTTATGCGCAAACTGCCACTATAAAAGGGATTATTTTAGATGAAAATAACACACCCATTGCAAACGTAAATATTAAAGCAGACACCAAAGGAACGGTTACCAACACCAATGGTTTTTTTATTTTAGAAATTCCAGCAAACAAAGATATTTCCATAGAATTCACCCACATTTCACATAAAAAAATAGTCAGTATTTTTAATTTAAAAAATGGTGAGGATTTCGAATTCAATCCTGTAATGAGCACCTCTATTGAACAAATTGCAACAGTAATTGTTACGAGTAAACGCCAAAGAGAAGTTGAAGGGATTATTACTTTAAACCCAGAAACTATTCGCAAAATACCTGGCGCGAATGCAGGTGTTGAAAATTTATTATTAACGCTTCCAGGTGTAAGTAATAACAACGAATTAAGTACACAATATTCAGTTCGTGGTGGTAATTATGATGAAAACTTGGTTTATGTAAACGACATTGAAGTGTATCGTCCCTTTTTAGTGCGCTCAGGGCAACAGGAGGGCTTAAGTTTTGTAAATACCGATATGGTTCAAAACGTCGATTTTTCTTCTGGTGGTTTTCAAGCAAAGTATGGCGACAAATTATCTTCAGTACTTGATATTACTTACAAAAACCCGTATCAATTTGAAATCAACGCCGATGTTAGTTTACTAGGTGGAAGCCTTTCTGTTGAAAATATTAGCAAAGATTCTAAATTCTCTGGAATAGTTGGCCTGCGTTACCGCGATAATAGTTTATTAGTAAATGCTAAGGAAATCGAAACTAATTTTCAACCGTCGTTTGCAGATGCTCAGGCTTATTTTACCTATAAGGTTTCTAATAAATTTCATCTGAATTTTTTAGGGAATATTTCTATCAACAAATACAATTATCAACCTCAAACAAGGCAAACTAACTTTGGCACCTTAAGTGACCCGATTGCGCTCGTTGTTTTTTACGAAGGACAGGAAAAAGACGAATATCAAACCTATTTTGGTGCTTTTAAAGGTACTTATTTTGCTAATGATGATTTAACTTTAAAACTTATAGCATCACGGTATCATACTACTGAGGAAGAGTATTTTGATATTTTGGCGCAATATAGATTGGGTGAAGTAAATACCAATATTGGTGATGAAAATTTAGGCGATGTGGAGTTTAGTGAAGGTGTTGGAAGTCAACTTAATCATGGAAGAAATGACTTGGATGCGCTTATAACAAATATCGAGCATAAAGGTGATTTTAGAATTGAAGACAATCGCTTTGAATGGTCTTTAAAATATACCCATGAAGATATTCGTGACCGACTGATTGAATGGGAAGTTATTGATTCTGCTGGGTTTTCGATTAGACCTCCAAAAACAATTCCCAACAATGAGCAGCCTTATGCACCATATAGCGGTCCGTTAGAATCTTTTACAAATGTAAGAGCAACCAATACCACACAAATTAACAGATTACAAGCATACGCACAATGGAGCAAACGAACCACTTTAGGAACCAGTGATGTTTGGTATAATGCGGGAGTTCGTGTTCATAATTGGTCGGTAAATGATAATGCGTCTACTACGCTCAGCACAAAGCAAACCGTGTTTAGCCCACGTGCACAATTCGCTATTAAACCATATTGGGAAAAAGACATGCTTTTTAGAATTGCTGCCGGTTTATACTACCAACCGCCATTTTATAGAGAACTTCGCGATGCAAATGGCGAAGTGCAACCTAACGTAAAAGCACAACAATCGTTTCATTTGGTATTAGGCAATGATTATAGTTTTAAAATGTGGGACCGCCCTTTTAAGCTAACTTCTGAGGCTTATTATAAAAACCTTTCAGATGTAAATCCGTATACATTAGAAAATGTACGTATCCGCTATAGCGCCAGCAATAATGCAAAAGCCTATGCTTACGGATTGGATATGCGTTTAAATGGAGAGTTTGTACCAGGAACCGAATCGTGGTTTAGTTTTGGTTATTTAAAAACGGAAGAAAACATAGATAATAAAGGCTATATAGCCAGACCAACAGACCAACGTTTAAAGTTTGCTGCATTGTTTCAAGATTATGTTCCTAATGTTCCAAGCATGAAAATGTATTTAAACTTAGTGTATAATACAGGTTTACCAGGGGGCTCACCTAGTTATGCCGACCCGTATCAATACCAAAACCGCCTACCTGCTTATAAACGTGTGGATTTAGGTTTACAATTTGTATTGGTTGACGCTAAGAAGCAATTTAACAGTGGTTGGAAAAAACCATTTAAAGAACTTTCTTTTGGGTTCGAAATTTATAATATGTTCGATGTACAAAATTCTATTACCAATACTTGGGTTAGAGATGTTTATAGCAAGCGTCAATATGCCATTCCTAATTATTTAACGCCAAGAGTGTTTAATGTAAGGACGACAATAAAATTCTGATTACTCCACTAAAGCCTTCAAAACCCCAACCACATAATCTACTTCTTCTTTGGTATTATAGGTGCTAAACGAAAAACGAATAGATGGTTTCTGCAAGTCGTCATCATTTAAAATTTCAGCCAACACATGCGAAACTTGAGAACTTCCACTTTGGCAAGCACTTCCTTTAGAACAGGCTATTCCCTTTAAATCTAATTGAAATAATAACATCGCCGTTTTTTTAGGCGGAATTGGCAAACATACATTTACCAACGTGTAGGTGCTTCGTTCTAAATCTTCAGAAGCTCCATTAAAAATCACGTTAGGAATAGCATTTTTAATCTTATTAATAAAATAGAGCTTTAAGCCTTTTATATATGCCACTTCCTTCTCAAGATTTTCGTACGCATTTTTTAAAGCAGTTTCTAAACCAACAATATTATGAACACTTTCGGTTCCTGCACGAAGTCCTCGCTCCTGCTCACCTCCCAAAATTAAAGGTTTTAAACCCGAATTTTTTCTAACAAAGGCAAACCCAATCCCTTTTGGTCCATGAAACTTATGTGCCGATGCTGCCAAAAAATCAACTTCAATATCCTGTAAATCCAATTTAAAATGCCCTACCGATTGTACTGCATCCGTATGAAACAACGCCTTATAACTTTTGCACATTTTGGCCACAGCTCCTAAGTCTATTTTATTCCCAATTTCGTTATTAACGTGCATTAAACTTACCAACTGCTTTGTTTTTGAGTTTGCCAAAAGACGCTCTAAATGAGATAGACTTACGCTTCCGTCATTTTCCAGTTCTAAATATTGAACGCTTATGTTGTATTCCTTTTTTAATTGTTCAAGGGTATGTAATACCGCATGATGCTCAATTTTAGTGGTAATAATTTCTTCAACACCTAAATCTCTAACAGCACTCCGCAATATTAAATTATCTGCCTCTGTTCCACCAGAAGTAAAAAATATTTCACCAGCAGAAACATTTAAATAACCAGCAATTGATTTTCTTGATTTTTCTATTAATGTTTTTGATGATCTACCAAAACTGTGAGACGATGAAGGGTTTCCGTAATTATTTTTCATAACTTCGGCAATAGACGTTATTACTTCATCTCGTATTTGAGTGGTGGCTGCATTATCAAAATATACCTGTTGCATGTATTTGTTTTATGTTGCAAACATACTTAGAATAAAATTATTATTAATATGCTGCGTTATAATTAACAATTCCTTTATTTTTGTCAAAAAAAAAAACCAAACCTAATGCGTAAGTTATTTTTTGTTCTTTTATCTATTAGCCTTTTAAGTTTTTATACGT
>JBNMNO010000058.1:0-16292 GCA_051275695.1 Mariniflexile sp.
ATCATGCGATAGCAATTGATTTGATTTTTCATAAAGGAAAAAATAAAGAAACCTATAATATTGGCGGATTTAACGAATGGCAGAATATTGATTTGATCAAATTATTATGTGTTCAAATGGATGAAAAGTTAGGAAGAGAAAAAGGTGAAAGTGAAAAATTAATTACCTATGTAAAAGACCGCCCAGGGCATGATTTACGTTATGCCATAGATGCTACCAAAATAAATAAGGAATTGGGTTGGAAACCTTCTGTTACTTTTGAAGAAGGTTTGTCTAAAACGATTGATTGGTATTTAGAAAACACAGAATGGATGGATCGTATTGTTAGTGGAGAATACGAAACTTATTATAAAAAACAATACAATTAATATGAAAGGAATTATATTAGCAGGAGGGTCAGGAACACGATTGTATCCATTGACCAAGGCAACGTCAAAGCAGTTGCTGCCCATTAATGATAAGCCAATGATTTACTATCCGTTATCGGTATTAATGTTGGCAGGTATTAAGGAAGTATTAATTATCTCAACTCCAACAGATTTACCTCGGTTTACCGAGTTGTTTGGCGATGGATCAGATATTGGTATGCAATTTTCGTATAAAGAGCAACCTTCCCCTGATGGATTGGCGCAGGCTTTTATAATAGGAGAAGAATTTATTGGTAACGATGATGTTTGTTTGGTGTTAGGTGATAATATTTTTTATGGACATGGGTTTACAGATTTATTAGCAAAAGCAGTGAAAAATGTAAGTCAAAAAGAAAAAGCCACCATTTTTGGGTATTATGTTCAAGATCCAGAACGTTATGGCGTTGTTGAATTTGACGAAAATAAGAAAGCTTTAAGTATAGAAGAAAAACCGGAAAAAGCAAAAAGCAACTATGCTGTAGTAGGTTTGTATTTTTATCCTAATTCAGTAGTTGAAATTGCCAAAAATGTAAAACCAAGCCATAGAGGCGAATTGGAAATTACGACTGTAAATCAAGAATATTTAAATAGAGAGGAGTTAAAAGTGGAATTAATGGGAAGAGGTTATGCCTGGTTAGATACAGGAACCCATGAGTCTTTATTGGAAGCTTCTAATTATATTCAAACCATTGAGAACAGACAAGGATTAAAGGTTGCATGTATTGAAGAAATAGCCTTTGAAATTGGGTATATTTCTAAAAAACAACTATTGATACTTGCAGAGCCTTTAAAAAAGAATGGCTATGGTCAATATTTAATTAATAGAGCGCAAGAATTATAACCACATGAAATTTACGAGAACAGCCATACACGATGTTATTATTTGCGAACCAACTATTTTTGGAGATAGGAGAGGGTACTTTTCTGAAACCTTTCGACAAGATAAATTAGATGATTTTTTAGGTTTCAAAATTGACTTTTGTCAAGACAATGAATCTAAATCTACATATGGAGTGCTAAGAGGTCTGCATTATCAATTAGCACCACATGCACAAACAAAATTAGTACGTGTAATAAAAGGTAGCGTGTTAGATGTTGCGGTTGACATTCGTAAAGGTTCTCCAACTTTCGGGGAACATGTAGCGTTAGAATTAACAGAAGATAATAAAAAGCAATTATTAGTGCCTAAAGGTTTTGCACACGGCTTTGTGGTATTAAGTAAAGAAGCAACTTTCGCCTATAAAGTGGATAATTTCTACAGCCCTGAATGTGATCGAGGGATTGCTTTTGACGATGCAGCATTGGGGATAGTTTGGCAATTAAAAGCAAACGAATTGCAGCTTTCGGCTAAAGATACCCAACAACCTTTATTTAAAGAAGCCGAGTATTTTGATTTCGAAACTAATTTATATGTATAATATACTTGTAACAGGTGCAAACGGACAGTTAGGTTCTGAGATAAGAGTGGTTGCATCTAAATATTCAAATTATAATTTCATTTTTACGGATGTTCAAGAATTGGATATTTGCAATCACAATGGGGTGCAACAATTTATAGCTGAAAACAATATCAATGCCATTATAAATTGCGCGGCCTATACAGCAGTTGACAAGGCAGAAGAGCAATTTGAAGTTGCTGATAAGATAAATCATATGGCCGTTGCCAATTTTGCACAAATAGCAAAGGATAATAACATTAGATTAGTGCATATTTCTACCGATTATGTGTTTGATGGCAAAGCCTATAAACCATATACTGAAACAGATATACCAAATCCTCAAAGTGTATATGGAAGAACAAAGTTAGCAGGTGAAACAGCTATGCAACATATAAGCCCAGCAAATTCTATAATTATTAGAACTTCTTGGGTATATTCTAGTTATGGGAATAACTTTGTAAAAACTATGCTTCGATTAGGAAAAGAACGTGATGAATTGAATGTTGTTGCCGACCAAATAGGAACTCCTACCAATGCGGCTGATTTGGCGAAAGCAATTTTAGAGATATTACCTAAAATAGAAAATAAGGAAGTCGAATTTTTTCATTATTCCAATGAAGGGGTTTGTAGCTGGTTTGATTTTGCTAAAGCTATTTTTGAAATTCAGGATCTACGAATTAAAATAAAACCTATTGAAACTTGGCAATTTCCTACACCTGCAAAACGACCTTTTTATAGTGTATTAAACAAGAATACAATTAAGAAAAAATATAAGGTGGAAGTTCCTTATTGGAGAAATGCGTTAAAAGAGTCTTTAAATAAGATTGAAGATTAAAAACGTATACGATAATAAGAACATAATTCTGAGATTAAGTAATTATCTAATAACAAGTACACCAAAAACTGAAAGACACTGATAGAACTCTAACTTATAAAATAATTAGGTAATAATCTTAATAGCAAGCAAGAGGAATAAAACCATAATGAGAATAAAATATGATAAAATCTAAAAATTACCAGTGCAGAATGTAAATAATAAACGTATTGCTAAAAATACGATAATAATCAACATACGTCTGTTTGTCACTATCATAGTGGGGCTTTTTACAACCCGTTATGTATTGGAAGCATTGGGGGCTTCTAACTTTGGTTTATACAGTGTACTTGCAGGGGTTCTTTCAATGATAACTTTTATATCGAGTTCGATGTCTGCAACTACGACACGATATATCAACTTTGAGATGGGGAAAAAAGATGGAAATATTAATCGCATTTTCAATGTAAGTTTAGTGATTCATATTTTTACGGCTATCTTCATCTTGATATTAGCTGAAACTATTGGTATTTATTACATCTATAACTATCTGAATGTTGAACCAGGCAGAGAAAATGACGCTATGTTCGTGTTTCAGGTGTCAACAATTACAGCATGCGTTGGTATTATCTATTCTCCTTATCGAGGTCTGTTGGTGGCTAAGGAAAAATTTGCAACAATGGCCAAAGTGGAGATATTCAATGTTTTCCTAAAACTATTGCTGGTTCTTTCGTTATTCTTATTTCAAAGTAACATTCTAAGGATATATTCAGTTTATATGAGTTTGATGACTGCCGTGATATTTGTTTCTTATCATTGGCTATGTTACAAACACTTTCCTTCTATAGTTAAATGGAATATTAAGAATACTAAAAATTATTACTGGGAAATTCTAACGTTTAATAATTATAATCTGCTAGGAGCAAGCGCATTGATGATTAGGGACCAGGGTGTTAATATTTTAATCAACGTTTTCTTTGGAACCGCTGTTAATGCAGCATATGCGATTGCAAGGTCTATTCAAATTTATGTGAATAATTTTATGGCAAATATTGATTTAGCTGCTGGTCCCCAAATTACACAGAGTCTTAGTATTGATGACAACTCTAGATCGGAATATCTGGCAATTAAGGTTGGAAAAATTGGCATATTGTTAGCAATGATTGCGGTTTTCCCTCTGCTTGTTGAGATTGAATTTATACTTCAATTATGGCTGGTTAATGTTCCAAAAGGTACAGCTCTCTTTTGTCAGCTAACTTTAGCTCTTGTTTTGATAGGCTCTACATCTGCTGGTCTCACGCAAATCATCAATGGTGCAGGTAAAATAAAATGGTTTAAAATACAGTTTTTTGTTTTATATGTATTGTGTATCCCATTTTCTTTTTATGCTTACAAACACGGTGCCTCCCCTGTTATAGCCATTGCGATTTTTATTATAGCAGACTTACTAAGTCGCATTATACAGTTGATTCTATTAAATCGCATCGTTGGCTTTAACTCGTATAAGTTTGTAAAAGAAGCTTATGTAAACCCTTTGTATATATTAGTTCTGATGGTAGGTTTCATTCTGACTATGCGGACTATTATGCCTGACACTGCAGTGTATAAGATAATAAACATTATCATAACTTTTTGTATGGTTGCATTTCTTTCTATATCACTTGGACTCAAAGTTGGAGAGCGAAATGTAATAATAAAATTCATCAGAAATAGAATTCATAGATAATACAAATACTTACAATATGAAAAAATTTATAAAAGCAATAAAATCACCAAGTTATGTCTTCTATCATCTTGTGATAAAGATTACAAAGAAATACCCAGCTTTTTTGCCTGATAGTATTGTTATAAAGGCTTTGTTCTATTTTGAAATTGGGTACAAATTGAATCTAAAGCACCCCAAGACATTCAATGAGAAACTCCAGTGGCTGAAACTTTATCAACGAGATCCAATAATGACAAAAATGGTAGATAAATATGAGGCAAAACAATATGTGGCAGATAGAATAGGTGAAGAATATATTATTCCCACTCTTAGTGTATGGGACAGCTTCGACAATATTGATTTTGAAAAATTACCAAATCAATTTGTGTTGAAAACAACCCATGATAGTGGTGGAGTGGTAATAGTCAGACACAAAGCAATGCTAGACAAGAAAGAAGCAAGAGAGATACTTATGAAATCAATGAAGCATGATTTTTATCAAAAATTTAAAGAATGGCCATATAAGAATGTTGCTCGTCGGATTATTGCTGAAAAATATATGGAAGATGAATCAGGTGAGTTAACAGACTATAAATTCTTTTGTTTCAATGGTAAAGTTAAAGCATTGTTCATTGGTACTGACCGTTTCACAAAAGGAGAAGAAACAAAATTTGATTTTTTTGATGATAATTTTAATCATTTGCCATTTATAAATGGACATCCTAATGCAGCACGACCGATCAAAAAGCCAGTCTCCTTTGATAAGATGAAGGAGCTATCTGAAGTGCTTTCCAAAGATCTCCCACATGTTAGAGTAGATCTATATGAGATAAATGGCAATATTTATTTTGGAGAACTGACCTTCTTCCATTTTACTGGCCTGGTTCCATTTAATCCAATCGAATGGGATTATAAATTTGGAGAATGGATTAAGCTCCCTACTGATGCTATATAACACCCCCTGTTTGTTATTTGAATATTTAAACTGTCAACTTTTTTAAATAAATTTAATTATGGAAGAATCTAAACAAAGCATTGCCTTGATGCGACTTAACTGTGAATTGATTAATATACAGAAAACAGACCTGTCTTTGGCTGGACAGCATAGCGCCAATCAGGATTTGTCTGCTAAAATAAAACGAGTATGGTCTAATAAAGGGAGATTGGCACATTATCTTCGTAAAAAAATAAAGTATGAATATTATAAGGCAAACTCTCATAAGGTAATAGACTTTGTGGTGCCATTCAAAGTTCGTAAAGCAAAGGACTTCATAGTGGATGACTATAAGGATGTTGGTCGTGGTGCTGTATATACTGCTGTATATGGTAACTATGATGTAATAGAAGAACCGATGTTTGTCAACCCTAAACTTGATTATTATGCTTTTACTGATTCAGATCTTCCAACTGAAACCGTTTGGAAAAGGATTGACATTTCCAAATATCCAAAACTGAAAGGTCTTGACAATTATCACAGGGCTAAATATATCAAGATGTTTCCCTATGAGTTTTTACAAGATTATGACTTTTCTATTTGGGTGGATGGCAATGTTAATCTGATTGCTGATACCTATCCAGTGGCAATTATGTCAAAGGGTAGCCCAATGGCAACATATTCTAACCCAATTCATGATTGCATCTACACAGAGGCCCGTTATATGATTTTTCAGGGACGTCTGCCTGCCGATGGTGCGAAGATTCAGATATCTGATTATCGACGGGATGGATTTTCTGAACATTTCGGTATGAGGGAGTTTTCTATCATCTATCGTGACCATAGCAATAAAGAATGTTACGACTTGATGAAAGAATGGTGGGAACATGTAAACAAATATACAATGCGCGATCAACTTAGTTTACCTTTCATACTTTGGAAGAATGGTAAAACAATTGACTATATCAAAAGCCTTGGTGAGAACTGGCGATGGAATCCAAGGTTCAAGGTAAGTGAACATAAATATCAAACAATGTACGTTAAAACCAATAATTTATGAAAGCTCTCAAAAAATTAATAGGATTAATGCTCAACTGTCTTTCATATTTTATTCCTATGAAATTATACAATTTATGTAAGAGAAGAATATATAATCAATGGATTCTGCGTCAAATAGGTGTTGTTGGAGATAATGTAAATATCAGTCTCGATTGTACTTTGGTGGGCGGTAAATATATTTTTATAAAGAAAGGAACATTTGTAGCTGCCCATGCAGTTCTAACTGCATGGGATAATCATTTAAATCAGAGATTTACTCCCAAAATTGAAATAGGGGAAAATGTGAGTTTTGGGGAATATAATCACATTACTTGCATTAACAGTATAAAGATAGGTGATGGTGTATTGACTGGTAGGTGGGTGACTATTACCGATAATTCACATGGTCGATTTGAGGATGATCAAATTGGAATTAATCCTGCATTCAGACCTATGTTTTCAAAAGGTCCAACGATTATTGGTGATAGAGTTTGGATTGGTGATAAAGCGACAATACTTCCTGGTGTAACAATAGGAGAAAGTTGTATTGTAGCAGCCAATGCAGTAGTGACTAAAGATATTCCACCTTTTTCATTAGTAGCAGGAAATCCGGCAAAAATAATAAAACAGATTGATGGAAATATATAGTAAAAACGGCAATGCAAAGATTCTTGCTTATTATCTTACTGACTTTAATGGCAGATGGTATGGAAAAGGATTTACAGAATTATTTTGTCCTCGAAGACAATTCAACTGTTATTTATAACTGCGTAATGCCAATTCCTAACGTTTTTTTTTTGATAAAGACGACTATTTTATGTTTGCATCTAATTTATCAGAAAAAAAAGGAATATTTGATGCACTGTCGGCATTTAGGGATTTTACATAAAACAATACTGCAACTAAACTACTAATTTGTGGAACAGGTAGACTTGAAGTTACAAAATCTATTAAAAAATATAAAATATGGCTTCCTTTATCAAACAATTAGTAAGATGAGTAATTGTATGGAAGAAGTGGTTGATATTGAAAACACAAATATGGTGAATAATATAATATATAGCGCATTTGAAAGAGCTGTCCAATTATATCCTCAAGAGCAACTTTGTAGTAAGGTCTTAGAAGTCTATGAAGGTTTAAATAATCCAAAATTAGACGTTGAAAAAGGACTAATTTAAAATAATAATACAATAGAAATTTATAATATAGTATGAATTCCAATTTAAATAATAATCCGAAAGTCATTGCATTTTACTTACCACAATACCACCCAATTCCTGAAAATGATGAATGGTGGGGTAAAGGATTCACAGAATGGACAAATGTAGGAAGGGCAAAACCATTATTTAAAGGGCATTACCAACCTCGAGTACCTGCTGATTTAGGCTATTATGATTTACGATTAGCGGAAACAAGAAAGGCTCAAGCAGATATGGCTAAACAACATGGTGTTGATGGTTTTTGTTATTACCATTATTGGTTTGGTAACGGGAAGCGGTTATTGGAAAGACCTTTTAATGAAGTGTTGCAATCTGGATCACCTGATTTTCCATTTATGCTATGTTGGGGCAATGAAAGTTGGCACTCAAAATTTTGGGATTATAATGGAGTCTCTCAAAAGAAATTGTTAATAGAACAGGTTTACGGAAATGAGAAGGAATATGAAGCACATTTTTATGCGTTATTAGATTCTTTTAAGGATAAAAGATATATTAAAATTGACGGCAAGCCTGCCTTTATGATATATGAATCATTGAAATTCCCAGATGTTGACAATTTCATAAAAGTATGGCAAAAGTTGGCTATAGAAAATGGGTTTAATGGTATTCATTTTATTGGCCAGACTCAAAATTCAGAAATAGATAAGGACACTATTTTAAGTAAAGGATTTGACGCTATCAATGCTGTAAGAATACATAATGTTTTACAAAAAAAGAATAAGATTAAGCGTATTATTGCAAAAACTTGGAGAACAATTTTTCAAAGTTCGTTAAAAGAAGAATATTCGAAAGCTATTAAATATTTTACAAATACTAAATTTGATAAAGCACAGGATGTTTATCCCACAATAGTACCGAATTGGGATCACACACCTCGTAGTGGTAAAAAAGGCTTTTTGTTGCATAACTCTAATCCAGAAAATTTTTCAGTTCATGTAAACAATGTGTTTAATGTTCTAAAAGAAAAACCAGTAGACAAGCAGATATGTTTTCTGAAATCATGGAACGAATGGGCCGAAGGAAATTATATGGAGCCTGATTTAAAGTATGGTACTAAATATTTGGAAGTATTAAAAACTGAGAAGGATAAAATGATGTAGATTTTATATAATAGATAGCTATCTTAAGTTATAAGATTCAACAATGTTAATTACTTTAGCTAAAAATGAGACTCAAGTAAAAACTTAAATGCAAGATTAAAATCTTATGAAATTACTTTATTTTACAAACGGGATTCATGGTTCAGGTGGTTTAGAGCGCGTATTGGCGGTAAAAGCAAGTTATCTGGCTGAAAACTATAATTATGAAGTTAGTATTTTAACATTAAATTCAGAGGGAGAGGATTTATTTTATGATTTCAGCCCTAAAATAACTTTCTATGATATAAAAGCTTCTGGAAATCCAATCAGCTATTTTTTAAGTTATTGGAAAGGGATTAAAAAAGTTTTGAAATATGTTAAACCTGATGTAATATCTGTTTGTGATGATGGTTTAAAAGGGATTTTATTTCCTTTAATTTTTGGAAAGAAAATTCCAGTTATTTATGAAAGGCATGTCTCTAAGCAAATTCAAAATAAAAGTGATAATTCGTCATTTAAAGAGGTTCTAAAGTCTAAAATTGTTTTTTATTTTATGAATTATGGAGGAAAACGGTTTAATAAATTTGTAGTTTTAACCAAAGGAAATTTAAAAGAATGGAATTTAACTAACTTAATGGTGATTTCAAATCCATTACCGTTTAATACTGATGAAAAATCATCTTTAATGAATAAAAAAATATTGGCTGTTGGAAAACAAAGTTTTCAAAAAGGCTATGACCGTTTATTAGAGAGCTGGGAAATAGTTTATAGAAAACATCCTGATTGGAAATTAGAGGTATATGGAAATCCGAAGCAAAGTTTAGGGTTAGAAAAAAAAGCAAAAGAGTTAGGTATTTCGAAGGCAGTATCGTTTTATCCACCTGTAAAGGATATTCAAGAAAAATATAAAGATTCATCAATTTATCTAATGAGCTCTCGTTTTGAAGGCTTTGGAATGGTATTGATTGAAGCCATGAGTTTTGGTTTGCCTTGTATATCTTTTGATTGTCCATATGGTCCAGCCGATATTATTAGTGATGGAGAAGATGGTTTTTTAATTGAAAATGATAATATTGAAGATTTTGGTAGGGCCATTATTAAATTAATTGAAAATGAGCCCATGCGTAAAATCATGGGGGTAAATGCAAAAGAAAATATACAGCGCTTTTATCCAGAGATTATTGTAAAACAATGGGATGAGTTGTTTAAATCTTTAATATAATTATGTTTGACTTTATTCCACTAGAGTATTATACTCCAATATGGTATTATACTATATTAATTTTAGTTTTATTAGCATTTATTCAATTACAAACAAAAGGATATGTTACTTATAATACTAATAAAAAAGAATATGCATCACTAATATTATTATTAGGTGTAATCTTGTATATGGGTTTAAGACCTATTAGTTTTGTTTTTGTTGATATGGGTACCTACAACAGAATTTTTGAATCTTATGCAAATGGGGCACAAGTAAATATTTCAGAGAAAGATGTTTGGTGGAATACTTTTATGAAGGTTTGTAGTGGTATCATGACAGCTCAATATTATTTTTTATTGTGCGCAATACTTTATATTACACCACTTTATATTGCAAGTAAAAAATGGTTAGGAACTAATCGTTATTTTTTATTTTTAATGTTTATAGCTTCCTTTTCTTTCTGGGCGTATGGAGTAAACGGTATACGTAATGGTATTGCAACCTCTGTATTTGTATTGGCAGTTTCTTTAAATAAAAAAAAGTATCTAAAGTATAGTTTGCTGGTTGTTTCTCTCTTAATACATGGAAGTCTTTTAGTCCCTATAACTGCATTTGTATTAACGTTGTTTTATAAAAATCCTAAACATTATTTATTAGGTTGGTTAGCTGCTATTCCTTTGTCATTGCTTTTAGGTAGTTTTTGGGAAACTTTTTTTGGTTCTTTAGGTATTGCAGAAGATAGATCGCATTATTTAACAGATGGAAATATAAACAATGATACGTTTGCATATACCGGTTTTCGTTGGGATTTTGTAATCTATAGTGCAGCTGCTGTTTATACAGGTTATTACTTTATAATAAAGAAAAATTTTAACGATAAAATCTATATTCAATTATTTAACATATATGTAACAGCCAATGCTTTTTGGATTTTGGTCATTCGTGCCAATTTCTCCAATCGTTTTGCATATTTATCATGGTTTTTAATGGCAGTGGTTATTTTTTATCCGTTTTTTAAAAAACAATTTTTTAAAAATCAGCAAAAAGTGTTGGCGTACACCATATTGGGTTACTTTGGATTTACCTATTTCATGTTTTTAATAAAATAAAAAAAATGTTGCTTTCAGTTATCATACCAGTTTATAATGTAGAAAAATATATAGAAAAATGTATTTTATCTGTTGTTAATAATAATTTACCAGTTGAAGATTTTGAAATAATTGTGGTGGACGATGATTCACCTGATAATAGTGTTTCTATTGTGAGAAGCATGATGACAGGTTACGCTCAAATTAAATTGATATCTCAAAAAAATAAAGGATTGGGAGGGGCTAGAAATACCGGGATTTTAAATGCGTCAGGTAAATACGTGTTATTTTTAGATGCTGATGATTATTTAAAAGAAAATGCGCTAAAATATGTAATAACTTTTGCAAGTGAAAATAAATTAGATATTTTAGAGTTTGGAGCTATTGGTGTAGGTGAAAAAGGTGATGAAGTTTATAGGAATTCAAAATTGACAGATATAATATTATCAGGCTTTGAATATCTGGACAATTCTAATTATATGAATTCGGCTTGTAATAAGTTATATGCAGTTTCTTTTTTAAATAAATATGCGTTAAGGTTTAAAGAACGAATTTTTATTGAAGATTTTGAATTTAATACTCGGGCCTTTTATTATGCTAATAAAGTCCAGGCAATAGCAAATATTTTAGGCAGTTTTGTTCAAACTGCAAATTCTATTACGCGTAATGTGGATAGTGAAAAGAATTTAAAAATGGTAGAAGATATTCGAGAAGTTATTGATTTAACTCTTAAATTTGAGGAAGAAGTATCAAACTTTAGACCAAATATTAATAAAATTTTTAAGAAGCGTGTTGCGTTTTTAACCGTAACATTATTATATAATTTAATGAAGTTGTCGATTGTTAAAAAACAGCGAAAATTAATTATTGAGGATTTAAAACGAAAAAAGTTATATCCTATTAAAACACCTATTAGAAATAAAAATAAAAATTTATTTAGGGTAGTTGTGAATAATGAGTTTGTATTTTTTCAATTATGTAATTTAAAGCAATTATTAAAAAACTAATTATGAACAAAAAAAAAATATGCTTTGTTGTTTCATCACCAAAAACGGTAAGGGCCTTTCTTCAAAATCATATAAAAGCGTTAGCCATTTTTTATGATGTGTATTTGGTCGCGAATTTTGAAAACGAGAATCTATCTATGTTCAACTCATTGCCTTTAAAAGGAATAAAAGATATTCCAATACCAAGAGAAATAAGTTTACTGAAAGATTTAAAAGCTTTGATGATATTACAATCCTATTTTAAAGAAATGAAATTTGATATTGTCCATACAGTTACGCCTAAAGCTGGTTTATTGGGTGGTTTTGCATCGCGTTTAGCTGGCATAAAAAAGCGTATTCATATTTTTACGGGGCAGGTTTGGCATACTAAAACAGGTTTATTTAAAAGAATGTTAATGTTTTTAGATCGTTTCATTGTTTGGAATGCCACAGATATTTTAGTAGATGGAGAGTCACAACGGCAGTTTTTAATTAAAAATACAATTGTGAACAGTGCAAATTCGTTTGTGCTTGGGAAAGGTTCCATTAGCGGTGTAAATACCAACCGTTTTGTGCCAGATGAAAGTGTAAAAAGTGAAGTTAGAGATGAATTAGGTATTCAAGAAAGTGAAGTGGTGTTTATGTTTTTGGGAAGAATGAATGTAGATAAAGGCATTAATGAATTGGCGGATGCCTTTAATAGATTGCAAAAAAAATATTCAAATGTTCGTTTATTAATAGTTGGTCGGGATGAAGAAAATATGATTCCAGTTGTGAAAAAAAAAGTAGAGTATAATGATTCTGTAATATTTTATGGAGAAACACCAACTCCAGAAAGATTATTACAGGCTTGTGATGTATTTTGCTTACCTAGTTACCGTGAAGGTTTTGGTACAAGTGTCATTGAAGCTTCATTGCTTGAAAAACCAGTAATATGTAGTGATACTTACGGTTTAATGGAAACTATAGTTGACAATGAGACTGGTTTAAGACATAGAGTTAAAGATGTAGAATCATTATATTTACAAATGGAAACTTTAGTAGATAATATGAAATTAAGAGAGGAATTAGGGAAAGGAGGAAGGAAATATGTATTAGGTAATTTTTCTTCAGACATGATTACTCAAAAATGGTTGGAATTTTATAAAAAGAACGTATGATGTATAGCAAGATACTTAAAAGAATATTTGATTTTATTTTTGCATTCATTGGTATTATTATTTTATTACCAATATTTTTTTTAATAACTTTCTTGCTATTAATAGAGAACTTAGGGAATCCATTTTTTTTACAATTAAGACCTGGTAAAAATGGTGAATTATTTAAGATTATTAAATTTAAAACAATGAATGATAACAAAAATAAAGGCGGTATTTTATTACCGAATAATGAAAGGATTACTAGCGTTGGAAAAATTTTAAGAAAGTTGTCATTAGATGAAATACCCCAATTAATTAACATTATAAAGGGTGAGATGAGTCTAATTGGACCGAGACCTCTTTTACCAGAATATCTTCCATTATATAATGAAGTACAAAATAGAAGACACAAAGTTAGACCTGGTATTACAGGTTGGGCTCAGATAAATGGAAGAAATTCATTAAGATGGTCCCAAAAATTTGAATATGATGTATATTATGTTAACAATGTTAGCTTTAAATTGGATCTTCAAATATTGATTAAAAGCTGTTATAAGACAATATTAGCTAAAGATATTAATGCAAGTAAAAAAATAACAATGGTTAAATTTAATGGAAAGAATTAGATGAATTGTGTAATAATTGGCGCTGGAAATTATAGTTATGTTCTTTTAAATTATATAAATGAACAAAAGGAGAAAGTTAATATTATTGGTTTTTTAGATGATGATGTTTCTTTACATGGAACACTGATTCTTGGTAAACCAGTTTTAGGAGACTTGTCTTTGTTAAAAAGTTTGAATAGTTCTCATAAGGTAGAAGGTGTTTATTGCCCTATTGGTAACATTAAAGTAAGAGTGAAATTATTAAAATTAGCTGTATCATTAGGGTTTAAACTTCCTAATTTTATTCATAAATCAGCTGTTTTAGGTCCTAATGTTACTTTGGGTAAAGGAATTTATGTAATGCCAGGGACAATTGTAATGCCGAGTGCTAATATATCTAATTATTGCATGTTAAGTATGGGGATTAGCGTTGGCCATGATACATTATTTGAAGAAGGTGTTTTTGTGGCAAACGGCTGTAATATTGGGGGAAACATTATAATTAAGAAAGAAACTTTTGTAGGCATGGGTGCAACAATTATTTCAGGGGTAAAGTCGATTGGCCAAAATTGTATTATTGGTGCAGGTTCAGTAGTTATTAGAGATATTCAAAATAATGTAACAGTCGTTGGAAATCCAGCAAAAATAATTAAAATTAATAAAATTTGATAATTAGTGTTTCCAAAATGAATCTTAGATATCCTATTTTCTTTTATTGGTTTCATTATATTATGGCTAATGTTATTATTAGCCATTGCTATTGCGACTATAGATACTAACTCAAATGGGTGGTTTTTACAAAAACGTTTTGGGCAATATGGAAAACCATTTACCATTTATAAATTAAGAACGATGCATTTAAAAACCAATAAAGTTTTTAGTATTAGTGCTTTTTTAAGACGCTTAAATTAGATGAATTGCCACAATTGCTTAATATGTTAAAAGGTGTAGTGAGTTTAGTTGGGCCACGTATAGACATTGAAGGATATTATGATAAATTAAAAGGCGAAGAAAGATTGTTCTTACATTTAAAACCTACGTTAACTAGTGAAGCTGCACAAAAATATGTGAATAAAGAAGTATTGATAAAGTAACGGGAAGAACCACTTAGGACAAATGATTCAATAATGTTTCCTGATAATGTGCAAATAAATTTAGCAAATTATTACAATCATTCATTTTTTGAAGATAATGTATTTTACTTTTTTAAGTTGTTTAGGCTGTAAATAGAGAGATTCCCATTCAAACTTGGAGGACGGTTCACTCAAAGTGTGCGTTATTGTAAAAATAATAATATAATGATTAATATAGCAAACTCGAAATAAATACTATGAATTCAAAAATATGGCTATCCTCACCACACATGGGAGGAAATGAACAAAAGTATGTACAAGAAGCTTTTGATACCAACTGGGTTGCGCCATTGGGCCCAAATGTAAACGGATTTGAACAGGATTTAGAAAATCATTTAAATGAAGGTGTAAAAGTAGCTTGTTTAGCCTCTGGAACTGCTGCATTGCATTTGGCTTTAATTTTAGCAGATGTAAAAGAAGATGATGAAGTAATCTGTCAAAGTTTTACGTTTTCAGCATCCGCAAACCCAATTGTATACCAAGGTGCAAAGCCAATTTTTATTGATAGTGAAAAAGACACCTGGAATATGTGTCCTGTGTATTTGGAAGAAGCGATTAAAGCTGGTATTTCTAAAGGTAAAAAACCGAAAGCGATTATTGTGGTGCATTTGTATGGAATGCCTGCTAAAATGGATGAAATTTTGGGAATTGCTAAGAAATATAAAATTACTTTAATTGAGGATGCTGCAGAAGCGCTGGGTTCAACGTATAAAGGACAGAAATGTGGGACATTTGGCGATTTTGGAATTTTATCATTTAATGGGAATAAAATCATTACAACTTCTGGAGGTGGTGCTCTCGTTTGCAAATCTGAAGAAGACAAACAAAAGGCTGTTTTCCTAGCAACGCAAGCACGGGATAATGCACCACATTTTCAGCATTCTCAAATTGGTTATAATTACAGAATGAGTAATATTGTTGCAGGCATCGGTAGAGGGCAAATGGAAATTTTAGACAAGCACGTTCATTTAAGAAGAAGTAACAATCATTTTTATCAAGAACTATTTGAAGGAATAGAAGGTATTGATGTTTTTACAGAGCCAGATAATAATTATTTTTCTAATCATTGGTTGAGTTGTATTGTTGTCAATGAAAAAATAACAGGGTTTACAAGAGAAGAACTAAGGTTACAAATGGAGCAAGATAATATTGAAGCGCGCCCTTTATGGAAACCAATGCACTTACAACCTGTATTTAAAAGGTGTGATTATTATGGTGATAAAGTTGCTGAAAATTTATTTGAAAATGGATTGTGCTTGCCGTCAGGCTCTAATTTAATGGATGAAGATCGGAGGCGTATTGCGAGTTCAATTCAAAAATTGCTGTAAATTAAGTAGAGAGGGGGAAATGTGGCTGTCAAAAATAAGTTTTTCAATCTAGAATTCAGAAATTAGAAATTATTGTAACTTGGCAAAAAGAATGATATTTAGAAAATGATACGCAAATTCCTTTTAAAAAACTTAAATAAATATGCCTCTAAATGGGTGGTTTTATGTATAGA
>JBNMNO010000059.1:0-16259 GCA_051275695.1 Mariniflexile sp.
ATAATCTAATATTCCCTCAGGCAAAAAGTATTTGGCTATTGTGATGTCCAAGGCTAAGTTTTGAGTTTTAAAATTTATTCAAATCTATGAATTATCAACTTTGTCCCCAAGTTTTACTTTTGATCCAGAATTGTTAGGGGCAGCTCATGTTAATTGTTTTTTTATGCAATTAAGTTGGTTTTACAGCAACCACTTTAGATGTTGGAGCCACTGTAATCTTTGAAGAAGGAAACACAACTCTCTTTCTATTAAATTTAGAAGGAAATGTACCAAATATAGATGCAACACAACTTCAAGAAATAGCTACAAAAGCTAAAGAAGTTTATCCAATTTTAAATCTTTTAAATACCACGATAATATTAAAAGTAAGTTTATCTTAATACATATCATAGTACTAATCTAGTTTAATTAAGGAAACACCTTTTTTATTTGTCATCTTAAAACTAATAAGCCCTTTTAAAAATAGGCGTAACATGAATTCTGTTATTATTAACTAAATTAATAGTAGTTTGAACAAAGGCAATATGCTTAATTTGACTTTTAGAAACTATTAAAAAAAACTAGTTTAGGAGCACGTCATTTTTAGTCTTGGGTTGGATTTGGTGAAGTTTCAAATAATAACATCGAAATCATTGGGGGGGAGACCCAGAGAATGAGCCTCAAGGCTGGTATATTGGTTTTGAAAAAGATAGTGTAACTTTACAAATATTAAAGGAGCATAGCCCAAAATCACACACGTTTAAAAACACGTATTTATAATTTAAATAAAGAAATATGCAATCGAATCTATTAGAAAGTATAAAGAATATTTTAAACTTCGAAATTTTTAGTTTTGATACTTACTCCATAAAAGTTTATAAAATAGTCACGATACTGCTTATTATTGCTGGTACCAAAATACTTCTTTGGTCTATAAAAAAGATTCTTTTTGCGCGTTATAAATACCAAAAGTTAGATGAAGGTACTTTTTATGCCTTATTTCAAATAATAACTTACGTTATATGGGTTATTGTTTTTGCATTATTGCTAGAAACAATTGGCGTAAAAGTAACTATACTTTTAGCGGGTTCTACAGCGTTACTGGTGGGCATTGGTTTGGGTTTACAACAAACCTTTAATGATATCGTTTCTGGGTTTATATTACTGTCCGAGCGTTCTATAAAAATTGGAGATATTTTGCAAATAGATGACGATGTGGTTAAAATTCAAGACATTGGTCTACGCACTTCTAAAGGTTTAAATAGAGACGATATTTCTATTATTATACCTAATTCGCTAATAACTACCAGTAAAGTAATAAACTGGAGCCATCAATCAAAAAAAACAAGATTTAGAATAGAAGTTGGCGTTGCTTATGGCAGCGATGTTGATAAAGTAATCGAATTATTAATTGAAAGTGTTATAGAACACCCCTATAAATTCGACAAAAAACTTCTTGATGCCCGATTAGTCAATTTTGGAAACTCATCATTAGATTTTGAACTATTGTTTTTTAGTAATAATATTTTTAGAGTCGAAAAAGTCAAAAGCGATATTCGACGCGTTATCAATAAAAAATTCAACGAACATAACATTGTCATTTCTTTTCCGCAAATGGATGTTCATATAAAATCGAATCCGAAAATTTAGTTCCTATTTTTTATATTAACACCTATTATGAGGTTTTAATTGCAGGTAAAGTTTGATATGTAAATAAGCTAACCAACCTAAACAAATTATAAAAGTAAATTTTTGGATTAAGGGCAACAGCTCTAGCAATACTCCGGTTTCATATATGTAGTAGTTAAATAAAAACAAGGCTAAAAAGAATAAACCTAGTATAAAAAGTCCATAAAAAGCAACTCTATAAAGTTCAATTAAAATAGAAATAACAGCTAATAATCCAAAACACCTGTAATACGAATAATAATATCATGATTTTGTGAATATAGAAACAGCAAAATCACCGTAGAAATTATTCCGGATACTTGCATAATGGCATGTGATATACGTTTTACGGGAAATGGTTTAATCAGTTGGTACCAAAGTAATATCATGCTTAAACAAATTATTGCTGATGCAACTCGTGCTGTTGTGCGTGATGGATTAATAACGCCTTCATAATTATAAACATTTAGTAAATCGCATAAATAATGTTTTTTAATCCTAAAGCACACCTTATTGGAAAAAGTGTCTTACATATTGGTGTATTGCAAAGCCGCTATAACATATAAAATAATAAACAAACACATGCCTTTTAAAGGAAGTAGTATCAAGTTAATCGGTTTTGACTTTTTATGATTGCTCATTTCTATAATTCCTTTCAATATAAACTCAAGTTAAGTCGAAAAAGAATAAACCACCATGATTTAAGTCAACTTTTCACAAATTTATTTTACGTATTATTATAACGATCAATAGATTATTTTTAACTCCAAGATGTTCACTGGATTATAAAAACTAAGGTGTGTTACGCCCTATCTTTAAAAACTTATGGCTTCCATTCTTTTTAAAATAGAGTATGTAGGTGTCATAGAAAACACCCTTTCAAAGCTTTCAAACTTCTATAACCCTGGTTTATCAATATGCTAGTTAATATATTTTAGCTTTTAATAATTCTGCGGACTTTATTTATCTTACTGCTTGATAAAAGACTCGCTATTTAATATTTCTAATTAGAATTTCAATAACACAAATTTTAAATTCGTTTTTATATTGAATGAATAGCATTTTAATGATTAAGCAAAAACATACTGCCTCTATTACATGGGTATTCGTTATATTTTATACACTAATTACCTTCACATTCCTTTATCAAGATCAATTGAAATAAAAGATTTTTAGTTTGATGCGATATAATTATTTTTTTCCGAACCCTCAACTTCAAATTTTAAAAATTTGAGTGTTTTTCCGTTTTTTAATTCCACTTCATATGTTTTTTAATTCCACTTCATATGTTTTTTTAACACCATTTTCTTTTGTGTAATTTATTATATGAGTGTTACTAATAAAATTCCATCCTGGATAATGCTTCGAAATCTGATAGCTTAGTTGGAAAGGTAATTTAATGTCTTCGAAAGTCTCAATAGTGCTTATTAGTTCTCCAGAATTATTATATTTTGCTATAATTTCACAACTAGATTCTTTAAACACGACATCATAATACAAAACTTTATTTATATAAACATTGGCTTCTTTTATGTCATATCTTGCCACTATGTTTTCAAGTTTTATAACTTTAATTGGAGTGTCTTTACTATTCACTTCTTTTAAGTAATTAGAATTTAAAGATTTTGTAATAGTGTTGGCAATTGCCAATTCCTCTAAAAGAGATTCCTTAATTAGATTTTGAGAGCACATTAGGTTGGTAAACCCTATAAATAATATACCAAATAATAGTTTTTTCATTATATAAAAGTTTTAATTATTAGTTGATGTAGATTTAAATTGTATACTCAAGATTTGCTATACGTATACCAGTACAAAAAATACGTAGGGGTACGTAGTATTTAGCACTTGCAAAAACTAAAAAGAAACTTATATATTGGCAAAAAGTATCTGATTGTAAGTTGCCCAAAAGTAAAAGGCATCTGCATTTGAAGACAAATCAAGTTTAGTGATAATAATTGAACCTAAGTTTTGAACGATTAGGCATGATATATTTAGAATACCAGCGATTTTATTTAATGATTTGTCTTGGGTTATTAATTTTAAAATTGTGGTCAAGATTAGACTTCAGTTAAAAATGAATTCGATATAAGAATTCAATTTTAAAAATGACGCCATTTTTAAAATTATCATTTAATTTAGTTCTATCATCACCGAAATAAAAGGAACTAACAGCTAAATCTATTTTATCGTTGGAATCGTATACTTCATAATTTCTACCTAAAGCATAACCAATTTTAGTATTTAAATAAACAGATTTTGTCAATTCAAACCTTAAATAGCTAAATAATTCGTTAGAATTTTTTGCTACATATGCGTTATTAGTGTTATTAATAGATTGATGCAAATTGTATGTTGTCCCTAAACCATCAAACCACATACCAATCACAGCTTTTTTACATACCCTATAATTGAGGTCTCCGTTAATAGGTAAGTTTAAATTGGCTTCAAAATTTTCATTAGCACTTAAATAATACAAACCTAAAATAGGTACAAGTATAACACCATAGTTTTCAGTATTGGCAAACATGCCGTATTTATATTTAAGATTTTTCTTTTTAGTGTTACTGAATAACGCTAATACACCCAATTGCAAATCCTCATGAGAAAGTGTTATTTTATCTGAAGCTATTTTAGGATAGACCATAAATATACCGGCCCATTTCTCATTAAATATTTTATTAATTCCAAAATTTAAACTTAAGACGTTTAAAGTAGTAACCTCTGCATTTGCCTCTAATTTTAAGTTTGTTTTATTAACATTAAAACCGGTTAATAGTACACTTTTTTTATTAATAATAATGGGATAGCTTAATTCCAATGCCAGTTCTTTAATGGTGGTATCTCCATTCGAACTCTCGAAGTTATTTGAAGGGGTGTTGGTATAGGAAAAATTAACAATATCTACAAAATTTTGTGCCCGTAAAGTAATAAAAACACAACAAAATAAAATGGTTAAGCTATATTTCATATATTATTAAAAAAATTGAATGTACATGATTAATTCAATAATAATACGCCTATTACAACCTTTACACTTTGTTACTTCTAAACCTCGAGAAATTCATTTTTTATTAATCTACGATTGTGCTTTGTTCCAGTAGAATATTATAAATATAACCATGGCCAAAATCCTTATTTAAAGTTACCGTTCCTTTAAAAGTTACAGTATCTCCAACTTTTACTGAGTCAACTGTGGTTACCGTTAAACTTTTTTCACCTTCAAATTGGGTGCCATCACTTATATGTATCCAATTCAGGTCCAAAATAGCATTATTGATTTTCGTTACTTTGCCTTTTATTATAATGGTTTTTTTAGAAAATGATTCTTTCTTTGAAAAAAGCGTTTCCAATGAGGTTCCGTTTTTTGGTTGCTTAATATTAATGACTGCCACAACAGTTGTGTCAGATATGGCATGTGGGGACTCTTTTTTAGCAGCTAACAACTTGGAGGTTCTAATACCATCGCTAAAAATTATGGACTTGAATGTTCTTTTTAATTCTTTACTTTCAAAATCATTCATTTCCATGCCGTTATCATAATAATAAGACTTGCCAATTTCTACAACACTATTAGGTATGGCCATCCAATACGTATTTCCACTTTCATCAACATTCATGTAAGTATAATTACCTGCATCTATAGTTTCGTTCACAACAATTTTATGAACTATGTTTTTTGTATTTGCTTGGTTATTTTGAAGTGGTATATAGTTCTCTTTTTGTTTGCAACCAAACATCATTAAGGCGCAAAAAAGAACTGAAAAAAAACTAACATAATTTTTCATTTTTCTAAATTTAATTTGATGTAAAAGTAACAATCCATATAAAATCGTTTTATGACATATATCATCTTTTTATGGAATAAATCCAAAGAGGGGGATTTATACAATTGGCTGCAAATAATTTTGAATCAAAATAGAATTACAGGTCCACTAGAAGAAATTCGTAATTTTTTTGAGCTACTTTAAAAGCAATATGCACTTTGTGTAAAATATGTTAAACCGTGCATTCTTTTAATGAAAAGCAAAAAAAATTAAAAAATGGAGATACAGCATTTCTATTAATCAATGGTAGTATTGTATTAAACGTGTTTAGAATAGAAATACATTCATTAATGTATGGGTAGTCGTTGGGTCTGCTGTATAAAAAGAATAATATCCAATACTCGCCATTCCCGGGAAGAGTGTGACTATCTTTGCGAAAAATTAATGTGATGTCAAAACCCTTTTCCTATTTGGGAATTAATGAACAATTACAACAAAGTTTAGCGGCTTTAAATATTTCTATTCCCACAGATATTCAAGAAAAAACCATTCCGGTTGTATTAAAGCAAAAAGAAGATGTCGTTGCTTTAGCAAAAACGGGTACTGGTAAAACGGCGGCTTTTGGCTTGCCTTTATTACAATTAATTGATACCGAAAACACCAACATACAAGCTATTATCTTAGCGCCCACAAGAGAATTGGGCCAACAAATATTTACTAATTTAACAGCTTTTGCTGCACATAGCCCTGCTATTTCCATAGCATCTGTTTGCGGCGGCATCCCTATAAAACCTCAAATAGAACGTTTAGAGAATGCTACTCATATAGTGGTGGCAACACCCGGACGTTTGGTGGATTTAATAAAACGCAATGCCATCAACATAAAAAACATCAACTATTTAGTACTTGATGAAGCTGACGAAATGGTGAGCGCTTTAAAAGAAGGCTTGGATCTTATTATCAAAGAAATTCCAAAAACGCGACGCACCTTATTGTTTACGGCCACCATGCCTGGCACTATTAAACAATTAGTGCAAAATTACATGTCAAAACATGTCGTACATATCGAAGCAGATATGGTAACCGTGGGTCATCAAGGAATAGACCATCAATATGTAGTGGTGGAACCTATAGAAAAACTAGAGGTCTTGCTTCATTTTTTAAATTCTAAAGAAGGAGAGCGGGGTATTATTTTTTGCAAAACCAAAGCGGCAGTTAATAAACTGGCAAAAAACTTAGCTATTAATAAATTCTCATCTGGTGCGCTTCACGGCAGTCTGACTCAAGGCATTCGCGATCGTATTATGGGACAATTTAGAGAAGGCTTTATTGATATTTTAGTGGCGACGGATTTAGCCGCTCGTGGTATCGATATCAAAGAGATAGCCTACGTTGTAAATTATCATTTACCAGACACTTATGATGCTTATGTGCACCGTAGCGGACGAACCGCCAGAGCAGGGGCGAAGGGGCTTTCTTTAACCATTCTACAACAAGAAGAAGTAGCAGACATTACCGATTTCGAAAAAGAGTTGGGCATCGTTTTTAACCCATTCAAAAAAGCAGACGCTGAAAGCATTGAAGAAAACAAGGGTTTGTTATGGGCTAAAAAAATATTTAAAACCAAACCAAATCGAGAGGTTTCAGAAGATTTTAAAGCAAAAATAAAAACCATATTTCATCATGTTACCAAAGAAGAGTTGGTAGATAAAATATTAGCAAATTACATCGCAGAAACAAACATGGGAAGCTCAAAAAATGAGACCCCTAAAAAGAAGAAAAACAAGAACTAGCCATGGCAAACGAAATTAAAGATCAGCAAGATATTTTAGCAAAATTAAATATCCTTGCGTTAAACCCCATGCAAAAGGAGGCTATTGCTGTGATCGAAAAAACAACCAATACTATTTTGTTGTCGCCAACAGGTACCGGAAAAACCTTGGCGTTTTTATTACCATTAATAAAATCCTTAGAGCCCAATAATACCGAAGTGCAAGCCTTAATTTTAGTGCCTTCACGCGAGTTAGCTATTCAAATTGAGCAAGTAGTGCGCAGCATGGGTACTGGATTTAAAGTCAATGCGGTATATGGAGGTCGCCCGATGTCTAAAGACAAAATAGAAATCAAACACGTGCCGGCTATTTTAATTGGCACACCGGGTCGAATTTTAGACCATTTTGGTAACGATCGGTTTTCTCTAGACAGTATTAAAACCCTCATATTAGACGAGTTCGATAAATCATTGGAAATAGGTTTCGAAACCGAAATGCGAGGCATTATCAAAGAATTGCCACATATCAATAAACGGGTGTTAACCTCGGCAACACAAGGTGCGGAAATACCAGGTTTTGTGCGTCTGGACCAACCTACCGTTATCGATTATTTAAAAAACACGGTAGCCTCAAAATTAGAAATTAAAACGGTGGTAGCGCCAGATAAAAGCAAATTAGATACCCTATTAAATTTATTGCAGTACATTGGTAACGAACCCGGTATCATTTTCTGTAATTTACGGGATAGTATCGACATGGTGAGTAGTTTTTTAAAGAGAAACAAAATCAGTCATTCTTGTTTTTCTGGCGGGATGGAACAAAAAGACCGCGAACGCTCGTTAATTAAGTTTCGAAATGGCACCAGTCAAGTACTTCTTGCTACCGATTTGGCGTCGAGAGGCATCGATATTCCAGAAATGAAATATATCATTCATTTCGAGCTCCCTAATGCCCTCGAAGAGTTTACACACCGTAATGGGCGAACCGCTCGAGTTAACGCTAAAGGTACCGCGTATGTAATCAAACAGGAAAAGGAATATATGCCAGACTTTATTAAAAAACCAAAAGTGGTTAATATTTCTATAAAAGCACCCTATAGACCGCAATTTTGGGAAACCCTGTTTATTTCTGGCGGTCGGAAAGATAAAATTTCTAAAGGTGATATAGCCGGTATGTTTTTTAAACTCGGTAATATAAATCAAGATCAACTGGGCACTATCGAGTTAAAACAAGATTGCGCCTTCGTTGCCGTGCCGCTCTCCATTGCAAACCAGTTGGTGGCAACATTAAACAATACCCGTTTAAAAAAGAAAAAAGTACGCGTCACCATTTTATAATTTTGGTAGGGGAGTACTTGGAGTTTATCTTGAGCTAAGTCAAAAGGCTAAAATCTTTTTAAAACGTCATTGGGATGAGGATTCTAGCCTGTACTGAGCGCAGTCGGAGTGAAGCAATTTGCTAATTTTTAATTCCGATTAAACGTCATTGCGAGGAGTGCGCGACGAAGAAACCTGTCTGTTTTTGCTTTAAAATTCAATGCACTTCCTAGTAAGTTTAAAAAGGATGCCACTTCAAATGCAAACTATGCAACATTTCCTTAATTTAGAATAGCAGCTAATGACTGATCCCTAACGCCATAATTTCGTGTATTTAGAAACGCATAAACCTAAATGAGGGTACAATTCTACTTTTTAACAAGCACAGGTTTTAAAGTGATGAAACCAACAGCATCCAACATTTTAATAACCAAATAAGTAACATCAATTTCGTACCATTTTACACCAAAATTGGCACGGCTTGCGTGTTTATGGTGGTTGTTATGGTAGCCTTCACCCATCATTAAAAAGTCAAAACGAAAAAGATTCTTACTCGTATTTTCCATTTGGTAATTCACATAACCATAAATATGGCCAAACCAATTTATAATAACCCCATGAATAGGCGCCATTAAAAACGTTACAGGCAATAAAAGCCAATGCCACCAAGTAGTAGCAAAAAATGCGAAAAATAGGATGTAAAGCCCTATCCAAAGTAATCGGGAGAACTTAGATCCAGCAAAGGCATCGAAACCCTTCCATTGTGGTACATTTTTAGTAAAACGAGGATCTATGGCAATACGCTCCTTATTAATATCTTGGTAAACAGTTTTAGTTTTCCACATCATAGCAAACAAATTAGCATCGTGTGTAGGGGAGTGTGGATCCTTTACGGTATCTGTATAAGCATGGTGCATGCGGTGCATAATACCATAGCCATAAGCACTTAAATAACTAGATCCCTGAAACAGCCAGGTTAAAATAAAGGTGATCCGCTCCATGGTTTTCGACATGGTAAAGACCTGATGTGCCGCATAGCGATGCAAAAAAAACGACTGAAAAAACAATCCACCATACCAAAGAACAAGCACAAGACAAATAATAGCCATAAATATTTTTTTTGATCAAAGGTAATAGCATTGATTCTCGAATACAATGAACCTAAGTCAAGAAATACGCTTCCTTATACGGCTTAAAGCTTGGGCCGTTACACCAATATACGAACTTATATATTTAAGCGGAATGACCTTTAATAATTCGGGGCGTTCTTTAAAAAGTTTTAGGTAACGTTCTTCTGCACTAAGATTTAGAAGGTTTTGTTCCCGTTTAGATTTAAGTAAAAATAAACGTTCAGCAGTAAGGCGTCCAATAAGATTTCCTATTTGGGTGGTTTTATAAACCGCTTGTAAATCGCCGTAACTAATACTTACAAGCGTTGTGTCTGTTAGGGCTTGTAATTGATATTGTGATGGTGTACGTGTTAAAAAGGAATCGTAGGCACTTACAAACTGATCTTTAAAACTAAAACCAAAGGTAATTTCTTTGTCAGGGTCGGTTTTCGGAATAAATAACCGTACCACACCCGATTCTATAAACGAAATATGATGCTCTGTCTCGTTTAGTTTTAAAAAAATTGTTTTTTTTTGAATTACCCGACGTTGTAATCGCGACATAAAAAACTCCCAATCAAAATCTGAAATGGTCGCTATTTCCTCTAGGTATTGCTTTATTTGTAACACGTGTATAATGCTGAATTGGTTGTTGCAAATATAGCGCGTTTATACCTAATGGCTCAGAAACCCATGTTTAAAATATATTGATGTTTAAATTGAAATACGTGTAGAATACCCATAAATCATGACTTTTCCGCCAAGGCTTTATTGTGACGAAGAAGCAATATGTTTGGATTTTAATTTAAAACATCATGAAGACACTAAAAGTTCAAATAGAATTTTTACTACACATGCAAAGCATTCAGGATTTCCTTAATTTAAAATAGAAAGCAATATGTAATCTAACCCAAATCACAAAACAAAATACAACCATAACTTCATCAAAATGCTCAAAAAGAACAAATTACAAGGGCTATATGGGTTTGTAATTCGTCGACAGTTGGTCGTTTTAACGAAAAAACAGAGCGTTCATACCGTTTATAATTCAATAACCAACCTAATTATTTATTTTTAAAAAAATAAAAAATTATAAACATTATGAAGAATATAATGCCCCTTATTTGTTTCGTTTGTTTTATAGGTTTTAGCTATACTAGTATGGCTCAAAAATCTAAAAAAACCAGTCCTATTTATGATTATTTAGAGTTTGAGTTAAATAACACCGACACCATTCCAGGTTTTTCTTCAAAACCGAATAAATTAATGATTACCGGAATCATTTATGAAAATGATGGAAAAACACCTGCTAAAGATGTGATTCTTTATATTTGTCAACCTGATGAAAATGGAAACTATGAAATGAAAAAAGATAGCAATCGTAAACGCTATGTACATCACAGAGCTTGGGTGAAAACCGATGCCGATGGGCGTTATACATTTTATACTTTTATGCCAGGAGCAAATAGATATGTAAAAGAATTGAAACAAATACAGCGCGTTATTAAAGTGCCCGGACAACCGGAACAAGAATTAAACGCATTCTTTTTTAATGACGATCCGTTATTACCTGACTTAAAACTTGCCTGTAGAGCCCAAATGGTGCCCAGTATGCTTAAACCTGAAAAAAAAGGTGCTATGTACGTGGCAAACAGAGATATTAAACTAGAAAAAAATAGTATAGACGTTCAATAAAATAAATTACACTAAACTAAACTTAAAAAATCTCACTCATTGTGAGGTTTTTTTTATTTGAAATAACACTGAAGTCAAGTATTTGAAATAGGTTAAGCCATGGTTCATAAATAAAATAATTTTGGCTATTTATACATGTAAATCCCTAAATGCCTGTACGCAATTAGTAATCTAATAGTAAAGGGAATTCTTGGAAAATAGACTTCCTACAAGAAATTTTCTATACTGTTAATGATAGGTATTTTCATTTTTGCCAACGGATTTAGTTTGCAGAATAAACAAACTTTAGAAGAAGGCCCCTAAGCTAACATTAGTATTATTCCGTTAAGAAAGCATACAATAATATACGTGGTAAAACTTCGCAAACACTTATTACCATCAAAATAATAAAACCAATCTGAAACGGGGAAATGAAAATGAGAGCCTAGAGTCTAATTTTGTATTTTTTTAGATCCAATTACACGCAGTATCAAAACCTCATGAAAGAACAAATAAGTTGATCATTATAAGGTTTTAGTATTGGATTATTTATCATATTTGTAATATGTTTTCATCAATCACAAATCATTTAAAACACTTCGTAAACCCTACAAAACAGGATTTACAATTTTTTCACTCCTGTTTAAACACTATATCCGTTGATAAAGGTAAATTTTTATTACAACCTGGCACACAAGTTAGACATGAGTATTTTGTTGTAAAAGGATGTTTGAAAGCCTATTATCTCGATGAAAAAGGAAACAGACATATTATACAGTTTGCTATTGAAAACTGGTGGATTGGTGATTTTGATGCGTTTTATAATGATGTGCCTTCACGATTACATATAGAGACTGTTGAGTACTCAACCTTACTCTCAATAAGCTATGACCATCTTCAGCTACTTTTTAAAAACGCACCTATTTTTGAACGTTATTTTAGACTACTCACCACCAATGCTTTTATAGCCCAACGTAAACGTATTTTATCATCATTAGAAAAAGAAGCCAAGGAGCGGTATGTAGAATTTTGTGAATCTTATCCCTCCATTGAAGATAGAATACCCAATTATGAAATAGCTAACTACTTAGGTGTGTCGGCTGAAAGCTTAAGCAGGGTTCGCTCCAAATTAAAACGTTAATACTTTCCCAATTGACTTATGTCAATAGAATTGTTGTTTATACATTGTAACTTTGATGTAATGCATATGAAAAAAATATGACAAGAACTATCAGATTTATGGTAGTATCCATTAACAACAAAAAACAAAGCAATGAAAAAGATATTATTTGTATTGACAAGCAACGACTCTTTAGGGAGTACAGAACATAAAACAGGGTTTTGGGTAGAAGAATTTGCTGCACCCTATTACATTTTATCCGATGCTGGACATAGTGTGACTTTAGCATCTCCGAAAGGTGGTCAGCCACCTATAGACCCAAATAGCGCATCTATTGACGCTGCAACACCTGCAACAGCTAGGTTTGATAAGGATAAAGCCACACAAGAGAAATTAGCGAACACCCATAAGTTAGAAATTATAAATCAGCAGGATTATGATGCTGTATTTTACCCAGGAGGACACGGGGTGCTTTGGGATTTAGTAGAGGATAAAACGTCTATACAACTTATAGAATCGTTTTATAACAATAAAAAGCCTGTAGCATTTGTATGTCATGCACCAGCAGTACTTAAACATGTAAAAAACACGAATAATGAACCTTTGGTGAAAGGTAAAAAAGTGACTGGATTTACTAATGAAGAAGAAGGTGCTGTTCAATTAACAGATATCGTTCCTTTTTTATTAGAAGATATGTTAAAAGAAAATGGAGGTGATTATTCTAAAATTGAAGACTGGCAACCATACGCTGTTGAAGATGGATTATTGATTACAGGACAAAATCCTGCATCTTCAGAAAAAGTAGCTGATTTATTAAACAAAAAATTACAATAAGTATGAGTACAGAGTATTTATTAACGCCATATAATAAAAATATTAATCTAAAAAACCGAGTTGTAATGGCTCCTCTGACTCGTAGTCGTGCAGACAACGAATGCAAAGTTCCAACAAATGATTTACACGGACTGTATTATGAACAACGTGCTTCGGCAGGATTAATTATTACAGAAGGGTCCCAAGTTTCTGAACGCGCAATAGGATATATTAACACGCCAGGGATTCATTCAGAAGAACAAGTAGAAGGCTGGAAACAAGTAACCAAACGTGTTCATGATGAAGACGGAAAGATTTTCATCCAGTTATGGCACGTAGGCCGCATGTCGCACCCTTATTTTCATAACGGCGAATTGCCTTTATCTGCTTCAGCTATTAACCCCAATTCACAATCATTTACTCCAGAAGGTTTTAAAGATACAGTAGCACCAAAGGAAATGACTATTGAAGACATAACAACTACCGTTAACGACTTTAAACATGCAGCAGCCAATGCTATAAAAGCAGGTTTTGATGGTGTGGAAATACATTCGTCTAACGGGTATTTATTTCATCAATTTTTTAACGGAACCTCCAACAAAAGAACAGATGAATATGGTGGAAGTTTTGAAAACAGAACACGTTTCTTTTTTGAAGTCCTAGAAGCTATAAAAGAAGTCCTTCCACAGGAAAAAATTGGCGCACGTTTCAATCCATCGCTAAATGGCGTGTTTGGAATGACTATGGATGAAGAGACGATTCCAACTTTTGAATACATCATTAAAAAATTAAATGATTACAATTTAGCTTACGTGCATCTTTCTGAGCCTTTTACAGATGTTTCTGAAATTCCATATGCAGTTACAGAAATTGCTAAACATTTCAGGCCTTTATACAAAGGAACATTAATGATTAATTCAGCATTTGATCAAGATAAAGGAAATAAAATCATTGAAGATGGCTATGCAGATTTAGTAGCCTTTGGAAAACCCTTTATTTCTAATCCGGACTTAGTAGAACGCTTTGAACATAATCTGGAGTTAGCAGACTGGGATAAAGACACCTTTTATTCTCCAGGAGCAAAAGGCTATACAGATTATCCTAAGGCGTCTAAACAACACACTATTTAACTTAAAATAAAACATTATGAAATTTACAAGAAAAGCAAGCGCTGTATGGAAAGGCAGCGGCAAAGAAGGAAAAGGATCCTTAACCACAGGTAGTAAAGTTCTTGATAATACGTCATACTCATTTCACACGCGTTTTGAAGATGGCGAAAAAGGAACCAATCCTGAAGAATTGATTGGTGCAGCCCATGCTGGTTGTTTTGCTATGCAATTAAGTTTCTTATTAAATGAAGATAACTTTACAGCTACCACTCTAGATGTTGATGCAACGGTCTTGTTTGAAGATGGAGCCATCACTAAAATCACCTTAAATTTAGAAGGAGATGTTCCAGAAATCGATGCAGAACAATTTCAGCAAATGGCACATAAAGCCAAAGATGTATGTCCAATATCTAAATTATTAAATACAGACATCGAATTAAAAGTAACCTTAAAAAACGCATAAACATATGCCAATAACAACGATAAAAGCCTACGGAGCTACAGCCGCAACCGAAGATTTAAAATCTTTAGATATAGAACGTAGAGAGGTAGGGCAAGACGATATAAAAATAGATATAACATACTGTGGCGTTTGCCATAGTGATATACATACAGTAAGAAACGATTGGAAAGGCTCTAATTATCCAGTAGTACCAGGTCATGAAATTATTGGTCGGGTAGTAGAAGTAGGTAATAGCGTGGGCAACTTTAAACTTGGTGATTTAGTAGGAGTAGGCTGTATGGTAGATTCTTGCCATACCTGTTCCTCTTGTCAGCAAGATTTGGAACAGTTTTGTGAAAATGGAGCCACATTTACATATAATAGTGCAAATAAACATATTCCAGGAACCCATACCTATGGCGGTTATTCTACCTCGATAGTAGTAGATCAACAATTTGTATTACGCGTCCCAGAAAATTTAGATGAAGCGGCCACAGCACCTTTATTATGTGCTGGTATCACAACATGGTCTCCTTTAAGTCATTGGAACGTAAAAAAAGGAGATAAAGTAGGTGTTATTGGTTTGGGAGGATTAGGACATATGGGTGTCAAGTTTGCGAATGCGTTAGGTGCTCATGTGGTTATGATAACCACATCACCAGAAAAAGGTAACGATGCCAAAGATTTAGGCGCCCACGAAGTGTTGGTTTCTAAAGATTCAGACGCCATGAAAACCCACCAAGGTAGCTTTGATTTTATACTCAACACCATTCCAGTTGGTCATGAAATGGATCCGTACTTAGCACTATTAAAAATAGATGCCACTATGGTCTTGGTTGGTGCTGTAGAACCTTTGAAACCATTTCACGGAGGCAGTATTATTATGGGACGTAAACGTATTGCCGGTTCTTTAATTGGTGGTATAAAGGAAACCCAAGAGATGCTTGATTTTTGTGGAAAACATAATATTACCAGTGATATAGAATTGATTAATATGCAAGACATTAACAATGCTTATAAGCGCGTAACGAGTAACGATGTAAAATACCGTTTTGTAATTGATATGAAATCGCTTAAAAATTAACATGTAGTATTACTTGGTAGGTCATGTATAAACAGCATTTAAACTTAGTTTAGGTTAGGTGCTGTTCTTTTTTGAAGTAAAAATCCATAATACACTCTTTTTTACAGGAAATAAACCGATAGGTTCAACCAAACTACCACAAAACATAATGACTTTTCTTATTTGCTTGTGTAATAGTGACGATATGGAAGTTTGTTACTCGACTTGCTGAAAAAACAATGGTCAACATTATCTTAATTTAGCGTTCTTTGTTCTCTTAGTAATTATTGTTTTAGAGGCGTTCGCTAATCTCTTAAAATTGATTTGGATAAATACCAAGTTTAAGGGAATGTCTCCGTAAAATATTTTACTTAAAAATTTCTTGTAAAATTTTAATGAAATTGATCTGTTCCAAGAGATTCGTGAA
>JBNMNO010000060.1:0-16180 GCA_051275695.1 Mariniflexile sp.
CAAAAACCAATCAACCCGATTTCGAACACGCTATTGCATCCATATTAACAGAAAATCATGCTTAAAATATTAAAATATAGTTTTTACGATTTAATGCGAAGCCGCTGGAGTTACGTGTATTTCGCCTTTTATTTATTTCTAGGTGTAGTACTCCTGTTTTTAAATAACGATCTATCAAAAGCAGTCATTACGTTAATGAATGTTATTATTGTTTTAGTGCCATTAATAGGAACCATTTTTGGGGTAATGTATTATTACAATTCCAAAGAATTTACCGAGCTCCTTTTAGCACAGCCAATAAAACGCTCTTCCATATTTTTAGGACAATATTTAGGAGTGGCGTTGTCTTTATCTATGAGTTTAATTTTAGGTTTAGGACTGCCATTTGTATTTTACGGTTTGTTTAAAAGCAACGCCATTTGGGATTTTTCATTATTGCTTATTACGGGAACATTTCTAACTTTAATATTTACAGCCTTGGCGTTTAACATTGCCATAGCGAACGAAAACAGAATTAAAGGTTTTGGATACGCCATATTATTATGGTTGTTTTTGGGCATTATTTACGATGGCATCTTTTTAATGTCACTAATTTTATTTGAAGATTATCCATTAGATAAAGTGTCATTAATAGGAACTATGTTAAATCCTATAGATTTATCAAGAACGCTCATCCTTTTAAAATTAGATATTTCAGCGTTATTAGGATATACTGGTGCCGTTTTTAAACAGTTTTTTGGAACCAGTTTTGGATTAGTTGTGTCTTTTTTAATGCTTATAGTTTGGGTGGTTTTACCTGTATTAAGAATAACCTATAAAACAAAAAAGAAAGATTTTTAATGTTTAAAAAAATCCAGAAAGATTAATAAGTCATTCTGGATTTTAATAATTGAAGCTCCTATCTAAAAGTGTTATTAATCAAATTGTTGTTCTAATTTAATAGCTCCAGGGAATAATATATTATTTTCTAAATGTATGTGTAAATGTAAATCTTGTTCAAATTCTTGAAGCATTGAAAAGGTTACTTTATAGGTGTTACAGGCATCTGCAGGCGGGTTATAGTTATTTGATAATTCTGCAATGTGTCTAAAACGCTCACCTTCAATATCATGTTCTTGCATCATCATAGCGATTGGGTTTTCTACTGTACCAAATTGTGGTGATTGAATGGCACTATTTTCCATTTTTGCATTGACCATTCTTTTTACAAAAGGAAAAAGAATCAATTCTTCTTTTTTCATATGTGCAGCAAGTTCGTGAGCCGAAGCTGAAAAATGTTCATTTATTTCTAACAACTCGGGATGTCTTTCTCCATGAACTGAACAAAGTTTATCTAAAAACTGATGCAATACTGGAGTTTTTTCCTCAACATAACGGTGATGTTTTTTTTCAATATAATCTGCCAATAAATCTAATGGCCATGATTTATAATCTATAGATTGATTCGTTTTGGCGTTTAAAACTTCACCTAGCTCGTTTAAAAGGGCATTAACTTCTATTCCTTTTTTTTTGCAAACTTCTTCTACTGTTCTATCACCTTTACAGCAAAAATCGATGCCATAGTTACTAAATACTGCTGCAGTTCTAAAATCGTCTGCCACAAATTGTCCGATTTGTTTTTCTGAATTTTTATTTAATACTTCCATAATGTTATTTATTTCGGATAGTTTTATCCTATTTATATTCAAATTTTTTTTAAACTTTTAAAAATGATTCCCCCGATTTTATGTTTAGTGCTAATTCTTCAAGCGTTGTGTTTTCTAACATATGTTTTAATTCATCTCTCACAACTTTAAATTTATCGTGTACCGGACATGGGTGATTCTCATCACAAATTTCCAACCCCAATCCACAGCCATTATAAATTTTATCCCCATCAATTGCCTGAACAATTTGCGATAGTTTAATGGATGAAATTTTGTTTTTATCTAACATAAAACCTCCATGAGCGCCTTTTATAGAATAAACGATATCATGACGCACTAAATCTTGTAATATTTTAGCAGTAAATGCTTGGGGTGAATTAATTTCTTTCGCAATGGCTTTGGGGCCTACACGCTTATTTTCATAAGAATTTATTGCAATAAAAATGGCTGCTTTAATACCGTACTCACAAGCTTTTGAAAACATATCACGCTTAAATTTCATACAAATATAGGGACTTATTTTAAGTAAGACTAATTTATCCTTATTAATTTATTTGTAATTATTTCTAAACCATACTTTATGTGATTCGCGAATCAAAATTAATGTTAGCAAGTAAAAAAAACCTGTTTAGTTGAATCACTTTCTGATATTATAATTCTGAACGCCCTTCGAACTAATGCAACGGACAAGCCTTTTCTTTAGTACATTTCTATACACTTAATGCATGCCATTTTAAAAAGTAATTTTTATTTAAAATCTGATTTTTGTCATATTTCATCCATTTTTTAGCCCGTATTTTTGTAAGATAAAACATGAAATCTACACTAAAAATTATAACTATATTATTTACCTCTATATTCATGAGCTGTGGTGATATAGGAGAAAAAGAGCAGGGTGGTTTTTCGTATGAAACAAATTCCACAACACAAACTGCAACCACTAACCCATCAATTAAGGTTCCTCCTTCCCAACAAATCACCTTAACACATAAGGGCATAGGACCCATTACTTCTATTGAATTACCAGCTAAAATAGACCAAACCATGGTTGCTGTTGGGTACGAAATAAATAAAAAAATGTGTGCTGCCTGCCACAGACCAGACAAAAAATTCATAGGGCCCGCTCCAAAAGGCATCATGGAGCGCAGGTCTCCAGAGTGGATTATGAATATGATTTTAAATCCTGAAGAAATGCTAAGAAAAGATCCTTTAGCTAAAAATTTGCTTGTTGAGTTTAATTATGCGACTATGATCAAACAAGATTTAACTCAAGAAGACGCCAGGGCCATTTTAGAATATTACAGAACTTTAAAATAGATTATTTGTGCTTATTTCTAAACCAAACCTTTTGCCATTCGCGCTTCAAAATTAAAAGAGAAACATCTTCCGCCAATTTAAGTGTGTCGCTTCCATCTAAAGCTTTTACATGCTTTTCTGAAACATCAATTATATAAAGTAAGTTTAAATAATCTGTGAATTTTTCTTGTATGAGGTGATACACAGTTTCGTGAAGTAAAAATTTTAAACTGGTTGGTAACACATCTTCATGAAAGTCTAAATTAATATTAGCAAGCAACAAATCCTTATTTAGTTGGAGCACCAATTTTTTATATAAATCTAACTGATTCGCTTCTTCTATTAAATCTTCAAAGGATGATACCAAATCCATTAAATGTTTCTGTTCATTAAATCATTACCGAATTGTTTTAGAAGCTTTTTATTACCTTCAGAAATATTTAAAGTATTCAAAACCTCAAACGCTCTATTGGTGTAGTCCTGAATTGCCTTTTTTGTTGCTTCAGAAGAACCACTTGAAATAAACACCCGTTTTACATTCTCAATTTTATCTTCATTATTCTTTACAGAACCACTGTATAATTCCTTAAGTTTTGCTTTATCGTTTTCACCAGAAAACTCTAAAGCCTTTATAAATAAATAGGTTTTTTTATTTTCAATAATATCGCCACCCAACTGTTTCCCAAAGGTTTCAGGGTTTCCAAAAGCATCTAAGTAATCGTCTTGTAATTGAAATGCAATGCCTAGATTTTTGCCAAATTCATAAATATTATTCTGGTCTTGTTCTGAAGCTTTTGCAACAATAGCTCCCATTTGCATTGCAGCAGCAACTAAAACGGCTGTTTTGTACTCAACCATTTTTAAATATTCAGAAATACTAACATTGTTTCTTATTTCAAAATCGACATCATATTGCTGACCTTCGCAAACTTCTAAAGCTGTTTTACTGAATAATTTTGCTAGGGATTGAAATACCTCTGGTTCGTAATTTTCAAAAAGTTGATAGGCCATAATAAGCATGGCATCACCAGAAAGAATACCCGTATTAACATTCCACTTTTCATGAACCGTTTTTTTACCTCTTCGTAAAGGTGCATCGTCCATAATATCGTCATGTACCAACGAAAAATTATGAAATACTTCAACACTTAACGCAGCATCTAAGGCCTTTTTATAGTCTCCATTAAAAATGTCTGCAGTCAATAAAGTAAGCACCGGTCGTAGACGTTTACCCCCTAAATTTAAAATATATTGGATAGGTTCATAAAGTCCTAACGGTTCCTTTACGGTTGAATGGTCTTTAAGATATTCAACAAACTCTTGTTGGTATTTTTCTGTTAAAAGCATGGAACAAAAATAAAGTAATTCCCCTTATTAAAACCGTTGAAAATTAATTTAGTGTTAATTTATTGTAAAACTTTGGAAACTTTTTTTGTTTTTGAAGTTTCCTGTGTATATTTGCACCCGATTATGAGACAACAAATTATACATAAATCTGCAGAGCTATTTTTAACACTTGGGTTTAAAAGCGTAACAATGGACGATATTGCTAATGAAATGGCCATATCAAAAAAAACCATTTACGTACATTTTGCAAATAAAACAAAACTGGTTGAAGCTGTAACTTTTGAGCTTTTTGAAAATATTTGTAACGGTATAGATGGTATTTGTGGTGCATCTGTAAACCCTATTGAAGAATTATATGATATCAAAATGTTTGTGATGCATCATTTAAAAAACGAAAAATCATCACCACAGTATCAACTTAAAAAATATTACCCTGAAATATATGATGTATTAAAAATTAAGCAATTTGAAAAAATGCAGGTCTCTGTAAAAGATAGTCTTCAAAAAGGAATAGACACTAACTTATTCCGCTCAAATATTAACGTCGATTTTATTTCTAGAATGTACTTTAACGGTATGACTGGTATTAAAGACGACTCTATTTTTCCTCGAGAAATTTATACTATGAATTACCTGATGGAAAGCTATTTAGAATATCACTTAAGAGCCATTGTTACAGACAACGGACTACAAATATTAAACAAATTTATAACATCAAATCATTCATAAAAATGAAGTACAAACTAATTTTAATCTTTAGTTTACTTATATCCATTCACGGATTTTCGCAAGAAAACAAACTAAGTTTCTCATTAAAAGAAGCTATAGATTATGCGCTAGAAAACAACAGAACTTCCAAAAACGCCACTCGCGATATTGAAGCTGCAAAACAACAGAAATGGGAGACTATAGCAACTGGTTTGCCTCAAATTGACGCAGCCATTGGCTATCAAAACTTTTTAAAACAACAAGTTTCTCTAATTCCTGCGGAATTTTTTGGAGGTAATCCAGGTGAATTTTCTGAAGTTATTTTTGGTACTAAACAAAGTATGACAGCCACCGCTACTTTAACCCAGAAAATTTTTGATGGTTCTTATATTGTCGGCTTACAATCGGCTAAAGTCTTTTTAGAAATCTCTAAAAACGCTAAAATAAAAACCGATTTAGAAGTTAGAAAAGCAGTAATTAATGCATATGGAAATGTGTTACTTGCTAAAGAAAGCGTTAACATCCTTGAAAAAAACAAAGCAATTCTTGAAAAAAACTTAAACGATTTAACAAAAATATATGAAAACGGTTTAGAAGAAGAAGAAAGTGTTGAGCAGTTACAAATAACGCTATCTGGGGTTAATAGTGCATTAAAAAACACGACACGTTTAAAAACACTCGCATATCAAATGTTAAACATTACTTTGGGTTTAGATGTTTATAACGAAACTCTTTTAACTGATAGTCTTGAAAGTTTAACCATTCAAAACATGTCGTTAGAACTTATTGATTCTACCCTAGACTTAGAAAACTCTATCGATTATCAAATAGCACAAAATGATAAAAGAGCAAGAGAACTTATGCTTAAACTTGAAAAAAGTAAAGCGCTACCAACATTAAACACTTTTATTAATGGTGGTTATTCAGCATTTGGTGACGACTTTAATTTTACAAGTAAAGACCAAAAATGGTTTGGGGCGTCCTTATTTGGTATAGATATGAACATTCCTATTTTTAGTTCTTTAGGAAGAAGTGCTGCTACACAGCGTGCCAAAATAAATCTTGAAAAAGCAAAAGACGATTTAATTGAAACTGAGCAAAAGCTTCAGCTTCAAACTGCGGCAGCAAAAAGCGATTATCAGTTTTCTATAGAAGATTATGCTAATAAAAAAGAAAATTTAAATCTGGCAGAACGCATCGAACAAAAAAATCAAACTAAGTTTTTTGAGGGTATTGCGTCAAGTTTCGATTTAAGACAAGCACAAACCCAATTGTATACAGCGCAACAAGAATTTTTACAAACTATGCTAGATGTCATCAATAAAAAAGCGGAACTAGAAACTATATTAAACACAATCAACTAATAAACTCAATAAAAAATGAAACATCTATATACCTTATTAATCGTAACACTTCTTCTAACTTCTTGTGGAGACAAGAAAAAATCTGTAGAAGATATAATTGCTACAAATAATTTAGAGCAAATAAATACAAAAAAAGCCCAATTGGATATAGCACAGCAAACCCTTGCTGCCCAATTAAGACAGTTAGAGGCAAAAATTAAAGAATTAGACCCTCAGGCAAAAATTCCTTTAATAACTACTTTTTCAGTAGAAGAAGGCCTTTTTGAACATTATGTAGAACTTCAAGGAAATGTAAGTACCAAACAAAATATAGTTATTTATCCAGAATACGCTGGCACCTTACTAACTGTTTATGTTAAGGAAGGGCAAAATGTAACCAAAGGGCAAGTATTAGCAAAAATTGATGATGGTGGTTTAAGTCAGCAGTTAGCACAACTAAAAATTCAAACAGCATTGGCTAAAACTACTTTTGAACGTCAAGAACGTTTATGGAATCAAAAAATTGGTAGTGAAATTCAGTATTTACAATCAAAAGCTACTTACGAAGCACAACAACAAGCCGTTAATCAATTCCAACAGCAAATTGGAAAAACCGTTGTTCGCGCCCCTTTTTCTGGAACCATAGATGATGTTATTACAGACCAAGGAAGTGTGGTTGCCCCCGGACAATCTCCACTTTTCAGAATTGTAAACTTAAATGATATGTATATTGAAACCGAGGTTCCAGAAACCTATATCAGTAATGTTTCTATAGGAAAAGAGGTGCTAGTAGATTTTCCTGTATTGGGAAAAACCATGAATGCTAAAGTGCGTCAAACAGGTGATTTTATTAATCCCGCAAACCGAACATTTAAAGTTGAAGTAGCTATACCAAATACAGATGGAAACATTAAACCGAATTTAACTGCCAAACTTAAAATAAACGATTACACCAATGCCAAAGCCATATTAATACCTCAAAGTATAATTTCTGAAAATGCTGAAGGCCAACAATATGTATATACTATTATAGATAAAAACGAAGGTGTAGCAAAGGCAAAGCGTGTTATTATTAAAACAGGAAAAACACAAGGTGATTTTATTGAAGTGTTATCTGGTTTAGAAAATGGAAACGAAATTATTCAAGAAGGCGCACGAAGTGTAAAGGATAGTCAAGAGGTTAAAATATTAGAAGTATACTAGTTAATCTATGCCGTTTCTGCCTTGGCAGAACCCCTCTTTACAACAATTTATCTTAATAGTATGATGATTCCCTCCTTCAACGGAATAAAAAAATAAAAAAAATGACCAAAAAGAAAACAAAAAAAGAAGTAGATAAAGAGTTCATATTATCCTCTTGGGCCATTAACAACAAAACCACGATCTATGTGTTAATTCTGTTAATCCTTGTTCTAGGAACTGGTGCTTACTTTAGTATGCCAAGAGAAAATTTTCCAGAAATTAAGGAAACTAAAATATACATAAGCTCTATATATCCTGGGAATACAGCTGAAGATATTGAAAAGCTTATAACCGACCCGATTGAAGACAAACTAAAAACGGTTAGTAATGTGGTTGAAATTACCTCAACATCTCAAGAAGATTATTCGATTGTGGTGGTGGAATTTGATGAAGATATTAGTGTTGAAACTGCGAAACAAAAGGTTAAAGACCAAATAGATTCTGAAACATCTGGTGAAGATTGGCCAACATTTAATGGCGCGAAGGTGGAGCCCAATGTATTCGATTTAAGTATGTCGGAAGAAATTCCTATTTTGAATATTAATATTTCTGGTAATTACCCTGTAGATAAATTAAAAGAATATGGTGAATATCTTGAAGAAGCCATTGAAAGCTTACAAGAAATAAAGCAGGTAGATATTCGTGGAGCCCAAAACAAAGAAGTTGAAGTTGCTGTAGATATTTATAAAATGATGGCTTCAAAGGTTAGTTTTGACGATATTATTAATACTATTAATAGAGAAAACATGACCATGTCTGCTGGCAATTTAATATCTAGCGGACAACGACGAACCATTCGTATTATTGGCGAAATTGAAAACCCAAAAGAACTAGAAAGTTTTGTTGTAAAATCTGAAAAAAATAATCCAATTTATTTAAAAGATATTGCCAAAGTCACCTTTAAAGACGAAGACAAAACCACCTATGCCAGAGAATTTGGTGAACCCGTTGTGATGCTAGACGTAAAAAAACGTGCCGGTAAAAACATGGTAGAAGCCGCCGAACAAATAGATGTTATTGTAAAAAATGCCATCGCCAATGTATTTCCTTCAGACTTAAAAGTCACTATTTCAAACGATCAATCCTCAAAAACAATTGGTCAAGTAGACGATTTAGTCAATAATATCATATTTGGTATTATCCTGGTAGTAACCGTGCTCATGTTCTTTTTAGGGTTTAAAAATGCGCTTTTCGTGGGGTTTGCGATTCCTATGTCTATGTTTATGTCCCTTATGATTTTGGAGCTTATGGGATATACCATGAATACCATGATTCTTTTCGGGCTCATTATGGGGCTTGGAATGTTGGTAGATAATGGTATTGTAGTTGTAGAAAACGTATATCGTTTAATGTCTGAAGGTATGTCCAGAATGGAAGCTGCCAAAAAAGGAATTGGCGAAATTGCTTTCCCCATCATTATCTCAACATTAACTACCGTAGCTGCCTTTGTACCACTTGGGTTATGGCCCGGGATTATGGGACAATTTATGATTTATTTCCCTATTACACTTTCAGTTGTATTAGGCTCTTCATTATTTGTTGCTATTTTCTTTAACTCGGTATTAGTATCGCAATTTATGACTACTGAAGATAAAGATATGCCCCTAAATAGTATTGTTAAATTAACAAGTGTTATTGCTATTATTGGATTGCTGATTTTTGTTTTTGGAGGTAGCTATAGAGCTTTAGGAACCCTTATGGTTTTTACTGCTATTATGCTTTGGGTTTACAGATGGTTTTTAAGAAAATGGGCTAATCTATTTCAAATACGGGTATTACCAAAATGGGAGCGTTTATATGAAAGAATACTTCGTGCAGCATTAAGTAAGAGAAAACCCGTTTTTATTACCGTAGGAACTATTGCATTATTGTTTCTGGCTTTTGTGGGCTTTGGAGCTTCTATTGGAAGCCAACGAACTAAAGTAGAATTCTTTCCAGATAATACACCAAACCAAATCATTATATATATAGAATATACTGAAGGTACCGATATTAAAAAAACAAATGCCATTACTAAAGATATTGAAGCACGTGTTTATAAAATTATTAATGATGAAGCATACAAACATGGTGATTTTAATTTCTTAACAGAAAGTGCCGTATCTCAAGTGGGTGAAGGTGCAGGAAACCCACAAACCGATGGAGGGTCTGCTGCTGAAATGCCCCATCGCGGAAAAATTACCGCTACCATGCGCGAGTACAAATTTAGAGAGGGTGCAGACAGTAAGGTGCTTCTTAAAAAAGTTCAGGAAGATTTAAAAGACATTTATCCTGGAGTGGCTATCTCTGTTGAAAAAGATGCTGTAGGCCCACCTGTGGGTTATCCCATTAATGTGGAATTAGAAGGCGATGACTATGCAGAATTAATTAACACTGCCGAAAACATGCGTGATTTTATCAACTCTAAAAACATTCAAGGTATTGATGAATTAAAAATTGATGTAAATCGTTCTAAACCTTCCATGCAAGTTCATGTAGATAGAGAAAAAGCAGGAGAATTAGGTGTTACTTCTGGTCAGGTTGGACAACAATTGCGTAATGCCATTTTTGGTGCCAAAGCTGGTATTTATAAAGAAGCTGGGGAAGATTATGATATTTATGTGCGTTTTAATGAAGAAAACAGATATAATACGAGTGCTCTTTTCAACCAAAAAATCACATTTCGAGATATGGCTACGGGGCAAATTAAAGAAGTCCCAATATCTACTGTAGCAAGCCAAACAAATACCTCAGGCTTTAGTGCTATAAAACATAAAGATGTAAAACGAGTGGTAACCTTGTATTCTGCTTTAGCACCAGGGTTTACAGATGCCACGGCTATTGTATCTCAAGTGCAACATGAAATGCAAAGCTTCTCTCAAAAACCAGACACCGTTAAAATTGATTATACGGGTCAAATTGAAGAGCAACAAAAGCAAATGGCTTTTTTAATGAAAGCATTTTTTATAGGATTAGGTTTAATATTCTTCATCTTAATTTTTCAATTTAATTCAGTTTCAAAACCTGGAATTATACTAATGGCTGTATTTTTAAGCTTTATTGGTGTATTTGGAGGTTTAATAATTACTGGGCAACCTTTTGTTATTATGATGACTATGATGGGTATTATATCGCTTGCTGGTATTGTTGTTAATAATGGCGTGGTACTTTTAGACTACACCCAATTATTAATTGACAGAAAGAAAGTAGAACATGACCTACACGACCATCAATATATTGAAAAAAACGAACTCATAGAAGCTATTGTAAAAGCAGGAAAAGCACGTTTACGCCCCGTGTTATTAACGGCTATTACAACCATTTTAGGACTAATTCCTTTAGCAACCGGATTAAACATTAACTTCTTTACCCTATTTGGCGAATTTAACCCCAACATTTATGTAGGGGGAGATAATGTTATTTTCTGGGGTCCTCTTGCCTGGACAGTAATTTACGGTTTATTTGTTGCCACGTTTTTAACTTTAATTGTGGTTCCTGTTTTATTCTATTTAGTCACACGATTTAAAATGTGGTTACGCCGTAATGAAGTTGTTTTAGGATAAGTTTGTTTTGGGTATGCTTTACGCAACAGGGTTTTTATGTATATCGGTATTTAAGAACAAGAAAAATTAAAAACAAAAGAGCCTCAACAAATGTTGAGGCTCTTTATTTAAAGCTATTTTTTATTCTATTTCAATTTAAAAGTTAATCTAGCAAAAAGGAATCGTCCATTATTCCCAAATTGAGATACTCTCCTTGAATATGTAAATTGGTTACTACTTCTTAAAGAAACATCTAATTCATCTGGATACACATCAAACAAATTATTTGCACCAACGGTAAGCGTAAGAACATCTGAAACACTATAAGACGCCGTTAAATCTGTTACTAATACTGCCCCAATTTCAGTATTACTACCATCGGGTAAAACACCCCCATCAACTACACTTCCAAAAAAGGCATTCCTTAAAAAGATTGACCATTTATCTTTAGATAAGTTATGAGATAAATTCCACTTTACCCTTGGTACTGCTAGTTCTAAAAATATTCTACTTTCATTACTAAAAAATTTATCAGCTTGACCACTAGCTTCTAACAATGGAGTTGTTTTAATTGCACCATCTTGTTCTGTTTTAGAATATGTAAAAGCTAAGTTGTTAGCCAATTTAAGACCCCCATCAAAAGTTGTTTTATGTGTAGCAACAAAATCAACTCCTTTAGTTCTTGTGTCTATAGCGTTTGCAAAAAAAGCAGCGCTACCTATCCCTAAATTGGTATAAATATCATATAATTTTTGCTGAGAACCGTCGTTTGCAGGTTTTGCGAAACCATCCGTATATGTAACTCTATCATCAATATTAATCAAGAAGGCATCTAAAGTAAATGTTAAGTTAGATGTTGGGATTTTCCAAGTAAGTCCTAAACTTCCATTAATTGAAGTTTCTTCTTTTAACTTAGGTATTCCAAATAATTTTGCGGCTTGAGAATTGTTGGTAAAAGTACCTGTCTCCGTAGCAATCCCTTGAGCATTAAAAAGTGTGTTAGATTTACTGTAAAATTGTTGATGTAAAGAAGGGGCTCTAAAACCAGTACTAAACGCTCCTCTAATGTTAAAGTTATCCGTGGCTTTTATACGCATGGATATTTTACCGTTAAGTGTACTTCCAAAATCAGAGAAATCCTCATAACGTAAAGCTCCAGTTAATAAGAAGCTTTCTGTTAAATCAGCTTCAATATCAGTATAAAAGGCATAACTACTACGTCTAGCATCTACTGCATTTTTAGGTGTGAAACCTGCAAATACTTGTGCACCAGCACCTGCTTGTCGGCCGAAGAAACTATAAACTTGCTCTGAATCAGTAGTCTCAGAATCAACAACTTCTCCATTTACATCATATTTAGCATAAGATGATTGTTGACCTTCTTCAATAAAGAAATTTTCAATTCTATATTCAGCTCCAAAAGCAACGTTTAATCCTGCCATGGTGTTCTCATAAAATTTACTAACATCAAAGTTTACAGTATTTTGTTGAAAACCATTTAAACCAGCATAAAATTCATTTGGCGAAGCAGATTGTAAATAGAAATTTGTTGTATTTGTAATATTATAAGCAAATGTATTATACCCCCACGTATTTGATAAATCTACATTCCAATCATTTATTTTTCCTTTTATACCAAACCCGAGAGATTTATCAATAATACTAGATTCAATATTTGGCAAGAAACCATTAATATTTAGCAAAGTATTCGCTCTACCATCAGGATTCCCAGCTGGTCTATAAAATCCAGAAGCATCACCATGACGATAAGACAACCCTCCAAATGCATAAAGTTCAGCATCATTTTCTAAAGGAATAGATAAATTACCCATAAATTGACCTTGTTTTAAACCAGATTGACCAACACTCATGTTGAAATCACTTCTTGTTTGTCCTCTACGCGCAATTTCATCATCAGTATTATCAAAGTTTAATAATGTTTGTAAATTTCCTATTGTACTTGCAGCAGCAATATCACTTTGTAATTGTGTGCTAAAATAATTAACCCCTGTTGCATAATTTTGTATAGCACTAACATTTGTCAATAAATCTGTTAAGTCAAAATTATCATTATAAGCTCCCCATTCAATAGCATTGTAACCATTAAATATTTGACCACTATAAGCCCCAGCTCTAGAAGTTCTTTCTCGAGTAGTTAATGAACCCGTAAAGTTAATAAACCCTCCACTTTCACCTAAAGGTAAACCGTAGTTTATATCTACTTGTGTGTTTTCTCCATCAGTTCCTCCTGTTAAGTCATTAGAATTTTTAGAAACATTTGCACCTGTAGTAACAGCTACAGTTAATTCATTTACTGCATCTTTCAATACAATATTTATCACTCCTGCAATGGCATCAGAACCATATTGTGCAGCAGCACCATCTCTTAATACCTCAATCCTCTTAATAGAAGCCGCAGGAATAGCATTTAAATCTGTCCCTACAGCACCTCTTCCTGGTGAACCGTTAACATTAACTAAAGATGATGTGTGTCTTCTTTTACCATTTATTAAAACCAAAACTTGATCTGGACCCAATCCTCTTAGTTGTGCTGGGTCAATATGATCAGTCCCATCTGCCACAGTTTGTGTATTAGAACTAAATGAAGGAGCAACATAGTTTAATATTTGTGTAACAGAAACTTGTGGCCCTGCCGTGACTAATTCAGCCATATCAATAACATCAACTGGAACAGCGGTATCTGTAGCGGTTCTATTTGGATTTCTAGTTCCAATTAGCACAACTTCATCCAAAGCCACCCCTTCTTGCAGTGAAATTTGAATATTTTGTGCTGAAGTAACTGATACTTCTTTGGTATTAAATCCTACGGATGATACCACCAAAGTCGCCGGAAATGACGCTACATTTAAGCTAAATTTTCCGTCAAAATCGGAAATTGCGCCATTGGTAGTTCCTTTAACAATAACATTTGCTCCAGGTAATGGGGCGTTAGTACTTGCTTCTGTAATAGTTCCTGTAATAACACCTTGGGCCGCTATGGCCAAAGGGAAAAACAAGCCTAAAATTAAGCACATTTTTAAGTGTAAAAATTTTTTCATATTAGTTTTGAATTAGTTAATAATGAAGTGAATATACACATTTTTAATTTACAAGATGGGTAAATCGCTTTTTTCTAAAAACACAAAAAAAAATTGCTAACTGATAAAAACAGTGTATAAACATTTAAAAAAAAAAATACAAAAGATTCATTCTCTATGCTATTTGATTAAATTTGCACTTCAATTTTATACTATGTACAGAAGTCATAACTGTGGCGAATTAAACGTATCACATATTAATAAAGAAGTCACGCTTGCTGGATGGGTTCAAAAATCAAGAGATAAAGGTTTTATTGTTTGGGTAGATTTACGCGACCGTTATGGTATAACACAACTTGTTTTTGATGAAGAGCGCAGCTCTAAAACCATGCTAGAACAAGCACAAAAATTAGGGCGCGAGTTTGTTATTCAGGTAAAAGGAATCGTTATTGAGCGTGCTTCAAAAAACCCTAATAGGCCGACAGGCGCTATTGAAATATTGGTTTCAGAAATAACTGTTTTAAATGAAGCCTTACTTCCTCCCTTCACTATTGAAGACAAAACGGATGGTGGCGAAGAATTACGCATGAAATATCGCTACCTCGATATTCGTCGTAACCCTGTAAAAAACAACTTGATTCTTAGACATAAAGTAGCACAAGAAGTTAGAAATTACCTTTCTAAGGAAGGATTTATTGAAGTTGAAACCCCTTATTTAATAAAATCGACCCCAGAAGGTGCCCGAGATTTCGTGGTGCCGTCACGCATGAATGCAGGTCAGTTTTACGCCTTACCACAATCGCCCCAAACCTTTAAGCAATTGCTTATGGTTGGTGGTATGGATAAATATTTCCAGATTGTAAAATGTTTTAGAGACGAAGATTTACGTGCCGACAGACAACCAGAATTCACACAAATAGATTGTGAAATGGCGTTTATTGAGCAAGAAGATATTTTAAATGCTTTTGAAGGATTAACGCGTCATTTACTTAAAGAAGTGAATGGTGTTGAAGTCGAAAAATTCCCTAGAATGCTGTACGATGATGCGATGCGTTTATATGGAAACGATAAACCAGACATTCGTTTTGGTATGGAGTTTGGCGAGCTTAATGAAGTTGCTCAACACAAAGATTTTGGCGTTTTTAATAGTGCCGAATTAGTAGTTGGTATGGCGGTTCCGGGTGGAAACGCATACACCCGTAAAGAAATTGACCAGTTAATTGATTGGGTAAAACGTCCACAAATTGGTGCTTTAGGAATGATTTATGTACGTTGTAATGAGGATGGCAGTTATAAATCTTCGGTAGATAAATTTTACGATGAAACGGATTTAGCCAAATGGGCAGAAGTTACTGAAGCCAAAACTGGCGATTTAATTTGTGTGCTTTCAGGTACTAAAGATAAAGTACGTGGACAATTAAGTGCCCTACGTATGGAATTAGCAGAACGTTTAGGACTCAGAAACCCTAAGGAATTTGCTCCGCTTTGGGTATTAGATTTTCCATTATTAGAATGGGACGAAAACACCAACCGGTACCACGCTATGCACCACCCATTTACATCGCCAAAACCAGGGCAGTTAGAGTTGTTAAAAACCAATCCGGGTGCTGTAAAGGCAAATGCTTACGATTTGGTTTTAAACGGAAACGAAATTGGAGGTGGTTCCATAAGAATTCACAATAAAGCAACCCAAGCGTTAATGTTTGATTATTTAGGGTTTACACCTGAACAAGCACAGGCGCAATTTGGCTTTTTAATGGATGCCTTTCAGTATGGGGCGCCACCTCATGGTGGTTTAGCTTTTGGATTAGATAGATTGGTAGCTATTTTAGGAGGACAAGAAACCATTCGTGATTTTATTGCATTTCCAAAAAATAATTCAGGCCGTGATGTTATGATTGATGCTCCCGCCCCAATTGATACTATGCAATTAAATGAACTTCATCTTAAAATAGAGTTATAACAATGAAAGCAAAGGTCCGTACTAAATTAAATCAGTTAGCGGCCACAGCAATTTGCGGTAACGATATAAGTTCTTC
>JBNMNO010000061.1:0-15121 GCA_051275695.1 Mariniflexile sp.
TTAATGTTATTTACATACGAATGTAAATTTTCAGCATACGATGTATTATAAATCATGGCAACCTCAACCGGAACGCCATTTTTTTCACCTTCAAAATTAATAACATCACGCATTAAAGGTTCGCGAGTCGCATCTAAATACCTGATAAATTCTTTTAACCCTTCGGTGGAATGAAACGTTTCTCCTTCAAAAGAACCATCCTCTTTTTTAGATCTCTTATCGACTAAATGAATAACAATGCCTTTATTTAAATAAGACAATTCACGTAATCTACTAGCCAAAGTATCATAATTATACTCAACTGTTTGTGTGAAAATAGTGGTGTCTGGCGTAAACGTAACGACAGTACCTCTTTTATCTGTTTCTCCTATTTGTTTTACAGGATACATCGCTTTACCGCGTTCATATTCCTGCTCGTAAACTTTCCCGTCTCTATAAACTGTTGCTCTTAAATGAACTGACAGGGCATTTACCACACTCACACCAACACCATGCAAGCCTCCAGACACTTTATAAGAATCTTTATCAAACTTTCCTCCCGCTCCAATTTTGGTCATAACAACCTCAAGTGCCGAAACGCCTTCCTTTTTATGTAAATCTACCGGAATACCACGACCGTCATCTTCCGTAGTAATAGAATTGTCTTCGTTAATTATAACTGTAATATTGTTACAATGTCCAGCAAGTGCCTCATCAATCGAGTTATCAACAACCTCGTATACCAAATGGTGCAATCCTCGTGTACCCACATCTCCAATATACATGGATGGACGCATACGCACATGCTCCATGCCTTCTAATGCCTGAATACTATCTGCCGAATAATTGTGCTTATTAAATTCTTCTTTTTCTTCGCTCATATTAAAAGGTGTCTAAAATTATAATTTTGTTTTATTTCAAAAAAAATGACGCGCCATGCATCATTTTATCACTAGCAAATATACGAAATTACAAGCCTTTTAAAAAGCGTTTTATCGGCTCATTTATATAATTATCAACATTTGTTAATTACTCAAAAGCGTCTTAAATAGCTTAAAAAGTACCTTAAATTAAATATTGCTTGATTTTTTTAGGGTGGTAATAGTCAAAAAATAAATAGTCTCTATAATGCGCTATTTTGATGTTTTTAATGATTTTTTATTATGAATAATTAATGCAAAAAACGTCAACAAAACGAAAAATATGAGATTTTAATTATTTAGAAGACTATTTTAACAAAACAGCTTATACTTAAGTAAAACAACCATTTTGATGACATTTTCAATCATCGCCCCTTAAAAGTATCAATAATGTAATTAAATTTAAGGGTTCGTTAGAAGACTGCAACACACTAAACTTTCAACGCTTTAAGCTCCCTACTCCACAAAAACTTTCGTAATTTGGCAAGCTTAAAAGTTTAACTTGTAACCAAAGGAAAAAGACATGAGTAAAATTATGACGGTCGACGTATTGTCGAGCATTAAAGGAGCACAACCCAGTGAGGCGGTGAACAAATTATTTGATGTGATTAAAAATGCACAACCTGCAAATAATAACTCTTTTAATAATAATCATAATAATGGGGTGTCGTTAGGTGATTTGAGAGACGATGTGGTGATAGCAAGTTCTGCGTTAGAGAAACAAATCATAAAAGAAAACTTCCCAAAAGAAAAGAATGGGTATTTAGTGGTTTCTAAAGTTATAGAAGAGTAATTATGGATTCTCAAATACGAAAGATACACCAGCAATTGGTGAATAAAGAAATATCTTGTGTAAGTTTAATACAAGAAAAACTAAGTGTACTTAAAGCGAACCTCTATAATTCTGTAAACTCATTGTTAGAAAATTCGGCTTTAGAATTAGCAAAAAAAGTAGATGCGAAAATAGCAAAAGGCGAAACCATTGGTTTACTGGAAGGCATTCCTTTTGGTATTAAAGATGTATATATGTTGCAAGGCACTTTAGCTACAGCGAGTTCTAAATTGCTTAAAAATTATAAATCGGCTTACACGGCAACCGCTATTCAAAAACTATTAGATGCCGGAGCTATTCCTGTTGCGAAAGAAAACTGCGATAGTTTTGGTCATGGTTCTTCCAGTGAAAATACCATTTTTGGTGCGGTAAAAAACGCCATCAACCCAGAGCTGGTTGCTGGTGGTTCCAGTGGTGGATCTGCCGTAAATGTAGCTAAAGATTACACGGTATTTTCTATTGGTGGTGATACGGGCGGTTCGGTGCGTCAACCTGCTGGTTACAACCATGTATATGGTTTTAAACCTACTTACGGACGAATTTCACGTTTTGGTTTAATGGCATACGCCTCTTCAACAGATTGTGTGGGTCCTATCGCTAAATCGGTGGAAGATATTCGTATTGTATTAAATGTGATGAGTGGAAAAGACACAAAAGACCAAACAACATATGCTTCGTCAGAAATTAAAGCAGAACATATTTCAAATAACACCACTATAAAAACGGTTGGATATTTCAAAAATTTTATTGAAAGTGAAGCGATTGACCTCCAAATTAAATCGGACTTTTTAGCATCCATTGAAAAAATAAAAGCCAAAGGCATAGCCGTAAAAGTATTGGATTTCTTTAAATCAGATATTCTGGTTTCTACATATTACACCTTGGCTATGGCTGAAACAGCTTCCAATTTATCACGTTTAGACGGTAGCAATTATGGACATCGCATGGACGATAAAAACCTAAAAGAATCGTATGCGATTACGCGTTCTGAGAATTTTTCAGAAGAAACAAAACGCAGAATTGTTGGTGGAAACCAAGTACTGTCTCAAGGGTTTTCAGATGAAATATATTTAAAAGGGCTCGCTATAAGAGATTCTATTTCTGAAAATTTTGAAAACGATTTTAAAGAAGTTGATATTATTATGTCTCCGGTTACTCCAGGATTACCACCAAAAATTGGGGATAGCTTGAAAGACCCACATGCCATGTATCTATCAGATGCGTATACGGTTGGTTTTAGTTTAGGGCAGTTACCGACTTTAACCATACCACAAGGCACTGAAACAGGTTTACAAATTACGGCCGCAAAAAATAATGACGAACTCGTTTTGAAGTTTGCTAACTTCTTAAAAGACACGATATAATGATACTGGAGCAATTAGACGCCGCGTTAAAAGCGCACGATTTAGAGTTAGTTATCGGATTGGAAACCCATGTTAGACTAAATACAAAAACCAAGCTGTTTTGTTCTTGCCCAAATCAAGAAATAGACACACCAAACGAAAATATATGTTCGGTTTGTACCGGTCAAATGGGAGTTTTACCGGCCATTAATAAAGAAGCCATTACGAAGGCTATTTATTTTGGAAAAGCGGTAAAATCATCTTTTGAAAATGAAGTTATTTCTTGGGACAGAAAGCATTACGAATACCCTGATAACCCAAAAAATATTCAGATTACGCAGTTTCATAATCCAATCATTCCGGACGGACAAGTATCTTGTTTCCGTAATGATGGAAGTCAGTTTACCGTAAATTTAACCCAGGTGCATATTGAGGAAGATGCCGCAAAATTGATGCACGAAAAAACCGTTTCGTTAGTCGATTTTAATAAAGCGGGCGTGCCTTTAATTGAGATTGTAACCGAACCTTGTATTCGTCATATTGAAGATGCTTCTACCTATGCACAATACATTCAGCGTATTGTTCAGAATTTAAAAATAAGTGAAGCGAATCTTGAAAAAGGGGAATTTAAATCGGATGTATCTGTGTCTTTACGCAAAAAACACACGTACGAATTAAACCCACGAACTGAAATTAAAAACTTGAACTCTTTCAAGTTTATGGTAGATGCTTTAAAGGAAGAAGTTGAAAAACAACTCCATTATTTTATTGAACATAAAGCGTTTAGACCCGACCAAACTACGGTTTTATGGGATGCCGATTTGAAGCAAACCAAAACCATGCGTAAAAAGGAATTTGAAGCCGATTATCGTTTTATTTCAGAGCCCGATTTGCCTTTTGTAAATATTAAAGACGCCGTTGAAGCCATTCATGTAGATACGAGAACGCTTCCTTTTGCTGTTGAATCTATTTTGATAAATGGTGGTGTACTGCCGCAAGATGCCAAATTCTTTACAGCAGATTCCTTGCGTTCGGAAACCTTTGTTACCATAAATAACGAACTTAAAGACCCTTCGTTTGTTGCTAAGACTTTAGTAAATAATATTGGTGCCGATGAGTATGCAGACATACATAGCATAGAACACCTTATAGATATATTTAAACTATTTAAAGATGAAAAAATAACATCAGTATTAGTTCAAAATGCCATTACATCGTATCTGAAAGACAGAACTTTTGACTACACCACCTATTTTAAAGACAATACCATTTCAGAAGAAAAAATTCAAGATGCGATTGCAAAAGTTATTTCAGAAAATGAAGCTATTGCCAACGATATTAAAGCAGGAAACCAAGGGAAAGCAGGTATTCTGGTTGGAAAAGTAATTGAAATTATTGGAAAAGGCGCTTCAGGAAAAGTAATTCGTGAAGGCGTTTTAAGGCAATTAGCAGCAAACAACTCTGAAAAGAAAACTGTTGAAACTGTAAAAAGCAAAACTGAAAGTCAAACGTCAGCTAAAAAGGAACAAGAAGAAGTTCTGCCGCAAATTCCTATTGTAATTAAAGAAGACTACAGGACACATGTAATTACAGATATTTCTGAAACTAATATATCTAATAAAGTAACTTTTGCAGGTTGGGTTGCCAGTGTGCGCGATCATGGTGAATTAATTTTTATTGATTTACGTGATTCGAGTACCGAAGTTTTCCAGGTGCGTTTAAGCAGAGAGTCGTTCCCTAATTTAGATGAACTTGTAAAACTAAAACCAGAGTCGGTTATCACCGTAACCGGAACCATTGTGCAACGTAAAGAAGACGATTACAATACTGCTTTACGAACAGGGAAAATAGAATTAGAAGCTTTCGAATTAGATATTTTAAACTTATCCAGAACGCTGCCTTTTGAAATAAAAAGAGCGACGAAAACCAACGAAAATACTCGTTTTCAATATAAGTTTTTAGACCACAGAAACGACGATGTTCGCCGAGTGATTGTAAACCGCCACAAGGTTATTAAATTACTGCGCGATATTTTAGACGACCAAAATTTCTTAGAAATTGAAACCCCTATTTTAAGTGCCGGAACCGATGAAGGCGCCAGGGAATTTATAGTGCCTACGCGTAAACAAGCGGGTGCTTTTTACACCTTGCCACAAGCACCGCAACAATTTAAGCAAATGTTGATGGTAAGTGGTTACGAAAAGTATTTCCAGATTGCGCGTTGTTTTAGAGATGAAGATTCTCGTGGCGACCGTCAACCAGAATTCACGCAGTTGGATATAGAAATAGCGTATGCAAGTATGCAACAAATCATCGATTTGAACACCAATATGTTTAATGAAGTGGTTCAAAAAATATATGGTAACAAATGGATTTTGCATCCGTTTGAAGTGATTACCTATCAAGATGCCATGGCTTTTTATGGTTGCGACCGGCCCGATTTGCGTTTTGGTTTAAAACTTCAGGATATTACCGAAATTGTAAAAGAAACAACCTTCCAAGTATTTAGCAAACCCATTGATGAAGGCGGTATTGTAAAATGCATTAAAGTGTCTGCTGAAGACCAAGGAACCAAGCGTTTATCTAAAGGACAAATTGAAAAACTAACCGCCACGGCACAACAGCATGGTTTGGGTGGATTGGCTTATATTATTGTTAATGAATCCGATTTACAATCGCCCATTATTAAATTTTTAGGTGAAGCTATTGCCGCAGGTATTATTAAAACTACAGGTGCTCAAGTGGGTGATATTGTGTTTTTCTCTGCTGCCGATTATGCCACGGCGAATAAAGCCTTGGATGCGGTGCGCCAAGAATTAGGTGCGATGTTAAAATTAATCAACCCTAAAGAATTGCGTCCTGCCTGGGTTGTAGATTTTCCTATGTTTGAAAAAACCGATGAAGGTAGGTGGACATTTACTCACAATCCGTTTTCAATGCCAGCAATTTATGATATCGACAAGCATATGAATGGCAATGAAGAAGAAATTGGAAGCATCATAGCCCAACAATACGATTTAATATTGAATGGTTACGAAATTGGCGGCGGCTCGGTACGTGCACACAAACCTGAAATTTTGGAAGCCACTTATAAAAACATGGGTTATAATAAAGAAGACATGCTAAAAAGTGTGGGCACCATGTATAAAGCATTCCATTACGGAGCACCGCCACACGGAGGTATTGCTTGGGGTGTTGATAGATTGATGATGATTTTAGAAAAAAAAGCATCCATACGCGAAGTGATGGCCTTTCCAAAAACAGGCACGAGTGAAGATTTATTATTCGGCGCGCCATCTATGCTATCGGATAAAAAGGTTGAAGAAATGAATGTGAGAGTGATTAAGAAATAACTAATCACCTATATGTATAAGAATTATTTTAGTCACTAATTATAGTTTTACTTTATGAGGATTCTAATATTTTTTTGTTCGCTTTTTTATTTCTGTGCCCACGCTCAACCTGCCTGGCAACCACTCCCGAATATTACTTCAAATATAAATAACCAACGATTTGATGATGTTTTCTTTATTGATGACAATATTGGTTGGGCTGCAAATGGGTATTATGCATCGGTATTTAAAACCATAGATGGCGGCAAAACTTGGACTGAGCAACTAAATGAAGCTATTTTAGGTGGAGACTATTATTTTAGAAATATTGAATTTTTAGATGAAAATATTGGTTTTCTGGGCACACTAAATGGCAAGGTTTTTAAAACGATTGACAGTGGAAACATTTGGACAGAAATAACCAATATATCTCCAAACCCATCAGCCATTTGCGGATTGAATACCGTTGGTCTTTCAACAATATACGGTTGTGGTGCTTATTTTACCCCAGCACACATCATTAAATCTTCTGATAGTGGAGACACATGGCAATTTATAGACATGTCTGCTTATGCTAATGCACTTGTTGAAATTTATTTTTTAACTGAAGATATTGGCTTTGTTTCTGGCAGAAATGACAATGGAGCAACCATTCTAAAAACGACTGATGGCGGTGTTTCTTGGTCAGAAATTTACAATTCCAACATAGTTGGAGAGTATTTTTGGAAAATGCAAATATTAGAAAGTAATTCAAATGTAATTTTTGGATCAGTTTCGTCTGTATCTCCAAATCTAGGAAAATTAGTTAAATCGATTGATGGAGGTTTAACATGGATTAGCTATGATGCGCCAGAAACAGATATACAAGCTGTTGGTTTTATAAATGAAAATAAAGGATGGATGGGCGGACATACAACTGGTTTTTACGAAACTTTAGATGGTGGACAATCTTGGAATAATCTAAACATAGGAAAGAATTTAAATAGAATTTTTATTTTAAACTCAACTTTGGCTTATGCCGGAGGCACTTCAGTTTACAAGTTTACCTCAGAATCTTTAGGGATTAAAGCAATAGATGAAAAGGGAAGAACGTCTTTAAAAATTAAATTAAAAAATAATCCTGTAAAATCAATACTCGAATTTGACATAGAATTTGATGCAAATGATAATTTATTAATTGAGTTGTATGATATAAATGCCAAATTCATAAAACAATTAACCAGAGCTCATATTTCTGCCAAAACAACAAAGCACTTCTCCTTCATTGTAGAAGACCTTCCATCTGGTACGTACCTAATTAATTTTCATAATAATACCGGTAGAGAGTCTGTTAAATTTATAAAAAAATAGTTTTTATAACTACAAACTTTAACATTCAGTTTCGACTTTTATAAAAACTTTAAGAGAATTTTTATTTAACTTGAAAAAAAAATAAAACTAAAGACACATTATGAAAAAATCAACATTTATTACAACCATCACTTTTGCATGTATCATGTTATTATCTACAAATATAGATGCTCAAGAATTCGCAAAAATGGACAAAAGCCCCATGGACGGTGCAGCATTTCCAACAAGCTATAAAGATGCCAATAAGCAAATTAAGATCGTATACGGCAGACCGCAACTTAACGGGCGTGAAGTGAGCACATTAGCAAAAAACGGTGAGGTGTGGCGTACTGGAGCTAATGAAGCTGCAGAGTTAACGCTTTACAAAGACATGACATTAGGGATTACACCTTTAAAAGCTGGGACTTATACCTTTTATGTGATTCCGGGAGATAAAGAATGGACTGCTATTATTAGTAAAGACATAAACGTTTGGGGTTCTTATTTTTATAAGGAAGCGAACGATGTGGCGCGTTTAGCGGTTCCCGTTACTGCTGGAGACTCTTTAGAAGCTTTCTCGATGGCGTTTACTGAAGATGGAAACACCATAAATATGCATTTAGGTTGGGGAACTGTTAGAGTTGCTGTTCCTTTTACGAAGTAAATTCCACTTATTTTTAAAAACCAAAAACGCCCTGACATGTCAAGGCGTTTTTTTTTATTTCAACAAAACTAGTTTTTCAACCGACTAAAAATTATCCTAAAGTAACAAGACGCCTCGGTTTTAAAAAGCCTTTTTATATTATCTCTATTCAATTCACCCGTTTATAAATAAACCAGTCTAACATTAAGGTGAAAAACCTGAATATTTATTTTTCTATAATACTTTTATTCAATAATTACTTTTTTAGTTGTTGTCAGGTTTTTAGTATTTAATTTAACAAAATAAATTCCAGACTGTAAACCAGATACATCAATCTCTTTAAGATTATTTTTAATATTCATAACATGTTTTCCTGTTAGGGAATAAACATCAATTGTTGTCAATTTCGCTACTTGTCCATTAATATAAATAGTATTTTTCGCTGGGTTTGGATATAATGAAATACCGGTTTGTAGCTCAAAATCTTTGTTTGATAATGTGGCACCACTACTAACTAACATCGCATCAAAAAATTGATTAGGAACGTTTTGAGCATCTGCTGCACTAGAGCAATCTAAAGTGGTGCTTGCACTATCAAATGGACCACAAGCTGAAAAGAATTGATCTCTGGCTCCAATTAATACTGTCTCATCATCTTCAAAAGCAACCTCAGGTGACAGTGCACCATTTGCATATTTTAACTTTATATGCACCATTTTTTTGGGAGTTGTACTAACAACTGCTGTCATAGCACCAGAGGAAACACCTTGAGAAAAAGCCCAAGATACTTTTGATGGTGTATTATCATTTACAGTGGTAATGTCATAAAAATCTGTAAAACCAGATTTTTCACCTAAAAAATAACCGCTTGCATAATTTGCACTTACTACAAAAGAATTACTGCCTACAACATTTTCTCCAAAGGCTGCTGAATTATAATTAAAGTATAATTGACCTGACCCTAATTTAAAATCTGCTTGACCATCAATGGTTTGAATCATAATATCAGCTTCATAATAATCGGCGTTACCATCATTTGTGTTTTGTGCATTTTCAAAAGTTATTTGAATGTTTTGTGAATAACTAATTAATCCTAAAAAGAAGATTAGGCTACTCATAATAATTTTTGTGTAATTTGTTTTCATAATTTTTGTTTATAGGATATTCAATTCTTTTTTTATTTTTTTCGATTAGCAAACAATTTTTTACCAGTATACTGCTGCCCTTTTCCAAGATTGGGGTTAAGAACACTGTTTAAATCTGTGTTTTGTACCTCGCCATTCATATCTAAATCAGCATTGTTATATCCGCTTATTCCTCGCAACGGCTCCACAGCATTTTTATCAGTATTTTGTACTTGGCCATCCCCATTGAAATCGCCAGCAAATAAGGCAAACTTACCATTGCCCATATCTTTTATAGCATTAGCACTTCCTAATACCAAAGCACTATTACTAGTCAGGTCTATACTCGTTGTCCCTCCCGTTAAACTCACTGTGTTATTGGTTAGAACGCCTAAATGATTACGATGACTTAATACTATATAATAGTTTCCAACGGAAACACCTGTTCGTACTGGTGATAAGCCGTCACCAGCTACAATATCACCATCTCTTTGAATTAATGCCGAGGTTGAGGCCTCTATCGTTATGGCATCATTGCTATTTCTAAGTTCTATCCACACCCAGTCCACTATATCATCTTGGGATAAGCCCGAACCAGAGGTTCCTCCGGTATTAAAAACGGTAATGTCGCTTACAACTACTCCGTCTGTATAAGGACTGGTTACTGGGATTCTATTAGCACTTCTTAACTGATCATCCATTAAACCCGTATTCGTGTTGTAAGGGCCTTGCAAAAAAGCTTTTATTGCTATTGTATTGCCGGCAACCACTTCTGGTATCACTTCTATGGTCCATTCCTGTAAAACAGATTCATCTGCCGATAAAACATGTAGTGTATTTGGACTTGTAAAATTTAATGAATTCGTACCTGACAACAACTTGTTTACGCCAGCGTACAGGTTTGCACCTGCACTCAATTCAAAAACAGCATTTAAATCGCTGCTGTTTTGGGAAATAAAGGCGTTGCTTTCAATAGTTATTTCACTATTTAAAATAGTCGTATTTGTAACCCCTGCCCCGCTAAAACTAAAGTCAATAATATGTGCCGCATTACTCAAAGCAGGACTCGCTAAACTAAAGGCTTGAAATACATTGCCATAATGCCGGTCAATCTCAAAGTTTACCGTTCCATCAACATCTACGACTTGATCGTTTACCGAATTATAAATCTTAAGATTAACCGTTTCATTCGTGGTATTAGAAAACACTAACAAATAGGCTAAATACCTTTCGGTACTAGAAACATATATCAAGTTTGCAGTGCCTCGTAACTCGCCATTAACAAAGGCGCCCACTTTATCATTGGTGCTAGATAGTGTGCTGCCATCAAGGTTTAAAAACGAAACAAAAGACATCGTGTATTGAAACTGACTTTCATTAACAACCCAATTTGGCGATTGTCCATAGGCACAAACTTGTAACAAGAGTAAAACTATTATTTTATAAAAATACGTCTTCATCTAACTCCCCTATTAATTCTTAATAATCTTGTTTATCGACATGTTTTTATTAGTAACTACGTGTATCATATATATGCCATTACTAACTTTTGGCGTTATACTAATAACATTAAATCCTTTAGTTACTTTAAAATCTTGCGTATACACCAATTGTCCGGTCATCGAATAAAGCTTTACAACAGCTGTCTGATTCTCATCAACATCAAGCTCCACAGAAAACGCATTAGTAAACGGGTTCGGATACAAATTAATTCCAGCTATCTTCTCTCTTAAATCTATCGGTTGATCAAAGCTGCCAAGGACATCGTTCTTGGTAAAAACAAATGTTTTTGTAGTAGGCTTCATATCTGAACCATTTCTTACATGAAATGCTAATTCCTCCTGAGCATCACCATAAATCGTGATAAAACTTAATTTCTTGTTACTATAGTTGTCTGCTTTTGCAATTCCTTTAACGGTTCTATTCACATCAAGGACTACCAATTCATCATATCCTTCTGGAAGTAACACAACAGCATTCATATTATTTGAATATTTCGTAAAGTCCGGAGCTATTTGTGGTTGCTCGTAGTCTTCAAGTGTTTTCGAATCCTTTACAGATAATACTTTTCCAAAACTCTGAGGATACTTAAACGGTTGCGCTATGCCCGCTTTTAGCATGTACCCCTTGCCCTCTTCTAAATAATTTAACGAGCCTATCCAACCATTAAATTGATCATAAATAGCAAATAAATTTTGAGATTTAATAACATCGCCACTCGTGGCTTTATAAGATGCCATGGCTTCATTTAATAAGGTGTTAGATGGTAAATTAAAGGGTAACCAATTCCAGTCTATACTAACAGGAAAATTCCAGGCACCTATATCTACAGGGGTTCCTTTTATTTTTAAAGACTGTGCATTACCAAAATACACCTTAAACATCTTATTTACAGATAAGCCGCCTCGGCTGCTTACTTGACCATCCCATCCAAAACCGTCTGTATAGGTTTCTAACTGTGATGGTGCATAGCTTAACAATCTATCATTAGTTTCTAAAAGAAGGTTGTTGGTAAGCGTGTTAATATCACTAAAATTAACATCGTCCACATTAAACGAAACCCATGTCCAACCCTTATTCAATGCCAAATTTTGCTCTACTGCCGTGGTATTCTCAAATAGCGTAGGGTTTACTAAATTTCCAAGAATATCATTTGGAAGAAATGGTATTGAAATATTGCCATCTATTGTAGATTGTAATATTTTACCCCTTGTAGCATCCCATATTCTAAATTCAATAGTTTCTCCACTAGGATTATTACTGTAAATGGTTAAATAAAGATAGTATTGTTTGTAGGACGGGTCATAGATCAAATTGGTAACACCACGCACCTCATCATTATAAAAGGCTCCAATTCTATCATACATATCTTCAGAGAAAATACCGTCTACTTTAATTCTGCCCACAATATTCGTACTGTAAGCATAGTCATTAGGGTTAACTGCCCAATTGGGTTCTTTTTCTAAGACTCTTAAATTAACCGGTAATTTTAGATTGAAACCAAAATCAGATTCTAAAAATAATATTTCATTGTATACGTTGGCCGCCAGCTCTTTATCAATAGTGGCTGTTATAATTTTTTTAGTGTCTGGCGACAAGACTCCTGAACCGTTGCTTAATTGCATCCAGTTAGGCACATTAGTAATAGCATAAGGTTGCGCTACTCCACTACTATTTATTAGCGTGATTTCAAGCGTTTTCTTATCCCCTTTATAATTAACAACATCTACAATCTCGTTAAAGCCCTCTACAAACCAGCTCAGCTCATTACGCTGTACATAAGCCGTCCAGGTTATTGGTGATTGTTGTTCATTATTAGCGCCATCAAACATTCTATGTACTGTAATATCCAATACTTGACCTTCTAGAACCGCCCAATCAGAAACTACTGGTTCTATAATCATTTCATCTCCATTAATCACTCGATTCACCCCAAATTTAATTAAGGGTCTTTCCGGTTTAATGGCAGGTACATCTTCTGAATATTTTACAACTCCACTGCTTCTAATAGCATTATCTGGAATTGCAACTCCATCACCGGAGGAAGCATAATATCTAGGTCCGTTAGCGGTTGCCGGGTCTGGCGCATTCATGCGAGCATATAGCATCAAGCCAATACTCTGATTGTCTATTTCATTATAACGGTCTCTACTTATTTGTTCTACGGTTCTAACGGTATTCCACAACCTGAATTCATCAATCTTACCGGTAAATACGCGATCTATTGTTTCGCCGCCTGCATCCCTATGTCCCCTGGCTCCTAACCAGGCTTGATTTCCTGACAAACCACCTATAGTAGCCATCGCGTTCGAAGAAACCTGTTCAGCATCAATATAGGTTCTCAATGCCCCTCCCCTGTTAAACAATAGCGCGACATGATGCCAGCTGTCATCAGCGATGCTTTTAGTGGTAAGCCCATACGAACTGCCTTCGCTATCCAAGCTTAAGGTCCCCGCACTACTCATGTTAATAGCCCATTTGTTGCTTAAACCATTAGGCCGCAAAATGTCTGTACCGTCACCCCTACCATTAGAAAAAATGGTGGCCTCCTGGGCGGTCGCTGTTTTTATCCAGAATGATAGGGTCGCATCCATGGTATTCGTTAATTGTGCGGAACCTACCTTATCTAACCTCAGGTATTGTCCATTTGCAAATTCGTACGAATTGCTCTTTGGTTTTATATCCCAACTCGCATTTACAATGCCGTGTTTAAAAAAGGCCAAATCGTTAGCAATAGTGCCGCGGCCTTCATCCATCGGCCAATAGCCTAACAACCAGTTTTCATTACCTATAATTTTAGTGTACATATTAGCAAAGGCAGCACTTAAGGTTAAACTCTTGCTCCACAATCGCAGATCGTGAATATTACCTATAAAACTATTGCCACCAACAATCAAGCTATTACTATTGGTAAATTGCATATTAGGTACTTTTTCATCAGTAGCTCCTATTTCTTTATCATCTTGATAAATACTTAAACTGCCCGTTTCATTATTATGTGTAATAGTGTAGTGATGAAATATTTTATCCACAGCTATTGCTCCCTTGGCAGTCATACCGCCTATGGTAGCTGTCATTTGATTACCTACTAACCCGATATTTATACCGTTAATTTGAGAAAAAATAGTTGCAGTTGCGGCTACTGTGGCATTATTCATCCAGAATTCCAAAGAGAAATTTCCGGTTACAATTCTAGGTTTTTCTATACTTACCGTATTATTAGCGCCTTCAAAATAGAGTGACACATTGTTATTAATGGGTAATTGGTTGGTAGCCCCCAATATTTCTATTTTACTTATAGCCGTGTTGTAAAATATATTTTCGTTAAAACTGACCCGTAAATCTTCGCCGGCACCCAATATACCATCTGTAGGTAAGGGTGTGCCAAATTTTTGAGGCGCATTTAAATCAACTCTACCTGTAATTGCCGCTGAGATAAACTCGGTGCCATTAGTACAGGTGCTTCGTGCCCTAATTTCATAATTGCCGTCTTGTAAACGTTTATCTGCGATATCAAATGGGAATGATAATGACGCGCTTTCAATTCGTGAAATTTGAGATGCTCCAGCCGCTATAGCCTGATCATACAAGTCTTTATTTTCATAATAGGTTTGTAAACGAGTCCAGCTAGGAGATGTTGCCAAACGGTACTCCAGGTCTATTTTTTTGAAATTAGCAAAGCTTGCATTAAAACCAGTCATTTTTATTACTAAAGGCTTTGTTGAACCATCAGCATTAAGGGCTTCTTCTTTATTGTACGTCCAATTGTTTAATGGTGCACTAACAATAACGTCAGAACATGATGGCACAAAAGAGGCCGACAAGAAAACATCGTCACTTACAGCTTCGCCGTCACATACTGATTGTAATACCACTCGTATGTTCTTATAATCAAACACATCAGAAATTGATTTTCCTAGGGTCATTTTATAAGTTGTTGTTTCCCCATAAGGCACATTAACTAGCGTTCCATTCGTTTCAATATTAGTAATTACATTGTCCGGATTAGTTGTGTTATCAATTTTTAATAGAAAAGTAGCATCTGTTTCTGAAGCACTACTATTCTGTAATAATAGTGTAAACTCAGCATTTTTACTTTCAGGAACATTGCTTATATCA
>JBNMNO010000062.1:0-14695 GCA_051275695.1 Mariniflexile sp.
ACAACGCCAGATCCCTCGTCAGTGTTAGATTTAACTAGTACTACCGCAGGCTTTTTACTTCCAAGGTTGACCACCGCAGAGCGCGATTTAATTGCTGCACCTGTGGAGGGCTTAATGATTTACAACAACAACAACAAATGTTTTGAATTTTGGAATGCTACAGATTGGATTAGTGCTTGTGATGGAAGTATAGTGACAACACCGCCATCACCACCAGTATGTGGCGCTTTTGTAGCTGATGGTGTTTGGAAAGAGTTTTCGTGCTATAATTTAGGAGCTAGCGACACTTCTCTAGACCCACACGTGCCTGTACGAGGCATATACGGTAGTTGTAAAACATTTTGACCCGTCCTGAATAAAGGCTACATAATTTAAACAGATTAATATAGAGCAAATAGATGTGTCTTCAGAATATTAGATTTGCTCTAAACTTTAAAAAAACCAACAATATGAAATCTCTTGTAATACTTTTTCTTATCACTTTATCAACTCTTAAGCTCAATGCTCAAGTTGGTATTAATACAGTAAGCCCAACTAAAGACCTAGATATAAACGGTGAATTAAGAGTAAGGGATTTACCTTTACAAAACACGGCTAATATATTTTTAGTAACTACTGATTCTAATGGGAATATAGGTAAATCGAAAACACCTCTTCTTGTTGAAGTAAGTTCGCAAGTTGCTACTAATAATGTCGATATAACTTTAAATGGCTCCCAAATAATAAATAATATTAATCTAGGTTTGTCTACTTCTGTAACAATACCAGCAAATAAAGTTGCTTTTATTATTATAACTTATTCAGTTCCCGTTGGTGTAGGTGGTACTCCCACTGGCTATTATGGAATAAGGTTTTTAAAAGATGGAATTGAATCTGAATCTGGTTCAAGAAAGTTCTCAATTGGTCTTGATACTAATGTCGTAAATATGGTTACAACAACTAATATATTTACTGAAAACTTTACAAGCGAGCCTGTAGATAGAACCATTACATATTCATTAAATGGATATATTGAACAGTATGATAATGGCACCCATACTTATAGATTTAATATGTGGAGCTCAACTTCTTCAAATTTCAATTGGGGAAAAGCAACAATAACAAAGCAAGTTTTTATTGAATAACTTACTCTATCTAATAAAAAACGTTTTACAACCTTGTATATAAAAAACAGCGCAAGTCATTGCTAGCACTACGTTTTGGGCATTTTTGGAAAGTCGCCAAATTTTTAAATTTGACGATTTCCAATAAAAAGATAAATAGTAAAATTTAAAAATTCGGCTTGTGTTTCATCCGAAAAGTAACAGCCTATTTTCAGCGCAACTTTCCATATACGTAGCCGTTGTGCATAATATTATGAAAATACGCAGCGTAAACATTAACTGGCAGACATAAAAAGTATATTATTTCTAAACAAAAAAAATAATCAAAAACAAAACAAAAACAAAAGAGTAAAATTAAGTGTTTTGTTGTTAGCCCGAAACCTAACAACACAAGCACAACAAGCAACCGCTGCCACAGTCGGATTATTAATTTCTTTTAACACAAAAATCACAATTTTATGAAAACTTACAAACACTTTTTAGTAGTTACTTTTATGTTTATTGCATCAGTCGCATCAAGCCAAGTAGGGATTGGTACCACTATCCCACACGCATCGGCGGCACTCGATGTTTCCGCAACTAACAAAGGATTTCTCCCTCCTAGAGTAGCCTCAGGCTCTGCTGTTACCTTGCCTGCAACTGGATTGATTATTTTCAACACTACTGCTAACCAACTGCAAGTGAATACAGGAACCACCACTGCACCAATATGGACAGTAACAGCAAGTAGCCACTACCTAGGCGAAGCCTTTGATGGCGGAATAATTTTTTACCTATACAAAGGTAGTGATGGTTTAGAACACGGCTTAATAGTAGCACTTACCGAAACTACACAAAGATGGTCATGGACAAGTTCGTTAGTAAATGCCAACCGTACTGAAGATGGGGTATTTAATACCAATTTAATGACTGACAGCCCTGCTAAAACTTATATTACTGGTTTAGGTGCCGGTTGGTATCTACCAAGTATTGATGAGTTAGGCTTATTGTACTACAACCGTTATAGTGTTCAAAAAGTCTTACGAGCCGGAGGCAACACGCTACTTTCACAACCAGGTTACTATTGGAGCAGTACTGAGTATTCCCAAGAATCTGCGTACATCTTCGGCTTCAGCTTTGGTTACGCCTACTTCAATAATAAGACATGGCTAAACACCGTGCGTGGAGTAAGGGCTTTTTAACAATTTATCTATTTAACAATTTAATAATTACCGCGAAGCGGTCGATTTTTTTGCGAAAGGCGAGAGTAAAGCCGAACTTGTTCGAGCTTTGCCGAGCTAAGCAAAAAACACTGTAAGTGATTTTATTTTTTGAGAATTATGGCATTGTACTACGATTTACCAGTTTTTAAAGAAGTGTATAAGTTAATACTTGTCTTGTGATTACAATAATATAAAAACTATGCACAACACTATATATGAAATCATAGCACCCTGCGGGATGCTACGCTTCATATACTAATCATTAGCAAAAATTAAAAACAAGCCCAGTAAAAACATAACCAAAAAATTCAAACATTATGAAAAAAAGAATTATTCTAGTAACACTACTCTTTTTATTTATAAAAATAACGGCACAGGTTGGTATTGGTACTACTACTCCAGACCCTAATGCAGCACTGGATATTGTATCTACAAATAAAGGTTTTTTACCACCACGAGTAGCCAATGTTGCTGCTATTGCTACACCTGTTGCGGGTTTAATGATTTATGATGAAAGTAAACAATGTATGCGGTATTACAATGGTACTATTTGGTCTGATTGTATGGGTGGCATTACACCTGCATTTACGTGTGGAGATGCGATGACCGATATAGATGGCAACACTTACCCAACGGTATTAATTGATGGTCAATGTTGGATGGCGGCAGACCTAAAAGTAAGCAAATAGCCAAATGGAAACCCTATACCTTTATATTGATAATAACGCAACTTGGGCAGCGTTAGCAGATAATAATACCGATGATGCCTACAGTTTTTATGGAGACAGTAATAATGATGGTATGATAGATATCACACATCCAGATTATGGTGCTTTATATACCTACGCTGCTGCCATTGCAGATAATTGGACAGAAGACAATAATGCCAACCAAGGTATTTGCCCAGACGGTTGGCATTTACCTACGGATGCTGAGTGGACAATCTTAACTACTTTTTTAGGAGGCACAAGTGCAGCAGGCGGCAAAATGAAAGAAACAGGTACTACACATTGGAACAGCCCAAACACAGGAGCAACCAACAGCAGTGGTTTTTCTGCGCTACCTAGCGGCTTCCGCGGCAGTAACTATGGCACGTTCTACTACGTTGGCATCAGCGGCGACTGGTGGAGCAGTACAGAGGACAGTAGTAGTTACGCCTACCTCCGAAGCCTGCTCTACAATAACGCCGATGCGTACCGCAGCAACACCAATAAGTCGTACGGGTTTTGTGTACGTTGCATTAGGGATTAGATTATTTGGTTATTTACTCTTTAGTTCACAGAGTTTTTCGCAATCCATAACTATGGAGTTTCCTGCGTTTGCTGGCAAAACCTACGATTTTATCATTTTTCAGGGCAGCAAACAAGAAACGGTACAGCAAGATACCATTCCAGCCAACGGCAAGTTTACGCTAAAAATCCCCAAACAATATGCACCCTACTCGGGTATGAGTCGGTGGTTAATAACAAACACTGCAGAAGGCGGTGGTTTAGATATGGCCATACCAGGTTATGATTTTGAGGTAAGTTGCCTGAGTGCTACTCCAGACAATAATAATATTAGCTACAAAGGTTTTGATGCCGTAAATGAGCTGAATAGGCTTCACGCCAAGGAACAGGCTATTATAGATAAATTTGAAACCATGAGTAAGGCCACACAACTTTATGATAAAAAGCATCAATTGTATGCGGCTTTTGCCAAAGAGGCAGCCGTGCACGTAAAAGCGTATGATGCGTTTCAGCAAGATTTAAAACAAAATACCAACTTCAATGCCAGGTTTTTGCCTATCGTGAATCTTGTAAACGGTATTCCGCACCGTCTTACAGATGATTACAACCAAAAAGCACTTTTGGTAAATGAATTTATTACCCAAAAATTGAGCTTTGAAGACATGTGGGTGTCGGGTCATTGGCAAGGGATTATTCAGAGTTGGGTGGTTTTGTAAATGAATGTTGTGAGTGATAAAGCCCAATTTGCCCAAGATTTTAAGCAGATAAGCGATCGAATTAAAAATCCAGTGCAATACACCGATTTTGTAGGCAAACTCACGTATTATCTTACTGAATACAGCAAAGACGACTACATAGATGCCATAGCAAAAACGGTTTTAGAATCGGGCAAAGTAACGGAGTATGTGGGCAGTATGCAGGTATATCTTAAAGCTATGGTAGGCATGAAAGCCCCAGATTTAATAGTACTTGCACAAGGAGGTGCAACTGAAACCACCGTTTTAAAAACCGATGAATTAAACTCAAAATATACCTTGTTGTTCTTTTATCAATCGGACTGTGGGCATTGCGAAACCGCTATAGCAGCCTTAAAAAGCCAGTATCAAGATTTGGTCGCCAAAGGAATAGAAATCATCAGCATTGCCGGCGACCTAGATCCAAATACTTTTGCAACTACGGCTGCGTCATTTCCATGGACAACCAAATACCGCGATGTAGAGGGTATGAACGGTATTAATTTTAAAAACTATGCGGTCATCGGCACGCCAACGATGTATGTATTAGACAGTAAAGGGATGATAATTCAAAAATCTGCTACGGTGGAGGAGGTGCTGGAGTGGAGTGGAAAATGAATTTTCATTCGCAGTCCCGTCGCATCTAAAAGTCGCAGAAATCACTAAAGTTCTGAAACTTCAAAATCGGGATGTTTTAGTACAGCGTTCGCTATGTTCTTAATTTTTTAATCGCTGCGCTCTTCCTGCAAAAGGATAGGATAGCCTTAAAAATGATACTAATACTTTAAAAGCATCTCACAAAGGTGTTTTTTTTAATTTAGGATACTTCCAAATTTCTCCCCAAATTTTTTTGAATCAATTTTTAAAATTGGGTCAATTTTTATGTTTTCTAAGTTGTTGTTTCTCTCTTATTTTTATCGGTACAGATCAACAAAAAGTATCATCTACTATTTCTACATTGAAATGACAGCACTAAAACACACTTTCCTCTTTCTACTTGCACATAAATAGCAACCGCAATCAAGGCAATGCGATAGTGTTCTATGTTGCACAACGAAAAAAAAAATATTTTTATTTTGCAGCAATTTTAATGTAAAAGGGGAGTACCTTATAGTATAAAAATAAATTTAACAAAAAAACAACACACGTTTGTTAATACCAATATTTAAAGTGTAATAATGGAAATTGAAAACATCATAAAATTTACCATGAGTATAAAAGATGCTTAGAAAGTTATTCTTGACATTATGTATACCAATACATTGATTGGATAAAAATTTCTAGAATTGCTAAAACCACATGATTTATCGAGTGAACAAAATAATGTGTTACGCATTTGACGTGGTCAAAAAGGAGATCCAGTTAATATGCGTGTCATTCAAGATGTCAAATGAGGATTTAGAAACAATTAAAGAAGCCATTCGCTTGGTCTCATCTTCTTATGGATTGGAACCTTACACGGTTTTTATTATTGAAAATCCAGAGTTAAGAGCGAAGTTACAGCCAGCCTAAATCTTAGTAGACAGCTTCTTTTTTAATGGCGATGCTAGATAACCTAAGGAGCACTGATTAAACCTATAGATGTATGCTGTCTAATCGTATTTTCAGGAATTATGGGTAAAGGTATTGCCAGTGTACATTTTGGATTAACTACATGTAGTGGATACATTCCAGTCGGACAATTGGTTTCAACGCGATAAGCAGATTTTGATGCGTATAATAGCCTACAGTGATTTAGAGTTGCCATAATCCATAATATTTAGATGTATTTAAAATCAAACAGTCAACGAGTCATATATCTACTTAGATTTACTTGATTTTGAAATCCTGAAGCATATGAATTACTTACTATTTTAGTATCTTGTCGATTACTAACTAACATATACATTAATGAAGTCATTGACCATACAAGAAATTAACACCATTATAAATGGAGCGGTTTTAGGCGAAACAGCTCACACTATTACAGGTTTAGAACAAATTCAAAAAGCAAATAGTAACCAAGCAACATTTATAGGAAATAGAAAATATGCTGCCATGTGGCCAGATTCTAAGGCCTCTTTAGCTATCGTAAATGATATCATAGATTTAGAACCTGGTAATAATCGTGTAATTATAAAGGTTAAAAATGCCGATTTAGCTATGGCTAAATTATTAGAGGTGTTTGCACCACCAGCACCTTATTTTGAAACAGACATTCATCCTACAGCAAGCATTGATGCTTCGGCAACAATTGGAGAAGGGAGTAGAGTTGGAGCAGGCTGTTATGTTGGTAAAGATGTTGTTATAGGTAAAGGTGTGATACTGTATCCAAATGTGACCATTTTTGATGAAACTACTATAGGTGATCACACTACAGTATGGTCTGGTACAGTGATTCGAGAACGTTCTGTGATTGGGAGCCATTGTATATTTCATATTAATGTAAGTATTGGAGCAGATGGCTTTGGTTATCGTCCAAGTGATGATGGTAGGGGGTTGATTAAAATTCCACATATAGGAAACGTAGTTATAGGAAATCAGGTAGAAATTGGTGCGAATTCTTGTGTTGACCGCGGAAAATTTAGTTCTACAATATTAGGCGATGGATGTAAGATTGATAATCTAGTTCAAATTGCACATAATTGTATCTTAGGTCGTTCTTGTATTATGGCAGGAAGTAGCGGACTAGCGGGCTCAGTAACTCTAGGAGATGGTGTTATGATAGGAGGAAGCGCATCTATTAAAGATCATACCACAATACATTCTGGAGCCACTGTAGGCGCTGGATCTGGTGTTATGAATGATGTGGCTGCAGGGAAAACAGTATTAGGTTATCCAGCAACAGATTCTAGAGAAATGTTAAAACAATGGGTTGCACTTCGAAAATTAACTAGATAATACAATTTTTGTTATTATCTTTGAGCATTAATAAATAATTATTAAACATTAAATTATAATCTAATGAGTAAAGGAACAGTAAAATTCTTCAATGATGCCAAAGGTTTTGGTTTTATAAATGAAGAAGGTTCAGACAAAGATCACTTCGTACACATTTCTGGATTAATCGACGAAATTCGTGAAGGTGATGCAGTTGAATTTGATCTTGAAGAAGGAAAAAAAGGATTAAACGCAGTTAACGTAAAGGTTATCTAATATTCGCTTAACCAAAAAATTTAAAGCCTGTCACTAAGTGATAGGCTTTTTTTATGCTCTAAATTTTATAAGGACTCAACATAAATATAATTTGGTTAAATAAATGGATGCAACCATTTGCTATTTGCAACTTCAAAAACTCCATAGGAATAAATAAGGAAAAGAATACGTTTTATGCGTTAAGCTTGTCATGAGCGAAGAAGGCGAGGTTTAGGAATAAAAAATAATTCGAACTTTAGAACTTTAAGATGTCTTTTTATAACTCCAAACAGCCAAACCATTCATTACTAAGGCATATAATAATGTTTTTAAGAGTTGCGGAAGAATATCCATAAACCCTGAGCCTTTGAGCATCACCATACGCATGACTTCCACAAAGTATTTTATGGGGTTAAATTCTGTAATTATTTGAGCCCATTTAGGCATGCTTTCAATGGGTGTAAATAAACCACTCATTAAAATAAAAATGACCGTAAAAAACCAAGCAATAAACATGGCTTGCTGCTGTGTATTTGTGAAATTTGAAATAAATAAACCAATCCCTAATATGACTAAAATATAAATAGACGTGTACAAATACAGGAGTGGTAGACTCCCAATTATAGGTACATTAAATAGGAGCCTTGCTAATACTAATCCAACCGATAACAAGCCCATTCCTATGACCCAAAAAGGAAAAAGTTTACCAATAATAAACTGGCTTTTTTTAATTGGTGTGACATTAATTTGCTCCAATGTGCCAATTTCTTTTTCGCGAACAATATTCATTCCTGAAAGAAATAAAGTAATCATAGTCACTAACAACACCAAAATACCAGGTACCATAAAAGTTTTATAATTTAAGGTTTCGTTATACCAAAACAGTGGAATGGTATCGATGTTTATTGGCTGTATTTGTTTGTCTGAAACTTGTAATAAATTAACTTTTAAATGTTGATTAAAACGTTGAATAATCTGCGTTACATATACATTTTCAACACCGGCTGCTGCACCATCAATAGCATTAATGGTAACACCTAAATCGTTGTGTTTTTCTTTTTGTAAATCACGCTCAAAATATAGTGGTATTTCTAAAACGACATCTACTTCGCCTTGCAGCATTGCTGAACTTGCTAATGCTTTAGATTGAAAATCAGTTAACATATCAAAATAAGTAGAGGCATTGAATTTTTCCACTAAAGCTCTAGATGTTGATGTATGGTCGTTATCGATATATCCAAACTTGATGTTCTTTACCTCAAAAGTGGCTGCGTTAGATAAAATAACGAGCTGCAATAATGGCAAAACAAAAATTATAGGAAGCATCCCTTTATTTCTAAAAATTTGCTTGAATTCTTTTTGTATGATGTAAAAGATTGTTTTCATTATTCCAGTCTAATTTTATATTTCTTCACACTTAATGCAATAAAAAACACGGTCATTCCTAATAGAATTAAGGTTTCTTTCCATAGATACTGTAATCCTACTCCTTTCAGCATAATGCCTTTTATAATGATGATAAACCATTTTGCCGGAATGATGTTACTAATTATTTGAAGAGGTAAAGGCATACTTGAAATAGGAAAAATAAAGCCAGATAATAAAATTACGGGAAGCATCAATCCCATTAAAGAAATCATCATAGCAGTTTGTTGTGTTGCCGAAATTGTTGAGATTAAAATACCTAAAGCTAAAGCGCTTATTATAAACAATATACTTTCAAAACCTAATAAAAACAAGCTGCCTTGAACTGGCATGTTAAAGATAAAAATACTTAACATCACAATCACTACAGCATTAATTATCGATAGAAAAATATAAGGAAATACTTTTCCGATAATAACTTGAATTGGTTTTAATGGTGATACTAAGAGAATTTCCATAGTGCCTAATTCTTTCTCTCGCGTAATGGAAATAGAAGTCATCATAGCAGACACTAACATCAAAATAATAGTCATTACACCAGGAACAAACATATAGACACTTTTTAATTCAGGATTGTAAACCATACGGGTTTCGGGAATTATTTGATAAATTATAGTAATGTCTTTATTTAGTTGTTTTTGATACTGTTGGAGAATAGCATTTACATAATTGCTTATAGTATTGGCTGTATTTGGATCTGTGGCATCTGTAATAATTTGGATGGTAGCTTTATGATCTTTAATTAGGTTTTTACTGAAATCTTTTTCAAAATTCAAAACGGCTTTTACCTGTCCTTTTTGAAACACCGCAGCAATGTCTGCTTCACGAGTTATCATTTGTTTGATGCTAAAATATTTTGAAGCAGCTATTTTGTTAATAATCTCTTTTGTGGTTGCATCTTTAGAATGGTCTAAAATAGCAATATCTACATTATTAATTTCATTAGTAATAGCGAAACCAAATAACAAAATTTGGGCAATTGGCATTCCAAAAAGAATAAACAGCGAGCGTTTATCTCTAAAGATATGGTAGAATTCTTTTTTTATGAAGCCTATAAAACGTTTCATCCTCTTGCTAGTTTTAAGAACACATCGTTCATATTTGCTACCTTGAACTGCTCTTTAAGCTTCTTTGGTGTGTCTAAAGCCTCAATTTTACCGTTCACCATAATAGATACACGATCACAATATTCGGCTTCGTCCATATAGTGAGTCGTAACAAAAACGGTCGTTCCTTGATGGGCTGCTTTATAAATAAGCTCCCAAAACTGACGCCTAGTAATTGGATCTACACCACCTGTTGGTTCATCTAAAAATACAATTTTTGGATCATGAAGTAAAGACACAGAAAAGGATAGTTTTTGTTTCCAACCTAATGGTAGGGAAACTACTAATTTATTCGAGACCTTCTCCAAACCTAATTCTTCAATTAAAACTGCCGATTTTTCTTTTATTCGTTTTCTTGATAAACCATAAATACCACCAAAAAAAGTGATGTTTTCTTTTACGGTTAAATCGTCATACAATGCAAATTTCTGGCTCATATAGCCAATGTTTCTCTTAATGTCTTCCGCTTGTTTAGAAACATCAAAACCTGCGACCTTTGCTTCGCCAGAAGTAGGTTTAGAGATGCCTATAAGCATTTTCATAGCTGTTGTTTTTCCTGCACCATTAGCTCCTAGGAATCCAAATATTTCTCCTTTTTCAACGTCGAAAGTAATGGCGTCTACAGCTGTGAAATCTCCAAACATTTTAGTTAAGCTTTTTACTTGTATGACTTTATTGTTATTCATGATTTTGCTAATTCCATAAAGGTATCTTCAATAGTAGCTACTGTTATTTTAATTTCTATGTTGGTTAAATTTTTCGATTCTAAATACATCTTTAATTCTTCTGGATTAAAATTCGTTCTCTTATCGGTATAATGCACATACTCACCAAATGGATAAACACTATGATTGTATTGATACTCTTTTAAGCTATTGATTAGTTGATACATATTCTGTGCACGAACATTATAAATAGGTTTTGAGTAATGTTTTACAATAGCTTTAGGTGTGTCAATTTCTAAAATCTTCCCATCTTGTATGAGTGCAATTCTATCACATAAAGCAGCTTCATCCATATAAGGTGTAGACACCAAAATTGTAATGCCTTTTTGCTGCAGACGCTTTAACATTTCCCAAAATTCTTTTCTAGAAACAGGATCCACTCCAGTCGTTGGTTCATCTAAAAATAATACTTCTGGTTTGTGTATTAATGCACAACACAATGCTAACTTCTGCTTCATTCCTCCAGATAATTTTCCCGCTCTACGATCTTCAAAGGGTTCAATCTGAACGTAAATTTCTTTTATTAAATCGTAGTTTTCCTCAATAGTGGTTCCAAAAATAGTTGCGAAAAAAGTCAAGTTTTCTTTAATTGTTAAGTCTTGATAGAGTGAGAATTTACCTGGCATATATCCAACATTTTTTCTGATACTTTTATAATCTGCAACCACATCAAAACCAGCGACAGTTGCTAAGCCTTCATCTGCAATTAAAAGTGTAGTTAATATCCTAAATAAAGTCGTTTTGCCAGCACCATCTGGACCGATTAATCCGAAGAGTTCACCCGGTTTTACGTCAAAAGAAATATGCTGTAATGCCTTTACTTTTTTATAGGATTTTGATATCTTTGAAATAGTAATGCCCATTTATTCAAAATAATCATTGTATGCATTGAGGTTTCCCTCTATACTATATTTTAATTTTAACGCTTCTTCCAAGGTTTTAGCTTGAGAAAGCGCTTCAATTTTATCCATTAATGGCAAGAGCCAAATATGTAAATTATCGTGTGAAGCACCTTTCATAGTACAATTTTTTATGACATAGTTTTTGTCATTATTTAGTTGTTCAGCTAATTTATAGTAGTCATCCAATGTCTTAGCTGTTTGCGTTTTGATCCTATTTTGCATGTTTTGAACACCTTCCTTGGTTTCTGGATTGGCGGGCCATTTACGACTATTATCCAACTCAATATCCTTGATCCAAACATTATCATATACGTTTGAGGTATCCTCGTTGTGACCTTCGTTTATAAGTTCAACGGGTTGCTCAACAGGTTCTATTTTAGCTTCTTGTTGTTTAGTGTCTTTGCAGTTTACTAAAGCCAAAAGGCTTATTGCGAAAATGATTTGTTTCATGGTTTATTTATTATTAATTGTTAGCATCTGATTTGTTTATCCATAATTCTGCAGGCATTCCTATTTTTAGACTTCCGTCATTGGTAACATCTATTTTAACTGCATAAACTAAGGCAACTCGTTCTTCTTTAGTTTGAATTATTTTTGGCGTGAATTGGGCTTCCGACGCAATCCAACTAATTATTCCTTTATAAGATTTCATAGTATCCACATCATCAATTTTTATAGTAACTTCTTGCCCTATTTTAATAGTTGCCAATTGTGTTTCGCTTATATAAACACGCAGTTGCATTGTACTCAAATCGGCAATTTTATAAAGAGGTTTTCCAAAGGTTGTAATCTCGTTTGGTTCAGTATATTTGGTTAAAACCGTTCCGTTTAGTGGATTTATAATTTTGCTTTTTTGAATTAAATCTTTAATTTGTTGCGATTGCACATCAATACTTTTTAGTTCATTTACCACAGGTGCATTTTGGATTTCAACACTTCTAATTTGGTTCTTAATAACGTCTATTTCTCCTAGAATATCATCCAGTTGTTTTTGTGTGCCTGCATTATCTTTAATGAGATTTTGAGTTCGATTTTTGTTAATGTTTGCTGCATTTAATTTTGCATTCAACACATTAATTTGCGATAAAACACCTTTAGATTTTGAGCTAATTACAGCTTTAGATACGTGTAATTGATCACGCTTTAATGCCAGCTGAATAGTATCAATATAACCTATGAATTGGTCTTTTTGAAGCACATTTCCTTCGGTAACATCAAACTGCATTAGTTTCCCATTATTTTCGGCGGAAATAGTAATTTCTGTGGCTTCAAAATTTCCATAACCATCAGCTTTACTGTTAGAATTATTACAAGAAAATAAGCTTAAAGTAACAATGCTTAGTCCTAAAATATAGTTGTAGTTTTTCATGTGTCTATTTTTATAGTCCTTTAATGACATTGTAATTTGCTTTTGCGAGTTGTAATTGAATTTTATGTTTTACCAACGTATTTTCATCTTCGTATAAATTGGTGAGTTCTGTGATGTATGCCGAAGAGGTAATAACTCCATTTTTAAGTTGTGAGTCTGCTGCTTTAAGCACCTCTTTTCTAAGAGTTATTATCGATAAATCGGAAATGATAAAAGCTTCAATTTTAGTGATTTCTTTTTGTTGCTGATTCAATTCAATCGTAGTGTTCAATTTAAAAATTTCGGTTTCGTTGTCTACAATATCTTTATTGATTAGTAATGATTCGCGTTGTTTTTTGTTAGATTTCCAATCAAAAATATTCCAATTCAACTTAAAACCTACAGTATAAAATGTTTGAAACGAGTTGTCTAGCATATTCAGTCCTGGATTACCATAACCACCAGTTGCAAACCCAAATAATTTAGGGGTGTTTTGTTTAGATAATACACTTTCTGAATTTTCGATTTCTTCTTTTTTAAGTTGAAACAACTCTAGTTCTGGTCTGTTTAATTCACTTTTTATTTGGGTTTCTAGAAGTGGACTTTGAAATAACGTTGATGTATATAATGGCAGACTTATTAAACTTGAAAGTGTTTCAATAAGCGTTGTGTTATTACTTTCTAATTCTTGTAACTGTTGACTTATTTTTAATAATTCAGCTTCTAAAATTTTATCTGAAGACGGTAAAATAATACCATACTTGACGCCAGATTGCACCTCTTTAAGTTTTGCTTGTAGTTGAGTGTTTTTAGCGTTTAATAATAACTTAGATTCTTGAGCTAATAAAACAGAGAAATAGAGTTGGTTTATTTGTTGTTTTAATTGATATAAACTGACTTCAATTTGTTTCTGTTTTGTTTTAAGTTGAGCAGATTTTAAATTTAAAGAAGCACCTGATACTCCGCCATTATAAATTAACTGATTTACAGAAATTGTTGCCCGATATTGATCATTATTTAATGATTCGATACTCGAATTTGGAATTGGCACTTCTACCACATCAGATAGATAGGTTGCTTGTGCGTCTAAACTGAATTGCGGTAATCTTGAAGTAGAAATGACATCTGATTCCAATTCATTTTGCATATCCAATAGTTTTGATTGTTTTACTAAAGGATAATTTTGAGTCACTAAAGTATAACATTCCTCGAGTGTAATGGTTTGTTGAGCAACACTGGACAGAGCACTTAAGAGGATTAGAACGATTATTAATTGTTTCATTTTATGTATTCTTTATAGAATTAATAATAAAGTCAGCAACTTCCGTTTTACGGTTTTCAATTAGTTGCTTATAAGCTTTATCATTTGTATTTGTAAATGCCATTATTAATGGTCTGGCCACAAATGGAAAAATATTAAGCGCTAGAATATTGATGAATAATTGTTCTGCACTAATAGGTTTTAGTGTGCCTTTTTCAACTTCAGTTTTGACTTGTTTCTTAAATTTTTCTAAATTAGGAAACCCTAAATTGTTTTTCATCTTTAAAATGAAGTCCGGATTTCTATTGAGTTCTTGAATGATGAAATTTGGCAAATATGGATGCTTGCTAATGAACGTTATATAGTTTAAGGTAAAATTTCTTATTTTGTCTTCAATAGAAGAATCATCATTTAAAATAGTATTTAATTGAGGTGCTAATAAGGAAAAAGCAGTTTTAAAAACGGCCTCAAAGAGCAATTGTTTACTTCTGTAATAATAGTGCAACATGGCTTTGTTAATACCGGCTTTATCAGCAATTTCTTGCA
>JBNMNO010000063.1:0-14676 GCA_051275695.1 Mariniflexile sp.
GCTTCCAGAACCTAAACGCGCTAAAAAGGATGCTTTTTGGTTGAAAAACTCATCTGTAATATCAAAAGAAAATTCTTTTTCCATACTCATTAAACACAAAGCTAAAGCACTCATGCCTGACGCAGAGGACGCTATTCCTGAACTGTGTGGAAACGTGTTTTGGGTTTCAATTTTGAATTTATAATTCTTTAAAAAAGGCAAATAGATTTCAACTCGCTCAAAAAAGGTTTGAATTTTTGGCTTGAAATCATCCTTTTTTTTACCATCTAAAAAAATGTCAAAATCGAAATCTGTATTATTTTCTTTTAAAGTATAGCTTAATGTTGTGATTGTTTTACAGTTATTTAATGTAAAACTGATAGATGGATTCTCAGGAATTTGATCCTTTTTTTTGCCCCAATATTTTACCAATGCAATATTACTTGGTGATTCCCAAGTGACTTTACCCCTTTCAATGGTATTTGAATATTTTTTAGGAATAAATGGTTGTTCAGTCATTTCTTAATTTTCAACAGACAAAGATAATAGTTTTACCATGGTATTATAATTTCTTGCCGTCCCTACGATCTTTAACTTTCGTTCATATGTATTCATATTGAATTTAGCTTGTCCATAACCCGTTGGGCAATAAAAATAAAGACAATCCTTTTTTATTACAATTTCTTCATTTTCATAAGTTATTCGCTCTACTCCTTCAACCAAATTAGGCTCAGGAATTTTATTTAGCAGGATGAAATAACTTTTCTCTTTTTTTTCTTTTGAAAAAGGAGTGTTATCAAAAATTCTTTGCAATTCATCATTAGTTTTTACTATCACAGAAACATCAAACCCAAATTGAGCAGATATTACATTTTGAATTTTTGCTTCTAATTCGGATGCGTTTTTCGAAGAATGAAAAATAACATTGCCACTTTGAATGTAGGTTTGAACATTTTGGAACCCTGCTGTAGTTAACAAGTTGCGTAAATCAGCCATGGGGACTTTTTTCTGTCCACCTACATTAATTCCTTTTAAAAGTGCGATACACCTGTTCATTCTGAAATTGATTTAGCAACAACATAAGCGCTCGTCCATGCATTTTGAAAATTAAAACCTCCTGTAACAGCATCTACATTAATCACTTCTCCTGCAAAATAAAGATTTTTATGAAGTTTACTTTCAAAGGTTTTAAAGTTAATTTCTTTTAAATCGATACCTCCAGCCGTTACAAATTCCTCTTTAAAAGTGCTTTTTCCATCAACATTAAAAACAGCATTTGTCAATTGAGATGACAAAGCATCCAACTGGCCTTTATTCAAGTCTGCCCAACGGGTTTCTTCAGTCATGTTAGCTGCTAAAACCAGTTTTTGCCATAGGCGTTTGGGCAAATCAAATTGCGAAGACTTATAAACTGTTTTTTTTGCTAAATCGTGTTTTAATTGTTTTAAAACCTCTAAACAATCTTCAAAGGATTGTCTGATAAAATTGATTTCGATTTGAAATTTATAGTTGCGTTTTGCAAGTTCTATGGCTCCAAAAGCAGATAATTTTAAAATGGCTGGAGCACTCATACCTACATGAGTAATAAGTAATGGCCCTTCGCTCCATAAATCGGTTCCAACAACTTTAACCTCAACATTTAGAGCTACAACTCCAGGAATATCCTTGATGCGTTCGTCTTTAATATCAAAGGTAAATAACGAAGGAACTGGTTTTGAAATGGTATAACTTAATTCTTCTAAAAGATTCCATATTTTAGGATTACTACCTGTTGCTATTAATAATTTTTCGCAAGAATATACATTCTCTTTTGTTGAAATTTCAAAACCTCTCGATTGTGCTCGAGGAGCAATTCCTATGACACTTTGATTGTACAAAACTTCAACCTTGTGCTTTTTTGCTTCATTTAAAAAACAATCAATAATGGTTTGTGATGAATTTGAGGCTGGAAACATTCTACCATCGACTTCAATTTTCAATTCAACACCTCGTTTTTCAAACCACTCAACAGTATCGCCTGTCATAAATTGATGAAAAGGCCCTAATAATTCTTTTTCTCCACGAGGGTAATTTAACACCAATTCTGAAGGCATAAATTCTGCATGTGTTACGTTGCATCGTCCCCCACCAGACACTTTTACTTTTAGTAAACCTTCCTTTCCGCGTTCTAAAATAGCAACTTTTAACTTTGGATTTTGTTCTGCGATGTTAATAGCTGCAAAAAAACCAGCAGCTCCACCACCAACAATAACCACATGCTTTTCAATCATAACCTATCTGGAAAATCTGAAATAATGCCATCTACACCATAAGACTTAATACGTTTTATAGGTTTTAGGTTGTTAACTGTATAAGTAAACACTTTAAAATCTTCCTTTAAATTATCAACAATCTCTTGGGTTAATAGGGTGTAATCAGGATGAATAGAAACAGCATGTATCGATTTTGCAAAATTAACAGCAGCATCTAAATTTGAATCGGTAAGTACTCCTAAGGGAATTTTATCATTTATCATATAAACAGTTTCTAATAAGTTTTTTTGAAAACTAGAAACTATAATATTTTTATAGTCCCAACCCTTTTTTTCGACAAAAAATTGGATTAATCTACTGGCTTCCTTTGCCGTATCGTGTCCTTTTAACTCTATATTTATTAAACACTTGTTATTTACAAAAGTTAAAACCTCTGATAAGGTTGGAATTTGACAATGACCTTTAACTTCAGCTTGTCTTATTTGTTTAAGCGTATGTTTTGAAACTTCGCCAGAAACATTAGTCATTCTGTCTAATGTAAAATCATGAAAAACTACTAACTCCCCCGAAGCACATCTATGCACATCTATTTCAATACCATCAGCCCCTAAATTTAAAGCTTTTTTAATGGATTCTAAAGTGTTTTCGGCTAAATGTCCTTTAGCTCCGCGGTGTCCTATTTTTAATATCGAATTGTTCATTCTAGGTTAGTTAGTTTTATGTTGAAATGTGTTAAAAGTTTAATTCTAAAATCAAAAATTGTTATTCAATAATTGTCAATCTTTAGGTCGCATTAATCCTTCTTGCGCTACTGAAGCAATCAATGTACCGTCTCTGGTGAAAATATTTCCTCTGGCAAAACCTCTGGCATTGGAAGCGTTTGGAGATTCCATGACATACAATAACCAATCATTAAAATCGAAATCTCTAAAATACCACATGGAATGGTCTAAACTTGCGGTTTGCGTATTACCCAAATGCGCCTGACTAGCATGAGGATAACGTGCAGAACTTAAAATATTATAGTCCGAAATATAGGTTAAAATTTGTTGCTTCGTTGCTAAATCTAATTCTTTTACATCGCCTTTTAACTTAAACCACACATCGCTGAACGGCGGCAAATCTTTTTTCTCTAAAGGATTAACTACCTCAGTTGGTTTAAACTCAATGGGGCGTTCAATTTCGAAAAAAGCTTTTAAACCTTTAGGTAAAAAATCTCCAAATTGCTGAAGAATATCTGTCCAGCTTAATAACTCTTCAGGTTGTTTTATGCTGGATTTCATAGCCATTTGATGACTATAGCCTTCTTCTTTTTTATGAAACGACGCCGATAATATAAAAATGGTCCTGTCTTTTTGATGCGCCGTCACCCTACGCACCGAAAAACTTCCTCCATCTCTTACTATACTCACATTATACGTAATGGGCAGTTCTAAATTCCCCGGTTCCAAAAAATAGGAATGCATGGAGTGCAATACTCTTTTATTGGTAATGGTTCTACTAGCTGCATTAAGAGCTTGTGCCAAGACCTGACCACCAAAAACAATTGGGCTACCAATGGTTTTACTCACTCCATTAAATTCAGTATCGCTAATCTTTTCTAAAATTAATAGATTTAATAAATCGTTTACTGAAGTCATCGTGAGATCGTTTTATTCGTCAAAGCTATTAAAATCAACACTAGCTTATTGTATATTTTATAAATAGTTTATGACTTTTAATTTTCTATTAATTAGAAATCACTATACTTTTAACAAAATTAACATCTTTTTAATGCCTAAAACAATAATTAACAACCTTTTAGTGAATTCATTCATTATTCCTTCAATTCTATTAACTTCATGTAATACTGGAAAACTAAAAGTAATTGCGGATTTACCGGCAAGTTTAAAAGAAATCTCAGCAGCAGAAACCATATCAAATTCCAATTTAATCTGGGTTATTGAAGATTCGGGAAACAAAAACACCTTATACGGTTTAAACAGTGATGGAAAAATTATTAAAAATCTTGAAATAAGCAATGCACCAAATATTGATTGGGAAGATTTAACTTCAGACGAAAAAGGCAATTTATACATAGCTGATTTTGGGAATAACTCCAAAAAACGAAAAGACTTTTCAATATATAAAATTGAAAATCCTAAAAATGAAAGTTCAAAAGTATTCGCTGAAAAAATTAATTTCAACCTCCCAAAATCTATAAAATCAAAAGATTTTGAAGCCTTTTTTATCTTTCAAAATTCGTTTTATATATTTAGTAAGGAGCAAAAAAATGCCGTTTTAATTAAAGTGCCTAATGCAGTAGGACATCATGAAGCGGAACTGGTAACCGAATTCAATTTAGCCGGAAAAAATAATTTAATCACGTCTGCGGATATAAGTAACGATGGCAAAACCGTTGTTTTATTAAACCATGATAAACTATGGAAACTTAGCGAATACACATCTGATAATTTTCTAAAAGGCACAATTGAAGAATTTAATTTTGACCATAACTCACAAAAAGAAGGTATCTGTTTTAAAGATGAAAACACACTTTATATTACCGATGAAAAAGCACATGGAAAAGGCGGTAATTTATATGAATTAAAATTGAATTAAAATTTATATCTATATCCTATTGAAAAATCATTTTCATCTTTAGAAAATGAAAGTTCCATATGTTCTTTTTGATATGGGGTTGTAAATATATAGGTGCTTCCTACCCCTAAAATTGCTCCAGATAAAACATCAACAAAATCATGCTTATTAGCATTTAGTCTTGTAAAACCCGTGTAACTAGCCAATGCATAGGCAGGAATACCATATTTCCAACCATAACGCTTTTGAATAAACGATGCGCTTTGAAAGGTTATAGATGTATGTCCTGATGGAAAAGAGTGATTGTTTGACATATCTGGTCGCTCTTTATTAACTATAAGTTTTAAACTATACGAAGCCATTCCGTTTAACACAAAACCCTTTAAAAATTGCCAAGACCCTTCTTTATCTTCTAAAAATAACGTCGAGCTAATGGCTGCAACTGGCATGGCAAATAATAACACATCACCAGAAGTTTTTACTGTTTTATTTTGAGAAAATGAATAATAAAAACTTAAAAAAAGCAAACTAATACAGACCTTATTTTTTGTGTGCTTCATTGTATCGAAGGTAGTTTAAAATCCGAAACCGAGTTTAAATGCTAATAATAATTCGTCATCACTTGTAAATGCAGATATATTTAGGGTTAGCATATCTGCAGCGTTGGCAAAAACACCTCCTCCAATTGAGGTATTCCATCTATTCGAATTTTCACCATCTATCCAAACACGACCATAATCTGCACCTCCATAAAGACCAATATTTAATGGTAATAATCCTGTTTTTACTTTGCGTAAATTCAAACGTAAATCTGTACTCTGAACAAAGGCACTTTTACCTGTAAAGCGTTCATTTCGGTATCCTCGTAGGCCGTTATTTGCTCCAATATTGGCTGCTTGATAAAACTCAAAATCGTCACCAAAATTAACTTGTGCCTTTAGTTTTGTAGCCAAAACCAATTGGCCGCTTGGTATTAATTTATAATTGATAGCGAATTCCGGAATGATATAACCAAAGCCTTTAGAGGTGTCTACATTATTTTTATACCCAGTCTCAAGAGCAACCATCATCCCTAAGGTTGGAAATGCTTTATTATCTGAATTTGAGTACTGATATTTGGCATTAACGCCATAGAAATCCTGTTTCTCAAACACTACATTAGACACAATATTTGGGGTGCTTATAAAACGGCCTTGAGTATTTTCTACTTCATTCGTTTCATAAGATACTCCAAGTTCAAAACCAGCTCCAAAACGACCTCTCCAGATTAAAGAAGGTGCTACTTTAAGAGTTCTAATTTTAACACGATTATAATCTAAATCTACATCAAAACCATCATTATCATCGGCCTCATAATTTGGCGTTTCATTTCCATAACCAAAAAAGTTTCTAGCAAAATTAGGACTCGTAAAATGTGCTTGTACGCCCAAATTCATAGTCCCAATTACATTAGCAAACTCACTTTTATAAGCTAAATCGAAACCTTGAGTCGCAAAATAGTAAGCACCAGAAAGCGTATGTTGTGATGTAAATGGATTACGTTCAAAACCATAATTTGTAAAGGTATCTGAAAAACCAATTTTAAAACCATCATCTGGATTAGCCCCGAGTGATGGAATTAATTGATTGGAACTATTTTTTAACTTCTTATAATCATACACATTGGTTTCATAATCATCGGTTAACTTCACGTTTCCGTGAGTCGTTTTAAAGGTGTTTTCTTTTGATTTAAAATCATAAATTTTGACCTTACTACCATTTTGGATATCATAAACATCATTATTCTGACCTCCAATCAATCGCACTTTAATGGGCTTTTCACCTTTTCCAGAAACTTTAAAAACATCGTCATCATCCAAACCATAAACCCATATTTCTGCAGTATTAATATTAGCATAGATTCTTTCGTGAAAAACGTCTGCTTTGGCTCCTTTTTTTATGCGATAAGCTGTCACTTTAGTTTCTCCTTCGGGTAGTCGTTCAATCTCAAACCAATCGTCTTTATTGGTTCCTTTTATTATAGCAAATTTGTTTATGTGCTTAAAATAAGCATCTGAAATTTTTTGAAGATTGCTTCGTCTTCCTAGTAGTTTTTGTTTAATATCTTGAACAGTTTCATCATTCACTTCCCTTGGAAAATGAGTAAAAGCTTGATCAATAATAGTATCGGTTAAATTCTCAACTATTTGTTTCACTTGAGCATTCCATACCTCCCGATTAGATTGCTTTATTAAAGCCATATCTAAAGGATAGGGCTCTAAATTAAACCACTTTGGGCTTTTTAAATCTTCGCTATAACTTTTCATTAATCGTAAAGTTGGCACAACGCTTGTTGCAAAACTTAGCAACGCACCATCTGCCATAATAGAAAAGGCTTGATCTCTATCTCTAGGAATTGGTCTGTAAATTGTTTTTCCATCTTCTTTAAATTCTGCCCATCGCCATTGGTCTTCGTGTCTATCCCAATCACCAATAAGCATATCAAACAAACGGGCTCTTATATAGGCCGCTTCATCTAAAACATTGTCTTCATCTTTATTAAGGGTTTTCAACAAATCATCTGTACTAATCAATGTATTCGAAAATCCGAAACTAGCTTTATCACCATGACCATCGTCAGTACGTTCTTCTATCATATACAATTCATCGCCAAACTCATCATTATACGAACCAATAGCATTTTGCTTTGGCACGTAATATAAAACGGGATTGGTATGATATACCCCAACCGCATCTGACAATGTTGCAATTGTAAATGGCGCATAAGGATGTGCCCCTGTAAAAACATCTTGCAACAAGCCTTCGGTATATGTATCGTTAAACTCACCTTCAATATATCGGTCTTTAAAAGCTACTGCTTGCAAATACTGAACGGCATTTTTCCGGAGTGCGCGCATAACATACTCTCTACCTTGTTCATCTTTTAACCGTAAAGATTTTGATTGGTGCCCTCCTCCTTTTCTAATGGGAGTTAAGCCACCAAAAAGTGTGTCTAAATTTACCCTTGGAGCCTGAACATTGATTCCATAATATTTCCTGTAGCGTTCGCCCCAAAGTGTTATAAACACACCTCCTTTAGTGATTTCTTCTTCTGAATAAATGGATGCTGATATCTGTTTAGCGCTAGAAATATTGTAATCTTTAGCGACTTCCTGATTATTAGAAGGTAATACTTCAGTTTGAAACACCATGTTATCATCTTCAACAGTATAAAAACGAACTTGAGACGAACCATCTATAAATACATCTAATCTTGCATATCCTGGTGTTCCATAAGAAAACTGCCCATGACCAACGTTACGTGTTGGTGAAACTTTAGAACCAGAACCGCTGACTATTTGAGGTAAATTATCTTGAACGATATATTGTAAATTATGTTCGTGACCTGACACAAAAATGGTTTTATCATTCTCTTGAGCTAAAGTAATAATGCGTTTTCTAAACTCATGATACAATTTGTTCTGAATATCAACCGTAGTCACTCCGCCCGTTTTTCTTATAATATTTTTTAAAGTTCCCAAAACTGGTAATGGAGTCATATGACTTCCAAAGGAATATTGCCCTCCATGAGACCCATTTGTAAACATGGGATGATGCACTGCTATTAAGGTGGTTTTTCCTTGAGCTTTTTTTATTTCCCCTTCTAATTCATCAAAAAATTTGCTTCTGGTTTTTATTTCGCAATCGTCATTTATGGTTGGGTATTTATCCCAATCGGCTAAATACCATTCAGAATCAATAACAATTAACACTATATTATCTGTAACATTTACCTTTTCAATCGGACATCCGTTTTCTGGCAAAAATGTGTTTTTCCCTAATAACTCTTCAACAAATTTCTCTTGATTTTTCAGTCCTTTAATGCCTGAATACCAATCGTGGTTTCCAGGAATAAAAATAGTTTCACCTTTAAAATCGGTAACTGTTTGAACCTGTACATTGAGTCGGTGTTCGGCAAAAGCTCTTCCTTCTACGTCTTTCTTAGGCAAGCCTTTCGGGTAAATATTATCACCTAAAAAAATGGCCGTACTTTTTTTTGAAGCATTATTTAAGGCTAGTTTAAAAGCATCTAATGCTTTTGAAGAGCTCCCTAAAGGCGAATTTCCCGCATCCCCTATTAAGTAAAAGGAATGTTCAATTTCTTTATTAAGAAAACTTACATTCCTGTTTTCCTCTCCGTATTGGGCTTTATAAGTTGCACAAGCGTTTAAAAAAATTACGCCAAAAAAAACTATAGCTATTTTATGTGAAATTTTCATATTTACTAATTGAAGTATTAAAAGATCAACAATTAATTTTTTCTAAAGATAAATATTTTAACTTTTGTACGTTGGTTTGTTTAGAAAATCGTTCTACCAACACTTTCAATTTGGGATTTATAAACGATTTACAAAATGGTTTTTCAGGATTTTTTTGATAATAATTTTGAATGGCTTCACGTGATGCTTTAAATGAATAAAACGGATACACCTTGGTTATTAGTTTATTATCAAACTCACTTTGAAAATTATTGATGAACGTTTTTGATTGCTGTTCCTGTTCTTCTGAAAATGTATAAATAGCTGAACGGTATTTTGTTCGCATGGAATGATTACTTGTACTTTTATGTGTATGCAAATGAATTTCGATAAGTGTTTCTAATGCTATGTTTTTAGAATCAAAATGAACAATAACGGCTTCAGAAAACGTGTTGTTTTTATTGATGGAAGCTACATAACCTTGTTCGACTTTTTCAACACCAATCAGCGATTGAAAAACAGCCTCTGTACACCAATGACAGCCACCTCCCAATGCTATTTTTGAATCTAATTCCATTTTAATTGCTTACGCTCATTCCAGTATGCTATTGGCTTAACTTTAAAACTTTTTAAATGATTTAGCTCTTCTTTACTTAAAACAAATGTATCCATTTTTAAATTTTCTCGTAACTGGCTTATTGTACTGGCTCCACTTAAAACGATACTGTCTGGAATAGTTTTAGCACAAAACTGTAAAGCAATCGCATCGAAACCCACTCGATATTTTTTTGATACTATTTCAAGAGCATTATAGAAATCATTATACTCTGGGTAATTCTTATTTCGAAAAATTCTTCCGTTTGCCAACGCTTCTTTAATTATCAATTTTTTGCCCTCTTGTTTTAATAGTGAACTAACGCTTAAAATACTTTGATCTAACATATTATAGGTGCTTTGAAAAGTATCAAACAACTGTTTCCCCTCAACATGTACATCCATTGCTTTTTTAATAACCTCAACTTGATTTTCTCCTGTTGTTGAAATACCGATTTTTATGTTAAATTCATTTTTTAAGCGAGCCAATTGATTTACAACCAAAGCATTATATAATACGCCCGTTTCCAAAGTTGCCGAGTGAATTTGATAGGTAGTTAAAAAAGGTAACAGATTTTTAGAAACTTGCCATTGGTCATTTAATTTTGAAATACTATGATCTTTCACTTCATGAATGGTAGCATTAGTATTAAAATTGGCTACATAGGTATATCCCCATTTTGTTGCAACCTGAATGCTTTTATCATTTTTATTTGACAACCAATCAATGAGTAATGGCTCGGCCAAACCATATCCCGGTGCTGTATCAAAATAGCGAACTCCTAAATTATAAGCTTCATCTAACATCTCAAAACCATTAGCTTTAAGTTCGCTTAATTCGGTTTTAGGCGCTGAGTTTGTCCTTATATTAATATAATGCGGTCTTCCAATAGCAGCCATTCCTAATCCTAAATTCACTTTTTATGTATTTTTAACAGATTGAAACTCATTTATGAACTACACGATAACATGGAACAACCTACTTTATGTCGGGCCCAATCTGGTCGTTTTGCAAACCATTTTTCGTGTTCTGGTTGCTCGTCATAAGGTTTTTTAAGCAACTGAAACAACTCATCAATCAACTTATAATCGCCTTTATCGGCATCATCAATAGCCAATTGAGCCATATAATTTCGAAGTACATATTTAGGATTTATAGCATTCATGCTTTCCTTTCGTTCTTTGGGATCTGTTTGTTCAAGCCCTAAGCGATCGGAATAACGTTGAAACCACGCCTCCCATTTTTGTTTAATATCCTCTGTAATTTCTGCAGAAATATAGAACGCCTCTTTTACAATCTCCAATCCTTCAGACGGTTTTCCTATATTGAAATTGCTTAAATTTCTAAATAAAATAGTCATGTCGGTCTCTGTAAGAAGTAAATTATCTTCTAAATCCTGAAATAAAGTTGCATCAAAAGCATCTTCAGTTTTTAAACCCAATTTCGAGCGCATCATCTTTAAAGACTTCGCTTCAAAATCAACTTTATACTGGTCTAAAATACTTTCAAGTGCTCCGGCATCTTCAATTAGAGGGAATAATGCATTAGCTAATTTATATAAATTCCAAAGCCCCATGTTAGGCTGATTGCCATAACGATATCTTTTATGTTGGGCATCGGTGGTATTAGGCGTCCAACCAAAATCGAAGCCTTCTAACCAGCCATATGGGCCATAATCGATTGTTAAACCCAAAATAGACATGTTATCGGTATTCATAACCCCATGTACAAAACCAACTCGTTGCCAATGAATTATCATATCCAAAGTACGCTGCGCAACTTCCTTAAAAAATGCCAAATAGGTTTCTTTTGAAGGCTTACTTAAATGATTAAAAAAATGTTTAATGGTATAATCTACCAATTTTTTTAAAGTCTTAAAATCTTGTCGTGCTGCAAAAATTTCGTAGTTCCCAAACCTCAAGAAAGAAGGTGATACTCTACACACTATAGCACCTTTTTCATAATCTGGATTTCCATTATAAAGTACATCTCGTAAAACATCATCTCCAGATAATGCCAAAGACAATGCTCTAGTTGTTGGCACCCCTAAATAATGCATGGCTTCGCTACATAAATATTCTCTAATTGAAGATCGCAATACAGCTAACCCATCTGCCGTTCTGGAATAAGGCGTTTCTCCTGCTCCTTTTAGCTGAAGTGCCCAATGTGCATTATTATGTTCAACTTCTGTTAAATTTATCGCACGACCGTCTCCTAATTGTCCAGCCCAATTACCAAATTGGTGACCACCATAACACATGGCATAAGGTTTCGTATTTGGCAAAACGCTATTTCCTGTGAATACTTTTAAAAAATCTTCTTTTTTAGCATCTTCTTTTGAAAGCCCTAAATTATCAAGCATTTCTGGTGATACATGAAGCAACTCAGGTTTTGCAGTTTGCTTTGGAGTTACAAATGAATAACATGCTTTTTCAACCTGTCTTCGTGAATTTTCGAGAATGACATCTGCTGGTAATTCTTTACTAAAGGTGTCTTTTATATTTAGATTCATATTGCTTTTTCTATCCATTTTAGCAACTCACTATCTTTCGGATTTCTCAATCGCTTTTCCCCAATGGTAATCGTTGGAAAGTTAAGTTTTTGGTTACTATATAGGTTACGTAATTCTTCTGCGAACTTTTTATTTGCTTCAACATCAAGAAACACGTAATTCATATTATGTGTTTCTAAAATTGTTTTATAATGATGCGTTTTATGGCATCTTTTGGTACCATACAATTTTATTTCAGGTATATTTTTTATAATTGCACCATTTCTAAAAATCCAACCTTTAACATAAAACTCTGGAGCTATAAACACTTGTTTTTGCTCTGAAATATTTGACATGGTTATGCCCTTTCTTTTTTTAGATTATTTTAATTTATCTGAGTGAAGCTTACGCAGTTTTGCCAATTTTGGGGTAATTACAAAACTGCAATATCCTTGAGATTGGTTATTTCTGTAATAATCCTGATGATCGTCTTCGGCTTCATAAAACACTTGTAACGCACTAATTTCTGTAACGATTGGATTTTCGTAATATGTAGCCACATCTTTAACTACTGCTTCGGTTATTTCTTTTTGCTGTTCATTATGATAATAAATTACCGAGCGGTATTGGGTTCCTTTATCGGCGCCTTGTCGGTTCAAAGTTGTAGGGTCATGTGTCGTCATAAAAATCACTAAAATATCTTCATAAGAAATTTTATTAGCATCAAAAGTTACTTGAACCACTTCGGCATGACCTGTTAGACCTGAACAAATTTCACGATAGGTTGGATGTCCTGGAACATTCCCGCCAGAATAACCAGACACTACTTTCTCAACACCCTTTACTTCTTGAAACACAGCTTCTGTGCACCAAAAACAGCCACCTCCAAATGTGGCCAATTGTAAGTTATTAATTGTCATGAAAAGCCTCCTTATCCAATACCATAGATTCTGAATTAATGCAATAACGCAATCCGCTTGGTTCTGGGCCGTCGGGGAATACATGTCCTAAATGGGCATCGCAAGTATTGCACATCACCTCAACGCGAACCATCCCAAACGCCATATCTTTTTCATACTTAATAGCATTCTGTTTTATTGGCTGTGTAAAACTAGGCCACCCTGTGCCCGAATTAAACTTAATAGTAGAATCAAACAAAGATGAATCACAACACACACAATTGTATTTTCCTGCATCATGAACAGTACATAACGCACCACTGTTTGGACGCTCTGTTCCTTTTTGTCTTGTAATTCTGAATTGCTCGGGAGTTAATTGAACTTTCCATTCATTCTCTGTTTTTTCAACACGTTTGTCAGGAATTGGGTTTCCTTTTACTGAAAAACTAATAACTTCTTTCCAAGTTAGCATAGTAATGTTTCCTTTTTTTAGTTTAAATAATATTATTATGTTTTTATATTATGTATAGTCTTTAATACACTTAGTTCCTTACAGATTATAAATAAGTGAAAAACTGAAAGCATTGTATAAAATTACGACAAATTAATCCGACATTAAATTCAATAAAGTTTAGTATTTTTACTTAAAATCATTATTCCTTATGGATAATCTTCTTGCAGAAGCTGAAAAATATGTGGTTCATTTACTAAATGAAAAACTAGATAACGCTTTTATTTATCACAACTTAGCACACACCCAACTTGTAGTAGAAAAAACCAAAGAATTAGCAGAACTCTCTAATTTAGATGATTCTGAAACCAAACAGTTGCTACTTAGTGCTTGGTTTCATGATACTGGCTATACAAAAACCATTGACAACCATGAAGCTGAAAGTGTGAAAATTGCGATTAGATTTTTAAAAAATAATCTAGTTTCTGAAGCCGATATTACTATTATATCCCATTTAATTTTAGCCACAAAAATGGGCTATGAACCTAAAAACATTCTTGAAAAAATTATTCGTGATGCAGATTGTGCTCATGTAGGCAGTAAAAACTTTAGTGACATAACTGAATTACTGAGAAAAGAATGGGAACTGGCTTGTAATAAAACAATGACTGATGCTGAATGGATACAAGAAAATATTAATTTTTTAGCCAAAACACATCGCTTTTATACAGATGCTGCTTCTTCAAATTGGGATGCTGGGAAGGCAAAAAATTTATCACGACTATTAAAATCTCAAAACATAATAAATCAAGAAGGTGTTAAATTAAGACAAAAAAAAGAAGAATTAAGCTTTAAAAAAAACAAGATAGAATCACCCGAGCGCGGTATAGAAACCATGTTTAGAGTGACCATGAAAAATCATATTACTTTAAGCAATATTGCAGATACCAAGGCTAACATTTTACTTTCAGTAAATGCCATTATCGTATCATTGGTATTATCTAATTTGGTTTCTAAATTAGATAATCCTTCAAATAAATATTTAGTTATACCTACGGTTATTTTTGTGTTATTTACAGTGTCTTCTATTGTATTATCCATTTTAGCAACACGCCCTAATGTAACTAGCGGAAAGTTTACTAAAGAAGATGTTGCCAATAAAAAAGTAAACCTTTTATTTTTTGGAAATTT
>JBNMNO010000064.1:0-14660 GCA_051275695.1 Mariniflexile sp.
ATAATAATTACGAAACCCTTCTATATCTGGTTTTAACAAAATTCGTTCCTGTGCTAAACCATCTTCACCACCATGGCCAAAATAATTCACCACTAAAGCACCAGTATCTATGGCATTTACTAACTCATTAGTTACTTGCGGATACCTATTCCCTCCTGCAGAAGACTCTTGTTTAAAAGCGTCAGAATGAATTTTAACAACATTCATAAACGGTTTATTCTGCGTCACTAAATTCCCTACATTATCGGTGGTTTCTTGAAGGATACCCTCCCAATCTTTATCAACATCATCCGAAACAACCACAAAATTATTTCTCCAGCTTCCAAAAGACTCTTTAATATAATACGACGCTATTTTATCTACTAATTCTTTGGCACGCTGCGGTGTATCGGCTAAAATTCTACCTACAGCTATATCTAACTTATCACTAGTTGCCATGGTACCTTCGTTAGCATCCATCATACCATAAAAATCATCTGAAACAAAAGAACTGGTAACACTGAAACTATTATATGAATGCCATGAAGGCACTATATTCGTGTTATTGGGTATTCTATCTTTATAATCAAAAGACCCATCACCAAATAAACAAACATACTTTATTTTTTTATCGGGGGAACTTGCATTATCATAAACATATTTAACCAGGTTTCTAATAGCCCCAACATCTTGATTACCAGAACTGAATTCGTTATAAATTTCATTCAATCCAAAAACTTTCACATTTAAATTGTATTGTGTTCTATTTATTTGTGCCAAACGTTCTGCTTGGTTCAGCATATTGTCTGGTGCAATAATAATATAATCGACATCTTGAAATTCTCCTTGATTATTTAAAAATACTGTTCCCTTAATATTTTGATTACTTATGGACGTATTTGAATCGAATTTAGGTTCAAAATAATCCAAATCTGTTACTGCTACATAGGTTTTTAACATCCCTAATGCTGAGCTAAAACTTAAATTTGAAGCGGAATCTGGATTCTCGAAATTAGATACGGTATAAATATCTGTAACATCCCAAATTTCTGAAACTTCCGATGCGTTTGCTATGGTATATTGCCCAATACCCGATGCAGACGTCACAGCGGTGTTATTAAACTGAAATTGCTTTTTATTAAAATTTAAAGCTCGTGTTGCCGAGATAGAAATATAATCCAAATAACCCAATGCACTTGGATTTCCTTGATTATCGAAATTTAAACCAACAGTAATTTTTGAAGCAGTTACGTTTACATTATTTATATAAGATGCTTCGTTAGCCAAACTGGCCGATGAAGCACCTGCAATTAACAAATTAGAAATAGCTGCTCCATTTACTGTTAACTGCATAGATGTTGGTGTAGACGAAGCAGCTGCAACATACACCTTTAAATTAATAGGTACAGATGTTACTAAATCTGCAAAATCGAAATTGAAGGTTTTATTATTGTCAACATCAAACCTATCACCAAACCAGCGCCTTCCTAATAAAGCAATATTATATTTGTCAATTTCATGAAATTTATATTCCTGAAACGTGTTAATAACCAGATCTAATGGTCCACTTGGTTGTGAAAAAGGCTGAATACGTTTCCCTGAGCCTGAACCCACATGTATATAATAATACGTTTTATCGGTATAACAATTAATATTGGTATTGCTTTCGGTATTATATTCCTTTGTCCCCTGTGCATAAAATAAAATATAGTCTTCATTATTAAAAACACCATCATCTTCACCTACAAATTTTATAGCATTTTCCTGTACATCAAAAGGATACGCCACCGAATTAGAATACGGAATCATGCGCCCGCCATTACCATACAATTTAATTGTTCTAGGGTCAACCGTATTAACCTTCACACCTAATCGCTGTAAAAAACTTTTTGTTAATTTAAAAACACCTGTGGTATCCACATAAAATCGATACCATTCTCCTGTGCTTAATACAGAATTTGAAACAGTTTTGGTATTGCTGAATTTATTTAAGGAAGAAATTCTATTTACACTAGTTCCCGTTGAATAATTAATTTGAAATGACATGACTTTTTTATAACTACCATTAGCTTCTTTAACTATGGGTGATAACTGAAAAACCGCAAATTGCTTGTCTCTTGCAAAAGAATTTTTTAAATTGTATGTTATCTGTGTTGGAATTGTAATAACATCTAAATCCTTTAATTCACTTTTTGAAATAGGCCCATAAACAACATTGCTAAGTGTTATTGATGATTCATTTATACTATTAGATATTTTCCATTGTGTTACAAAAAGTAAACCTTCTTCAAAACTAAAACTTAAGTTTTCCTTATTAAAGGACGGAATTTCAATAGTATATGTACCTGCCGATATTTTTTGAGAAGACTCCCAAGAAATCTCAAATCTTTGTTGTTGCGCAAACATAATGGAACAACAAATAAATAATAAAAGTGTAAATTTCTTTTTCATTGCTAAAATAACGTCGTTAATGGCATGTTATTATTTATATAAAAACAACAATATTAAAAACAGCACCAAAAATACAATAATAAATTTGTAAATCACACGTTATTAAAACACAAAAGAACCACAAAAAACAAGTAAAACATCGTTATAATACATTAAAAATAGGGTGAAATACACTTTTTTTTGGTTAAAATGTAAAAAATAGCTTGCGGTATTAGGTTTAATTCTTATATTGCACCACCAAATATATTATTAGCTTACTTAAACGTATGGATATGAAAAAAGTAGTAGCATTCAAGGTTTTATTAGTTTTAGCTTTAACTGTAGCTACAACTGGTTGTAAAAAATCTTCGAGCTCGAAGAATAGTTCTAGAGCTACAGGATGGCAAATTAACTCCCGAGAAGGTGGTTTTCAGTACAATAGCGATTTCAAAGAACAAGAAACTTCTCCTGGATTGGTATTTGTTGAAGGTGGAACTTTTACAAAAGGTAGAGTACAAGACGATGTGATGCATGATTGGAACAATACGCCCAATCAACAACATGTTCAATCTTTTTATATGGACGAAACCGAAGTTACTAATGCTATGTACATGGAGTACTTAGCTTGGATAAAACGAGTTTACCCACCATCTGATGAAAATTTCAGAGCCATTTATCATGGGGCTTTACCAGACACACTGGTTTGGAGAAATAGATTAGGTTACAATGAAGTCATGACAGAAAACTATTTACGTCATCCTGCTTATGGAGAATATCCAGTTGTAGGTGTAAGTTGGATACAAGCTGTCGAATTCGCAAATTGGAGAACGGACCGTGTTAATGAATATGCATTAGAACAAGCAGGTTACTTAAAACGCGATGCTAAAATTGTTGATGTTAACGCCGAATCTACTTTCAACATAGATACTTATGTAAATGCACCTACCTTAACTTATGGTGGAAACGAAGAAGTTATCAACGCAGAAAAAGGCAATAAAAGATTTGCTCGTACAGACGCCGATGGTAATGAAACCAATATTTATGCAACAAGAGAAACAGGTCTTATTACTCCAAAATACAGACTGCCAACTGAAACTGAGTGGGAATATGCTGCTTTAGGATTAAGTGAAATAAGAAGTTATAACCTGTATCGTGGACGTAAAAAATACCCATGGGATGGACAATATACACGCAGTGGATCTCGTAAAAATCGCGGGGATCAGTTAGCAAACTTTAAACAAGGTAAAGGTGATTATGGCGGAATTGCAGGATGGTCTGACGATGGAGCCGATATTACTAACGCAGTAAAATCTTATGAGCCCAATGATTTTGGATTATACGATATGGCTGGTAATGTTGCTGAATGGGTAGCCGATGTTTACAGACCAATAGTTGATGATGAATTTAACGATTTTAACTACTATCGTGGAAATGTTTATACTAAAAACGCCATCAATGATGACGGAAGCGTAATAGTGGTAACTGTAGATGATATTGTTTACGATACTTTATCTAATGGTAAAATAGTAGCTAGAAATTTACCAGGTGAAATTTTACAAGTTCCTGTTGATGAAAATGAAACCTATTTGCGTACCAACTTCGATAAGAGTGACGAAATAAACTTTAGAGATGGAGACAGACAATCTTCTCGTCGTTTTGAAAGCTTTAATGAAGATGATGAATCAAATGGAAACACGAATCAAACCAGCAAAATGTACAACTCACCTAAAAATGAAATCAGTAGAGATTCATTAGGTAATATTGTTAGAGAGTACGACAAATCGAACACAAGATCTTCATTAATAAATGATGAAGTTAGAGTTTATAAAGGAGGTTCTTGGAAAGATAGAGAGTATTGGTTAGATCCAGCTCAACGACGCTACTTCCCACAAGGTATGGCTACCGATTATATTGGATTTAGATGTGCTATGTCTCGTGTAGGTTCAAAATCAAAAGCGAAAAACAAAACAAAGAATTAATATAAATTCTTATAAAAAGTATCAAAAGTCCTAGCATATGTTAGGACTTTTTTAATACATTTAATTTTATAACTTAATATAATACTTATCTTTTGAAAATAGAAGAATTACATAGTCTTTTCTTAGCATGTAGTGCCATATGTACAGATACTAGAAAGATTAAAAATAACGATATGTTTTTTGCGCTTAAAGGCGATAACTTTAACGGAAACACATACACAGAACAAGCCTTAAATAATGGGGCAAAGTATTGTATTATTGATGAGTTAGCATACAATACCTCATCTAAAACCATTTTAGTTCACAATGTACTTGAAACGCTACAAGAGCTAGCCACATATCATCGCACCTGTTTAAAAACACCTATCATAGCATTAACTGGAAGCAACGGAAAAACCACTACCAAAGAACTAATAAACGCCACACTTTCTCAAAAATATAAAACAACGGCAACTGTTGGAAACTTAAATAACCATATTGGAGTGCCTTTAACATTACTTTCCATGACTAAAGACACCGAAATAGGTATTGTTGAAATGGGTGCGAATCATCAAAAAGAAATAGAATTTTTATGCAACATAGCTAAACCAGATTATGGTTACATTACTAATTTTGGGAAAGCGCATTTAGAAGGATTTGGTGGTGTTGAAGGGGTGATTAAAGGAAAAAGTGAAATGTATAATTTCCTGATTAACAATAACAAAACTATTTTTGTAAACGGAAATGATTCAATTCAAGTAGAAAAAACGAAACTAGCAAATACATTTGTATTTGGAACCAACTCAAGTTTTGATGTTCAAATATATTTTATTGAAGCGCAACCCAACGTAAAAGTTCATTACAACGCCTTAACTATTCAAAGCCATTTAATTGGCGAATACAACTTTAATAATATTGCCGCGGCCATAACTATTGCGAATTATTTTAAAGTGGAAGATGAAGCCATAAAACCTGGTATAGAAAACTATATTCCCAACAATAATCGGTCGCAAGTGTTAATGAAAGACTCAAATAAAATAATTTTAGACGCCTACAATGCCAACCCAACAAGCATGCACGCTGCTTTATTAAATTTTGAAAAACTCAACGATAAAATAAAAGTCGCTATTTTAGGTGATATGTTTGAATTGGGGCAAGAAGCCGAAAAAGAACACCAAAACATTGTGGATCTTGCTTCTACCTTACTTTTTGACAGCATTATTTTAATTGGCGCCAATTTTTATAAAACAAAAATAGTATCTCCAAAAGTTTCCGTATTCAAATCATTTGAGGATTTTAAAGCAACTACAAATCTACAATCATTAAATAACACAACTTTACTTATTAAAGGCTCTAGAGGGATGGCTTTAGAACGTACTTTAGAATTATTATAAGATTTTATAGTTGTAAGGAATACAAAGAGTATAAAAAAATCCTGATAAAAATTATGAGGATTTTTTTGTTGTGCACAATCAGGGATTACATATCCCAATACGCCCCAATCTGAAAAAAGAATCTACTCAAACTTTGTTTGAGAGCATTATTTTATTACACAAAATGGAACCCGTTCATTTTACTCCATAAAAAAAGTCTGCTTAAAAAAGCAGACTCCATTTTTTTGTGGGCAATGAGGGATTCGAACCCCCGACCCTCTCGGTGTAAACGAGATGCTCTGAACCAACTGAGCTAATTGCCCTATTTTATTTTTGACCCCCAACTATTTGGGATGCTCTATACTAACTGAGCTAGTCGCCCTTAAATAGGTGTGCAAATATAAGCTAGATTTTTAATCTGCAAAAACTTTTTCAATAAAAAATTAAATTATTTCTGCTACCACAAAGGTACTACCTCCTATAAAAATAAAATCATTTATACCTGCCCTATCTAAGGCGGTATTATATGCTTCATTCACAGAACTATAAGCTTCACCGTTTAAACCGTAACCATTTAAAATCTTCTTTAATTCTTGTGCATCTAACCCACGAGGAATATCGGGTTTACAGAAATAATAGGTTGCTTTTTTTGGCAATAACTCCACTATAGAACTTAAATCTTTATCGTTTACAACCCCGAACACCATATGCAACGCATCAAAGGTTTCGGTTAAAAGTTGGTTCATCACATACGTTAAACCTTCTTTATTGTGCCCCGTATCACACACTATTTTAGGATTGCTTTGAAGTGTTTGCCACCGCCCCATGAGTCCTGTATTTTTTACAACATGTAACAGGCCTTCTTTTATATTGTTAGGTGTAATTTTAAATCCTTTTTGTTGCAACTCCTTGACAGCTTGAATCACGGTAATAATATTCTTAGATTGATAGGCTCCAACTAGGTCTGATTTGTAATTTTCGGCATTTTGTTGGTCAGCAAATACAATTTTTGATTTATTTTTATTTGCCAAATCTTTAAAGACAGAGGTGGTTTCTTTTTGGGTTTCACCAATAACCACTGGAATATTTTGTTTGATAATACCTGCTTTTTCCACGGCAATTGCTTCTAGAGTATTACCAAGAAACTGCATATGATCTAAACCTATATTAGTTATCACAGAAACTTCTGGAGTAATAATATTTGTAGAGTCTAATCTGCCTCCCATTCCAACTTCTACAACAGCAATATCTATTTTTTCCTTTTTAAAATAATCGAAGGCCATGCCTACGGTCATTTCAAAAAAGGACAAGGAATTTTCCTCAAAAAACAACCTATTCCGCTTTATAAAACCACTAACAAATTGTTTGCTAACAACGGTTCCGTTTAATTTAATACGTTCTCTAAAGTCCTTTAAATGTGGTGATGTATACAATCCGACTTTATAACCTGCTTCCTGTAAAATAGATGCCAGCATGTGGCTTGTCGACCCTTTTCCATTAGTACCCGCTACGTGAATAGATTTAAAGTGTCGCTCGGGGTGATTTAAGTGTTTGGCTAATTTTAAGGTGTTTGATAAATCGTTTCTAAATGCCGAATTACCTTGTCGTTGATACATTGGTAGTTGGGAAAACATCCAGCCGAGGGTATCTTGATACCTCATATATTATTGCTCCAATTTGAAGTTTACTTTTACAAAACCTATTTGTTTTGCTGGCGCTTTAGGGTCTGGAGTCCATTTATGTGATAAGGCAATTTTTTTTGCTGGCTCCAACAAACATGCTGCTGTATTAGTGGTTCCTTTTACACCTGGTTCTGCTTCAATAACATTACCATTATTATTTACTACTATTCTGACTATAACCATTCCAGATTCGTTACAATCTTGTTTCAGGGTTTTATACGAAGCATTTCCTCTACCATTTAAACCGTAACCAACACCTCCACTACCTGTGCCTGGAGCCCCAAAATAACTTGAAGCATAAGGATTGCCATCTAACTGCCCTTTATCTCCCGCCTTATTATCGTTACCTTCTCCTCCAGTTGCACTTCCTTCAGACTTGCTAACGCCCCCTATTAAAGCATCTAATTTTCTCTTCTTTTCATCAAGCTCACGCTTTTCCTTTGCTATTCTATCCGATTCCGCTTTTGCTTTAGCATCTGCAATGGCTTTGGCATTATTTTCAGCTTCTTTTTGTTTTTTTATTGCAATGGCTTCATCATCTTCCTGAGTTAAAACCTCTTCCTTTTTTTCTGAAGATTTTGAAGCTTCTGCTTTAACGGGTTCTACTTCTGCCGGCTTATTAATATTTAAAGGCTCCGATTTTATTGGTTTTAAAGGCTGAACATCGCCCTGACCAAAATCTGTAGTACCGAAATTTACTGAAATACCATACTCTACCGGTGGATCCATATATGGCGCTCCAACCACGAACAGCAAAAGCAACAAAATTACAGATATTAAAGCTGTTAATTTTGCTGAATCTCGTTCATATTTGGTTTCGAAATACTTCATTTATAATGGTATTGATACTATTTTGATTCTTATTATGAATCACCAGAACTGGCTAATTAAATTAATTAGGTTTTACCGCTAAGATTACTTTAAACTTATTTCTATTAGCAATATCCATAACCTTTACTACATTTTCGACAGGCACTGATTTTTCTGCTCTTAACACAATTGTCGGCTGATCTTCCGAAGAAAGTAATGCCAGCAATTCGCTTTCAAGAACACTTTCACCAACACGCTTTTGATCAATATAATAGGTCAAATCTTTTTGAATACTTACAGCAATCGACTTTTTATTTTCTGTTTTACCGCTGGCTTTTGGCAATAAAATATCAATGGCATTTGTAGTTACCAATGTAGAAGCTATCATAAAAAATATTAACAACAGAAATACAATATCTGTCATGGATGCCATACTAAATTCTGGAGTTACTTTATTTCTTCCTTTTAAATTCATTTTTATGTAGGTTCATTTAAATGATCTAAAAATTCAAGTGAATTAGCTTCCATTTGATATATCACTTTATCGGTTTTTACTACCAAATGATTGTATGCCATATAAGCCACAATACCTACAATTAATCCAGCAACCGTAGTTGTCATAGCGGTATATAACCCATCTGAAAGTAATTTCATATCTATTTGTCCTCCGGCATTAGCAATTTCAAATATGGATAATATCATCCCAATAACAGTTCCAAGAAAACCTATCATGGGAGCCACACCAGAAACGGTTGCCAGAACACTTACATTTTTTTCTAAATTAAAAACTTCAAGTCTACCAGCATTCTCAATAGCTGTATTAATATCGGCAAGTGGTTTGCCAATTCTGGAAATTCCTTTACTAATTAATCTTGAAACGGGCGAATTAACCTGAGCACAAAGAATTTGTGCTGCATCAATTTTTCCATTTGACACATGATCTTTGATTTGATTCATAAAATTTGAATCAATTTTTGAAGCTGCTTTAATAGCAAATAAACGTTCAAAATATATATAAATACCTCCTACCAGCATTAAAAAAAGAAGTCCAATTATAACTTGTCCTGCAACACCACCACTACTAATTAATTCAATAATTGAAAGCGTTTTTTCAACCGGCTCACCATCTGTAAGCACTTGTACGCCTTCCTGTGTATTTTGTAATAATGTATTAACCATATAACTTATATTTCTTGAATTGTATAACGATTGTTTTTGTATTAAAGTATATTAAAATAACGTTCTTGTAAACATAAAAGCGGCCGACCCTACTAGGAAGCCAATTGCTGCAAGCCATGAAATCTTTTTTAAGTACCAGAAAAAATCTATTTTTTCCATTCCCATAGCTACAACTCCTGCTGCAGATCCAATAATTAACATACTACCTCCGGTTCCCGCAGAGAATGCCACAAAATGCCAAAGTTCGTTGTCCATTGGTTCTGAGAACATCCCCAAACTAGCAGCCACTAATGGTACATTGTCTATAACAGCAGACCCAACGCCTAATAAGAGCATTACCAAATCGGACACTCCGGCATGATGTAATTCGGTACCTAACATGGGCATACCTTCTTTTAAAGACTCTGCAAACCCGAATAATATCCCTAAAGATTCCAAAGCTCCAACCGCCATTAAAATACCCAAAAAGAATAAAATACTTGGTAATTCAATTTTTGATAACGAATGATGCACTGGACTGTGATGTGCATTTGAATCGCTTTCTTCTGAATCAATATTGGACATACTAAATTTAGAAGAGCTATAAATTTCAGCAAAAACGGCTACAATACCCAAAGATAACATCATACCTACATATGGAGGCAAATGCGTTATCATTTTAAATACAGGAACAAATACAATAGCTCCAAGACCTAAATATAACATGGTGCCGCTAAATTGAGATTTCTTTTTTTCTTCAACTTCTTCAATTTCTAAATCCCCTCTAAATACTGGCAAAAAGGAAGCTATAAATGTTGGCACCACCATACATAGAAAGGAAGGAATAAGCAGATACCCCATTAAATGTCCTGTGGATACTTTTTTACCAATCCAAAGCATGGTTGTTGTAACATCTCCAATTGGAGACCATGCGCCTCCGGCATTGGCTGCAATTATTATTAAACCTGCGTACCAAATGCGAACATCTCTATCTTTTACTATTTTTTGAAGAATTGAAATAAGTACAATCGTCGCTGTAAGATTATCTATGATAGCGGATAGAATAAATGCTAAAAAGGCAAAAATCCATAATATTTTTGATCTCTTTTTTGTTTTTACAAAGTCTTTTATAGTTGAAAACCCATCAAAATAATCTATAATTTCAACTATGGTCATAGCCCCTAAAAGAAACACCAATATTTCTGATGTTTTCCCAAGATGATGGAGCAAAGTTTCCTCCATAAGATGCATTTTTTCTTCGGAAGTAAACCCTCCAAAACCTTCTATCAAAGCATGTTTTGAAGAATCAAACCACGTTGGAAAACTATCGATACCTAAAGATATTAATGCCCAACATATAGCCATCATGACCAATGCTGGTATTAGTTTATCTATTTTTAAGTTATGCTCAAGGGTAATGGCTAAATAACCTATTACAAATACTAAAATAATTGCTGCTTCCATAAATTAATTAAATAAGTTGGCTTAATGCAATTTCAAAGGCCGTTGCACTAATACCAGTTTTAGATTGATTTTTATTATATACGTTTTCTATTGCTTCTCTAATTTTGTTTGATGTATCATTAAATATAGCTTCATCGGTCATTTGAACTCGACGCTCCATAAAATAGGCAAAAACTCTGGCCATTCCACAGTTTGAAATAAAGTCTGGTATTAAACTCACTCTATAATCGGTATGTTCCATAATGTGACCAAAGAAAATTTCTTTATCCGCAAATGGCACATTAGCACCACACGAAATCACTTCCAAACCACTATCAATCATTTCATCTATTTGATGAATGGTTATTAATCGAGACGCTGCACAAGGAGCAAAAATCTCTGTTTTAATGGTCCATATTTTTTCATTAATTTCTTCAAAAGGTATTAAATTTTTACTTTCCAAAGTGTTTCCATTTTTAGCCAAAAACAAGTTAGTGATTTCTTCAAAAGTAAAACCTTCTTCATTAATTAAACCACCTGCAATATCGATAATTCCAACCACTTTTGCGCCCATTTGAGCCAAATAAAATGCTGCTGCAGCTCCAACATTTCCAAAACCTTGTACCACAGCACGTTTCCCTACTACAGAACCGCCATAGATATTATAATACTGCTTTACTGCTTCGGCTACTCCAAAACCAGTTATCATATCTGCAATCGTATATTTTCTGGACACATTTGGTGAAAATATAGGATTTTCAATAACTTTAATAACCCCTTGTCTTAATTGTCCAATTCGATTAATTTTATCTGCTTCAGTAGGTTTAAAATGTCCATTAAAAACACCTTCCTGTGGATGCCAAACTCCACTTTCTTCTGTTATTGGAATAACTTCATGAATTTCATCTACATTTAAATCGCCTCCTGTTCCATAATAACTTTTTAATAACGGAGATACCACTTTATACCAACGCTCTAAAACACCCTTTTTTCTGGGGTCTTTTGGATCGAAATTAATTCCAGATTTGGCACCTCCAATGGCTGGACCAGAAACTGTAAATTTAATTTCCATAGTTTTTGCCAATGACAAAACCTCGTTCATATCAAGTCCTTTACGCATTCGTGTTCCTCCTCCAGCTGCTCCACCTCGTAAGGAGTTAATAACTACCCACCCTTCCGCTTCTGTTTCGGGATCCTTCCAATTAAATATTATTTCTGGAGTTTTATCTTCGTACTTTTTTAATAATTCTTTCATTTTTACTTTTAAATTGAGTCGTTTTTAGCCTATGCCATTAGATTGTAATTTTCTGAAATTATTTTTGTGCGAAGTTAAAGCTGAGTCATTTTGAAATTGATTTAATTATTAATTCAACAAATATAAAAAACTAAAAACCTTAAAGATTCTTTTTAGAATATTTTTCGGGTAGATAAATTTTACCAGAACTATGATCTTGTATAGCTCCTGTGACACTTTGTAGACAATTAATTTCATTTCTTAGCTTAAGCACACCTAAGAAACCGAATATGACAGCTTCCTTAAATTCTATAAGTGACTTATTGGGTATTTTTAGACGGCTATTAGTATAATATTCCAGCCTTTTAAATAAATACCTATTATACACACCACCGCCAGTAACCAATACCGAACTCGTGTTTTTTTTGTTTATTTCGGTAGCAATTTGAATTGCTATATGCTCTACAAACGTTTTCAAAATATCCTTTAATTCCAGCTGAAAAGAATCAATTAGGGGGAAAATATTTAAATCAACCCACTCAAGTCCCAGCGACTTTGGGTAACTAGCTTTATAAAATTCTAAATTATTTAGTTTATTAAGCAATTCTTTATTACTAGTTCCTTCTGAAGCAATGCGTCCTTCATTATCATAATCAAATCCTAATTGCTTAACATATTTATTTAAAACAATGTTTACAGGACACACATCATAAGCAATGCGATTTCCATCAAAATCGGTTGAAAGATTGGCAAACCCACCCAAATTCAAACAAAAATCGAATTCTGAAAACAATAATTTATCGCCTATAGGCACTAAAGGAGCTCCTTGCCCGCCATATTCAACATCTTGCACCCTAAAATCGCAAACTACGGTTTCATTTAAAATTTCTGCTATTTGAGGTTGATTACCTATTTGATAGGTGAGCCCTTTATTGGGTTGATGCAAAGCTGTATGGCCATGTGAACAAACGGCATCAATTTCGTGTATTTTGTGTGTATCAATAAACGCTTTAATTTTTATTGACAGGTAATTCGTGTATTGAATATCTATTTCTTTTAATTCCTCTAAACTATTTAAAAGTAAGTCTTTAAGTTTTTCAACCCAATACAACTCGTAATTAACCGTTTCAGAATGTATTATGGAGAAATTCCAAATTTTATCAAATTGAAATTTTACATAAACGAGGTCTATACCATCCAATGATGTACCAGACATTACACCAATAACTTTGTACTCGTTTTTCATCATATTGTACAAAAATAACAATCCTTAATTAAAAAATTAACACTAATAAGCTATATTTGTAGATATTTTTTAACAAATCACCAACTTAATTGAGAATTATGGATTTTAGTCTTTCAGAAGAACATATGATGATACGCGATGCCGCTCGCGATTTTGCCCAAACCGAATTACTTCCCGGTGTTATAGAACGTGATGAAAATCAACATTTTCCCGACGAGTTAGTTAAAAAAATGGGAGCATTAGGCTTTATGGGCATCATGGTAGACCCCAAATATGGGGGCAGTGGTATGGATGCCATCTCGTATGTACTTATAATGGAAGAATTATCGAAAATTGATGCTTCTGCTTCGGTTATTGTATCTGTAAATAATTCGTTGGTTTGTTATGGCATTGAAGCTTTTGGAAGCGAAGAACAAAAACAAAAGTACTTAACCAAATTGGCTACCGGAGAATTTGTTGGTGCTTTTTGTTTAAGCGAACCCGAAGCAGGCAGTGATGCGACTTCGCAACAAACATCTGCCATCGACAAAGGCGACCACTATATTATTAATGGAACCAAAAACTGGATTACTAATGGAGGACGTGCCGATGTGTATTTAGTAATTGCCCAAACCGACAGACATAAAGGGTCGCACGGTATTAATGCGTTTATTATTGAAAAAGGCCTGGAAGGTTTCCATATTGGACCAAAAGAAAACAAATTAGGTATCCGCGGAAGCGATACGCATACGTTACAATTTAACGATGTAAAAGTACCTAAAGAGAGTCGCATTGGTGATGATGGTTCTGGTTTTAGATTTGCCATGAAAACATTATCTGGCGGACGTATTGGTATTGCTTCTCAAGCCTTAGGGATTGCGTCTGGAGCTTACGAATTGGCTTTAAAATACTCGAAAGAACGCAAAGCCTTTGGTACCGAAATATGCAACCACCAAGCCATCGCATTTAAATTGGCAGATATGTATACCGATATTCAGGCTGCACGCCATTTGGTAATGAAAGCCGCCTGGGATAAAGACCAAGGCAATAACTACGATGTTTCTAGTGCAATGGCAAAATTATTCGCATCAAAAGTGGCCATGGAACATTCTGTTGAAGCCGTACAAATACATGGCGGTAATGGTTTTGTAAAAGACTACCATGTAGAACGCCTGATGCGTGATGCTAAAATTACCCAGATTTACGAGGGTACTTCAGAAATTCAAAAAATAGTTATTTCAAGAAGTATTACAAGAGATTAATGGTTGTTACATTTGTTTTTCAAGGCGCTTTACTAGTTTTTCAACTGTTAGCCCTTGAACCAAAATAGAGAACACGACGACTATATACGTAATTACCAAAAATAAA
>JBNMNO010000065.1:0-14563 GCA_051275695.1 Mariniflexile sp.
GAGTTTGTTCAGGAAAATGATAGTATAGCAAACAATTATAAGCTTGTCTTTAAGTTTGAAAACCCTAAACCAGATCAAGTAGCTGGTTTTCAAAAAACCCTGGAGGAGGTATTAAAAAATATAAAATATTATTCTTTAAAATCGTCGGTTGATGTTTATAACCAAATAACAACCTTTGTAATTGTACATGGTTTAAAAAATGCTCAAGTAGCCAAAACATTCAATCAATTATTGACTAAAGAAGATAAGAAAAAAATAAAAGAACCACACTTTGTAATTACATCTACAAATTATCAAATCATTCAAATTCATAAAAATTTGGATGCTTATTTAAATACAGGTAATAACTCTAAATAAATAGCATTATGTTCTCTGAAAACAAAAAAAAACAACAAATTATTGAAGGTGCATCTAGCCAAAATATTATTGCTCAAGGCACAAAAATAATTGGAGACTTTAATAGTGAAGGCGATTTTAGAATTGACGGTACTATTGAAGGAAATATTAAAACCACAGGGAAAGTAGTAGTTGGTAAAGCTGGTTTGATAAAGGGAACTCTTCAAGGTACTGACGCTTATTTTGAAGGTAAATTTTCCGGAAAATTAGATTTATCTGGTACGCTTACCTTAAAAGCAGACGCACACATGGTGGGCGATGTAGTTGTTGGTAAACTATCGGTAGAACCAGGAGCAACATTTAATGTTAAGTGCATAATGAAAGGTACTGTTAAAGAAATGAATAAAAGTGGAGAGCAACAAGAACAAGAAACCGGGAAAACAGCTTAACAATTATGCCCTTTTTTCTGGAATAGTAATACAAATGTTTGCAATCATTGGTATTGGAACTTTTTTAGGAGTAAAGCTTGATGAGAAATTTCCAAACAAGAACAATCTTTATACCATTATTGTATCATTAACTTCAGTCGTTTTTGCTATAGTATTTGTAATTAGACGTATTATTGCAGCTTCCAAAGACACTAAATAATATGAACTCGGTTTTTAAAAAACGACAAATCACCTTTTTAATTCAATTACTTATAATTAGTTTATTACTGTATGCGGTGCATAGCTACATATTGTATTATTTTGCAAATGGGACGAGCTTATTTTTCCCTTTGTGGCAGATATACACATTTCTTATTATAGTAACACTACTCCTATATTCTGTAATTAATTATAGGGTTTCAAAGGGGAAAACTGAGATTTTTAATGAGTTTATGATAAGTACTTTTTTAAAAATGATTTTGGCTATTGTTTTTTTGTCGCCTCTTTTATTATCAAATGAAGTAAACAAACAGCCAGACGTATTTAATTTCTTCATTCCTTACTTTTTATACCTATTTTTTGAGGTATATTCAATAACGATATTCCTTCAAAAGAAACATTGAATTTCAAAAGTTATTTCTTTAACAACAAACACTAAATAATCATATAATTATTGTTTGTAATTTAAGATAATGTGTGTACATTTGCCCGGAATTTAGAGTAGGGCATTTTTAATCAACACCGAATGACATTAAACACCTTCAAAAGCGTAGTATTTTCAATTTTATTTCTAGCAACTACATTTGTAGGTTTTGCTTCTGAAAACAAAGATGGCAAAGATTTTGATCCAAAAGAAATGATTATGCATCACGTTAAAGATGCTCACGGATTTCATCTTTGGGATTGGAACGGACATGCTGTGACACTTCCTTTGCCTATTATTTTATGGACAGATAACGGATTAACTACTTTTATGTCTAGTGAGTTTCACCATGATGATTCAGGTCATATTGTTGTTAATAAAGACGGGCAGAATTTTGTAAAGCTTCACGAAAAAATATATCAATTACAAACTGGATCACTCTCAGTTACGTTTGATAAAGATGACCAACCAGCAAATGCATCAACACCAATAAATATATCAATTACAAGAAACGTCTTTATGATGTGGGTTTCGGTAATCGTTTTATTGTTAATCTTCATTACTGCAGCAAGACGTTATAAAAAGTCTGAAGACAATCTTCCAACAGGTATTGCCGGTTTTGTTGAGCCTCTTGTCGTTTTTGTTAGAGATGAAATAGGAAGACCTATGATTGGCGAGCACAAGTATAAAAAATACATGCCTTATCTTTTAACTATATTTTTCTTCATTTGGATTAATAATATTTTTGGATTAATACCAATTTTTAATGGAGCAAATCTAAGTGGAAATATTGCTTTTACGTTTACGTTAGCAATGTTTACTTTTCTTATTACAACATTTAGCGGAAATAAAAACTATTGGAAACATATTTTTTGGATGCCTGGGGTTCCAGTACCAATGAAAATATTTTTAGCTCCAATTGAAGTTATTGGAATGTTCGTAAAGCCAATATCTTTAATGATTCGTCTGTTTGCAAATATTACTGCAGGCCATATTATAGTATTAGCTTTAATGTCTTTAATTTTTGTTTTTAAATCTATAGGAGTAGCTCCAGTTTCAGTTGCATTTTCATTATTTATTGGTGTTATTGAAATTATAGTTACTGCAATACAAGCATATATATTTACCGTTTTGTCTGCCCTCTATTTTGGTATGGCAACTGAGGAAACAACTGATCATTAATTAATTTAATTTTTATAACTATGAGTTTAGCACTATTACAAGAAGCAGCAACATTAGATTTAGGATCTATAGCAGCGATTGGAGCTGGTTTAGCAGCAATCGGAGCCGGTGTAGGTATTGGTAAAATTGGTGGGTCAGCTATGGAAGCTATGGCACGTCAACCAGAAATGCACGGAAAGATTCAGTCTTCTGCGTTAATTCTTGCAGCCTTCGTTGAGGCGGTTGCATTATTTGCTGTTGTTGTATCATTCCTTAAGTAAAAAGAGAATAAAAGTGTAACGGTTGGTTGCACTTTTATTTTTTCATTAAAAATTAATTAAATAACAATATAGAAATGGATTTAGTAACTCCTGGTTTTGGTCTGATTTTTTGGACAGCATTAACTTTTATATTTTTGCTTTTAATCTTAAAAAAGTTCGCTTGGAAACCTATCCTTGGCGCTGTAAGCGAGCGAGAAGAAGGGATTAAAAATGCTTTAGCATCAGCTGAAAACGCTCGCATTGAGATGGAAAATCTTCATGCAGATAACGAGCGTATTCTAAAAGAAGCTCGCGCAGAACGTGAAAGTATGCTTAAAGAAGCTCGCGAGATTAAGACTAAAATGATTGACGATGCTAAAGGTATAGCGCAAGAACAGGCTAATAAAATGATTTCACAAGCACAAGTTGCTATTGAAAGCGAAAAGAAAGCCGCTATGGCGGAACTTAAAAATACAGTTGCTAGTTTATCTTTGGCAATTGCAGAGAAAGTGGTACGTGCAGAATTATCTGATAAAGACAAGCAAGTAAAATTGGTTGAGTCTATGTTGGGTGAAGCTAAATTAAACTAAAGTAATAATGGCAGGAGCAAGAGCAGCAATACGTTACGCAAAAGCAGTTTTAAGTTTAGCATCAGATAAAAAATCGGCAGATGCTGTTAATTCTGATATGAAGCTAATTGCTAACACCATTGCAGAAAGTAAAGATTTAAGCGATGCGCTTCAAAGTCCTGTAATACCTTCTTCAGTTAAAAAATCTATTTTATTAGAAGTGTTCAAAAAGTCAAATAAAACAACTTTAAGCTTAATAGATATTTTAATCACGAACAACAGAATAGCTATTTTAGGCGATGTAGCGGTTAAATATAATGAGCTATTCGATCAGTCTAAAGGTATTGAACTGGCAACTGTAACAACAGCGATTCCCTTAACCGATGCTTTAAAGCAAAAAGTGCTAGCAAAAGCAAAAGAACTAACTGGAAAAGATATTGAAGTAGAAAGTATTGTTGATGAAAGCATTTTGGGAGGCTTCGTTTTACGCATTGGCGACATACAATATAATGCAAGTATTGCAAATCAATTGAGCAAATTAAAGAGAGAATTTACATTAAACTAAGATATTTATATCTAAATAAACAATAAGATGGCAGAAGTAAAACCAGCTGAAATATCAGCAATCTTAAAGCAACAATTATCAGGCTTTGAAGCTAGCGCTTCGTTAGATGAGGTTGGAACCGTATTAACTGTAGGTGATGGTATTGTACGCGCTTATGGGCTAGCTAACGCTCAATATGGTGAGTTAGTTGAATTTGATGGCGGATTAGAAGGTATAGTACTAAATCTTGAAGAAGATAACGTAGGTATTGTATTATTAGGAACGTCTGTTGGTGTAAGAGAAGGTTCTACTGTAAAACGTACTAATCGTATCGCCTCTATTAAAGTAGGAGAAGGTATTGTTGGTCGTGTTGTAGATACTTTAGGAATTCCAATTGATGGTAAAGGGCCTATTTCTGGTAAAACTTACGAAATGCCTTTAGAGCGTAAAGCACCTGGAGTTATTTTCCGTGAGCCAGTAACTGAACCATTACAAACTGGTATTAAGGCTATTGATGCTATGATTCCTGTAGGCCGTGGACAACGTGAGTTGGTTATTGGTGACCGTCAAACTGGTAAAACAGCCGTTTGTATTGACACAATCTTAAATCAAAAAGAATTTTACGATGCAGGTGACCCTGTATATTGTATATATGTGGCCATTGGTCAAAAAGCATCAACAGTCGCTTTAATTGCTAAAAATTTAGAAGATAAAGGAGCGCTTGCTTATACTACTATAGTCGCTGCAAATGCATCAGATCCTGCAGCAATGCAAGTTTATGCACCTTTTACAGGAGCTTCTATTGGAGAGTATTTTAGAGACACAGGTAGACCCGCTTTGATTGTTTTTGATGATTTATCAAAACAAGCAGTTGCTTACCGTGAGGTATCTTTATTATTACGTCGTCCACCAGGACGTGAGGCGTATCCTGGAGATGTTTTCTACTTACACTCTCGTTTATTAGAGCGTTCTGCAAAAATCATCAATAATGATGAAATTGCTAAAAACATGAACGACCTTCCGGATTCATTAAAACCTATTGTTAAAGGAGGCGGTTCATTAACAGCTTTGCCAATTATTGAAACACAAGCGGGTGACGTTTCTGCATATATCCCCACAAACGTAATTTCTATTACCGATGGACAAATTTTCTTAGATGGAGATTTATTCAATGCAGGTGTACGCCCAGCTATTAATGTAGGTATTTCGGTATCTCGTGTTGGTGGTAACGCACAAATTAAATCCATGAAAAAAGTAGCAGGTACTTTAAAATTAGATCAAGCTCAATATCGTGAATTAGAAGCGTTTGCGAAATTTGGTTCTGATTTAGATGCCGTTACTTTAAATGTAATTAACAAAGGAAAACGTAACGTTGAGATTTTAAAACAAGCTCAAAACGATCCATTTAAAGTTGAAGATCAAGTTGCTATTATTTATGCAGGATCTAAAAACTTATTAAGAGATGTTCCTGTTGAAAAAGTAAAAGAATTCGAAAGAGATTATTTAGAATTCTTGAAAGCGAAACACAGTGATGTGTTAGCTTCATTAAAAGCAGGAAAATTAACTGATGAGGTTACAGATACATTATCAGCTGTAGCTAAAGATTTATCAGGGAAATATAGAAACTAATTCTGAATTCAGGATTAAGAATTTAGAATTTTGAGTTATATAAAAAGTGGTAATGCAATATTAGATAAAAGCTTTTATTTTGCTTGTGATATTGTTATATATGCTGAAAAACTCAAAGAAAAACGTTTTTTTGAAATAGCAAATCAGTTGCTAAAATCTGGTACTAGTATAGGAGCCAATATCAGAGAGTCTCAAAGAGGCGTAAGCACAAAAGATTTTAAAAATAAATTAGGAATTGCTCTTAAAGAAGCTGACGAAACAACCTTTTGGTTGGACGTTATTAAGGAAACGGAAATTTATGAAGTTCCTTTGAAATTAAGAGAAGATTGTGAAGTTTTAATTAAGCTATTAGTTTCAATTATTAAAAATTCATAATTCATAATTCATAATTCATAATTTGAACTATGGCAAATTTAAAAGAAATACGTAACAGAATAACATCGGTATCTTCAACGATGCAGATTACCAGTGCCATGAAAATGGTATCGGCTGCTAAGTTAAAGAAAGCACAAGATGCTATTACAGCAATGCGTCCTTATGCTGATAAGTTAACCGAACTTTTACAAAGTTTAAGCGCAACTTTAGATGCAGATTCTGGAAGTAAATTTTCTGTGCAACGCGAAGTAAAAAATGTTTTAATAGTTCCTATTACTTCTAATAGAGGGTTATGTGGTGCTTTCAATTCTAACATAATCAAACAAACACAACACTTAATTAGTAATGTGTATGTTGGCAAAAACGTATCCATTGTAGCTATTGGAAAAAAATCTAACGATGCTTTTTCAAAAAAGAAAATTGTTATAGCTAATAAAAGTGAGGTTTTTGACGATTTAACCTTTGATAATGTTGCTGAAATTGCTGAAATGTTAATGGAAAAATTTGTTTCTGGCGAGTTCGACAAAATTGAAATCGTATATAACAAATTTAAAAACGCAGCTACTCAGGAAGTAATGACGGAACAGTTTTTACCAATTGTTCCTGTTGAAGGTGCAGAGATAAATAATGCAGATTATATTTTTGAGCCATCAAAAGTGGAGATTGTTGAGCAATTAATACCTAAGTCACTAAAAACACAATTGTATAAAGGGATAAGAGATTCTTTTGCAAGTGAACACGGTGCCCGTATGACTGCGATGCACAAAGCAACAGATAATGCAACCGAATTAAGAGATCAACTTAAATTAACATATAACAAGGCGCGTCAAGCTTCTATAACTAACGAGATTCTTGAAATCGTTGGTGGTGCCGAAGCTCTTAATGATTAAATTGGTTGTCATTTCTGCGAAGGTAGGAACCCAAAGATACTATCAAGCCTCACTTTTAAGTGAGGTTTTTTTATGGCATTAATTTTGAAATGGTATCTTTATATTGTTCAATATTGGAAAGATGAAATTATTCAAAAGCCTACTTTTTTTTACTTTTATGTTATTTATTACGGCAACATTATCACAATGTGCAGGAGGAAAACAACTTGAAACTAATGTACCGTTCAAAATGGGAGATGTTTACTATCAGGAATGGGTAGCAGGCGTTAAAGGAGGAGGTTCTGGATTAAATATTTTTATACCAGTGGGTTCAAATCCTAAGAATATTTTACTTGACAGTGTTTATTTTCACGGGAAACGAGCCAAATTAGAATATAGAAATAACGCAGTTTTTATTGGTAGGTTTGAAACAGAAACAAACCTAAAAAAAGACTTTATAATGAGCAATGAACCTTTTGCAGAATATGGCAATGAAGTCCCGGAAATTCCTCAAAAACCACCTTTCAAATTAAATGAAAATGAATGTGTAGTTAGCTATAAATTAAAAAATAAGCTAATGTATTATAAAATTGAAAGAATCAATAAAAAGGAAGCTTTGCAATACATGGGTGTAAAACCTAACAAGCAATAATTTATCTTTGGTTTACATGAGCTAAAAACGTATTTTTAGCGGAATTAATAAAGACACTTGAGTACATTAAAAAAGTTCTTTAAGGACACAATTGTTTATGGCATTGCAGCTATTTTGCCAAGGGCGATAAACATCTTTTTGGTAAGACTGCACACAGAAGTTTTCGGTGCAGAAAAATATGCTGTTAATACTGATTATTATGTGTATGCGGCATATCTCAATGCTTTATTAACCTACGGACTTGAAACGGCTTTTTTTAGATTTTTCAGTAAAGAAACAGAGAAAGGAAAAGTGGTTTCAACATCGTTTATTTCTCTATTAGCAACTACACTATTATTTTTAATTTTAGGTCTGTTCTTTGCTAATGAAATAAGTTTTGCATTTGGTTTTGAGAATCCATTATATGTAAAAATATTAATCTGGACAGTATTTTTAGATACCATAGTCGTTATACCTTTTGCATACCTAAGGGTAACCAATCAACCTATTAAATTTACAGGAATTAAAGTAGTAAATATTTTATTTTTTGCACTTTTAAACATGTTATTTTTATGGGTTATTCCAAATAAATGGATATCAGAAAACATGTTGCCAAGTGCACTCAATTTTTATATTGATGGAAGTCCGCAAGTTATTTATATTTTTTTGGCAAACGTTATTGCTAGTTTATTTACACTTATTTTATTGGTTCCAATTTTATTGAAAATGAAATGGACAATTGATTTAAAAGTTTTAAAACAACTACTGGTTTATGGATTACCTATTATGATAGGCAGTTTAGCTTACGTTACCAATGAAAATGTAGATAAGTTGTTTTTGGGAGATATGATTGGAAATAAAGAAATGGGAATTTATGCAGGATGTTATAAATTAGGGGTGTTTATGACTTTGTATATCATGGCTTTTCGTTTAGGCGCAGAACCATTCTTTTTTAATCATGCAAAGGAAATTAATGCAAAGCAAAATTACGCGACCATATTAAAATGGTTTACTATTTTGGGGGCTATATTTATGCTTTTAATTGTGGCTTATATTGATTTGTTTTCAAAAATTTTACTTGGTCAAGAAGAATATTTTCAAGCTTTAAGTATTGTGCCAATAATATTATTAGCTAATTTATGTTTAGGTATTTATAACAACTTATCTATCTGGTATAAACTTACGGACAAGACCAGCTATGGCATGTACATTTCAATTATTGGAGCAATTATTACGATAGTTTTTAACCTTATAATGATTCCTTTAATTGGGTTCATGGCATCGGCTTGGGCTACTTTAGCTGCTTACGGAAGTATGATGATTATCTCCTATTTTATTGGAAAAAAACACTATCATGTGCCTTATGATGTTAAAAAAATCGCGGGATACTTATTACTGACTACATTATTCTCATTAATATCATTCCAAGATGAATTTAGAGGTAATTATTACATAAGTACAATTTTGGTTTTAGTATTTTTGGTAATCATTTATTTTTCAGAAAAAAATCAAATAAAGCAGCTTTTAAAAAGATAACATGCAAATTAAAATAATAAATAAATCTACGCACGCCTTACCAAACTACGAAACCATAGCTTCAGCAGGAATGGATTTGCGTGCCAATTTATCAGAATCGCGCGTTTTAAAACCTTTGGAACGAAGTATTGTAGGGACGGGTTTATTTATAGAATTACCCATAGGCTATGAAGCGCAAGTGCGCCCACGAAGTGGATTAGCTGCTAAAAAAGGAATTACTGTTTTAAATGCGCCAGGAACTGTAGACGCTGATTACAGAGGTGAAATAGGGGTAATTTTGATAAATCTTTCCAACGAAGATTTTATAATTCAAAATGGCGAACGTATTGCACAGTTGGTAATTGCTAAACATGAACGTGCCGAATGGATAGATACTGATGAGTTATCCGAAACCTCACGAGGCGAAGGAGGTTTTGGGAGTACTGGGACTAAGTAATTCCTGCGAAGGCAGGAATCTCATAGTAAAAAGAAGTGAAACATTGGTGTGTCTACATCATGACAAATAAACCTAAAGGCGTTTTATATATAGGCGTATCCGATAATATTGATGAAAGAGTAAAAGAACACAAATTAAAAGTATATCCAAAATCGTTTACTGCAAAGTACCATTGTGATATGCTTGTTTATTTTGAAGAATTTGCAAGCGGTAATGAAGCAGCAATAAGAGAAAAACAATTTAAAAAATGGAAAAGAGACTGGAAAATCCAACTCATTGAAGAAATGAATTTAAGTTGGTCTGATTTAAGTTTAAATTGGAATTTGAATTTTAATAAATTAAGGAAATAAAATTATAAGTTTAACCGAATAAGATACCTGCTTTCGCAGGCATATATATGAAAATAATAGTACCCATGGCAGGACGAGGTTCTCGGCTTCGCCCACATAGTTTAACAGTTCCAAAACCTTTAATTCCAGTTGCGGGCCAGCCAATTGTTCACCGTTTGGTTAAAGATATTGCTAAAGTATTAAAGCAACCTATCGACGAAATTGCTTTTGTTTTAGGAGATCCTGCTTTTTTTGGCGATGATGTTGTTGATAGCTTGATAAAATTGGCAACCGATTTGGGAGCGAAAGCATCCATTTACCGTCAGGATGTACCGTTGGGAACAGGGCACGCTATTATGTGTGCTAAACCCTCTTTATCGGGGCCAGCAGTAATAGCTTATGCCGATACGCTGATTAGAGCTGAATTTGACTTAGATCCTGCAGCAGATAGCGTTATTTGGACCAAACAAGTGGATAATCCGGAAGCTTACGGTGTCGTGAAATTAAATGCTAACCAAGACATTGTTGAGTTAGTAGAAAAACCAGAAACTTTTGTAAGCGACCAGGCAGTAATTGGTATCTATTACTTTAAAGATGTAGCTGTTTTGAAAGAAAAACTGCAACAAATTTTAGATGAAAACGTTACTAATGGAGGCGAATACCAAATAAACGATGGTATAAAACGCATGATGGCAGATGGTAAAATTTTTAAAACAGGATCTGTTGATGAATGGATGGATTGCGGAAACAAAACCATAACCATTGAAACCAATACAAGAATGTTAGGCTTTTTAAAAGCAGATGGCGAGGAGCAATTGGTAGCAAAATCAGCTAAATTAATAGATTCAATAATTATTGAGCCTTGTTTTATTGGCGAAAATGTGCTGCTTAAAAACAGTACAGTTGGACCAAATGTTTCCATTGGAAACAACAGTGTTATTGAAAATTCAATCGTTAAAAATAGCTTAATACAAACACACACAACCATCAAAAACGCTAATTTAGATGACGCTATGATTGGGAATCATGTAAAATATGATGGCCATTATACAAGCGTAAGTATTGGTGATTATTCTGTTTTAGAATAATTCCTGCGAATCCCGATGGCCACCGGCAGGGAATCTCGCCGTAACAAGTTTGGAATAACTATTGATAAAACCAAATGTTAGCGCATAGTTGCGTTAGGGATTGAAGCGGCATCCTTTTTTGCTGCTAAAAGCAAAAAAGATATAGCGAAATATTTATATTCATGAGTTCCATATTATAAAAATATTAAACCACGAATAAAAGCCCGACCCTTGTGGTAACGCCCAAATAAAGCTGGAGGCATGTACTAAATTATGAAACATAAATTCTACATACTTATATTACTCTTCGGATTATTAATAGTTCCGCAGGTTAATTATGCCCAAGTAGATTTTAATAAAAAGCCAGACGACGATTTAGGCGATGTTGAAGATAAATTTCAAGAATATTTTTACGAAGCTTTAAAGCAAAAAGGCATTGAAAATTACGACCGTTCTGTTGAAGCCCTTTTAAAATGTATTGAATTAGATAATTCGGTAGCTGTTTTATATTTTGAATTAGGTAAAAACTATAGTTTACTCAAAAATTTTGGTGATGCAGAAGATGCGTTAAAAAAAGCAGTGAGTAAAGAACCCGATAACGAATGGTTTTTAGATGAACTTTATGGGTTTTATGTATCGCAAAACGATTTTGAAAAAGCTATTAAAACCGTAAAAGAATTGGTTAAATACCATCCGGATTATAAAGAGGATTTAGCGGCATTGTATGTAAAAACTAAGGAGTATAATGAGGCTTTAAAAATTTTAGATGATTTGGATGCAGAATTTGGAATTTCGGTTTCACGCGATATGATGCGCAATCAAATTTACGAGGCAACAGGACGCAAAAAAGATCAAATTAAAAACTTGGAAGCACGTGTAGATAATGATCCGGATAAGGAAGCGAATTACTTGCAACTTATATTTCGCTACAGCGAAAACAATGAAACGGATAAAGCCTTTGAAACCGCCAAGGAATTACTTAAAATCAATCCTAATTCACAAATTGTCCATTTGGCATTATACAAGTTTTATTTAGATGATAATAATGCTGAAAAAGCCATTGAATCTATGAAAATTGTGGTTAAAAGCAGTGAGATAAAACCAGAAGCAAAACTTAAAGTGCTCACAGACTTTGTTCAGTTTGTTGGTACTCATCCCGAATATGAAACCGATTTGGTAGAAGCAACGACTTTGGTTGGGGATAGTAATAGCAGTAAAACTTTAATGGAATTAGGGCAATATTATTTAACAAAAAACAATAAAGAAAAGGCCTTAGAATATTTTGAAGCTGCTTTAAAAATTGATGCAGATAATTTTAATTTGCTTCGGAATGTATTGTTACTTTACATAGATTTGCAGCGGTTTAATTTAGCTGAGAAGAAAAGCGATGAAGTGCTTCAAAAATACCCAGCGCAACCCCTGTTTTATTTAATTAATGGGGTGGCATCAAATCAGTTAAATTTACCCAAAAAAGCAGTTGAAGTTTTAGAAACAGGATTAGATTTTATTATTGATGATAACAAGATGGAAATCGATTTTTATAACCAGTTAAGTAAAGCCTACACTTCGCTAAACAATACAGCTAAGGCAAAAACGTTTAGTGATAAAGCAAAACAATTAGAAACCCCAAATTAATGAACAAACTTAAGTACAGCATTTTAACCTTGTTGGTTTTTTTTGTATTTAACTGCAAATCATCGAGAACGATTAGCGGAGGCGAAGCAGATTTTAAACTAAGTGCCAAACAGCTTTTAAAGGAAAACTCAAAAAAAACACCTGTTTTTAAAACATTACAATCTAAACTTAAAATAGCCTACGCTCAAGACGGAATAGAGCAATCTTATACGGTTAATTTTAGAGCTAAAAAAGATGAAATTATATGGATGAATTCTTCTTTTTCTATAGTAAGGGCCTTAATTACTCCAAAAAAGGTTAGTTTTTATAATAAGCTAGATAACACGTATTTTGAAGGCGATTATAAATATTTAAGTAGCTTATTGGGTACAGAATTAGATTTTCAAAAAGTTCAAAACTTATTATATGGGGAAGCCATATTTAGTTTAAATACAAATACTTATGAGGTTTCTATTAATCAAGAAGCGTATATTGTTCAACCTAAAAAACAACGTGAATTGTTCGAAATATTTTTTTTGATAGACCCCGTTTATTTTAAAGTAAAGTCGCAACAAATATCGCAACCAAAAGAATTTAGACATCTACAAATTGATTATTTGGCATATCAGCAGGTAGATAAACAAACCTTGCCAGAAAACATAAAAGTAGTGGCTATAGAAGCGAATAAAGAAATGAATTTAGATTTAGAATTTAAAAGCATTACTTTGAATGAAAAATTAAATTTTCCGTTTAAAATACCTTCTGGATTTAAAGAAATTAAACTTTAATGGTGCCAAATAAACAATCATATAAATTAATTTTTATACTTAGCATAATGCTTTGTAGCGCCTTGGGATTTTCTCAAAGCAGTAAACAACAGGAGCTTGAGGCTCGTAAAGAGGAATTAATAAGAGAAATCAAGAAGATTAATACGTTGCGATTAGAAAATAAATCAAAAGAAAAATCCCAACTCACCTTAATTCAAGAGTTTAAACACAAAATTAATGTGTTGGATAATTTAATTAAAGTAACCAATCAGCAAACCAATTTGATATCCCGCGATATTAATTACAATCAGAGGAAAATAACGAGTTTAAGAGGTGAATTAAAGGTTTTAAAGGCAGATTATGCTGAAATGATGGTAAAGTCTTATAAAAGCAAAAACCAGCAAAGCAGAATTATGTTTTTGCTTTCAGCTGAAAATTTTAAGCAAGCTTATAAGCGCATGCAGTATATGAGGCAATATACAGATCACCAAAAGGAACAAGGTGAAACTATAAAAGAAAAAACGGCAGAATTGCAGGCTATTAATTTAGATTTATTAAAACAACAGGAAGCAAAGAAAAAACTAATTGCCGAAAACAGAGAGGTGCAAAAGTCATTAGAAAGTGAACGGAAGCAGCATGAGGAATTAATGAAATCTATTAAAAAGAACCTATCTGTTTATACGGCACAAATAAAACAAAAACAACAAGAAGCCGATAGGATTGATGCTGAAATAGACCGAATTATTAAAGAAGCGATAGCAAAATCTAATAAAAAGGTAGGCAACACAACCAATACGACAAGCTTTGCTTTAACTGCCGAAGAAAAAATATTATCATCGAATTTCGTGGCAAACAAAGGGAAGTTGCCTTGGCCGGTTGAAAAAGGGTATGTAACGCTTGGCTATGGTACACAACCACACCCAATCGACAAATCGTTAACTATAAAAAGTAACGGTGTTAGAATTGCAACCGAAAAAGGCTCTAAAGTTCGTGCTGTTTTTAATGGCGAAGTAAGCGCGGTACTGAAAATGAAAAACGTAAACCCTATTGTTATGATTCGTCATGGAGATTACCTAACCTTATACAAAAATCTGTCTAGTGTTTATGTAAAAGAAGGTGATAAAGTAACCACAAAGCAAGTAATTGGCGAGGTGTTTACAAACCCTTCGAACGGGGAAACTATTTTAAGTTTTTCAATATCTAAAGGAATAGCTACCGAAAATCCAGCGTCTTGGGTTTTTAAAATGTAAAATTTCTGGGAATCCCGATAGCTTTCGGGAAGGAATCTCAATTAATAAATACTTTTTGGGCATTACCACAAGGGTCGGGCTTTACGTTACAATTTTTTTTAAAAAGATTTTCACTACAA
>JBNMNO010000066.1:0-14293 GCA_051275695.1 Mariniflexile sp.
TCAAGACCGTGGAGGTAAAGTATGTTCATGGTGTTTTTATGAGCTAAGTTTTAGGTTTTGCATTCTATCAATGTCTTTATCAATCCAATCATTTATCAATTCATCAATTGAAAGCTCCTTCTTAATTTTAACGCTTCTATAAATCATACTTTTTCCGAATTTATTAAAACCCGTAAGAACTTTCGGGTATGATTTTCCTCTTGATTCAAAAGTAAACCATTCTTCTTTTTCTCTAAATTCATTAGCTTTCATTACTTTTAAATCTTCTTTACTTTCAATAGCCCATATGTAATGCAGGTATTTATCGCCATCTAGCATTATACCATATGTAATACCTTCTTGATTAGAATAATCTATACTTATTACACCTTTCCCTTTTACAAAAGCAAAATTAATGAAAGCTTTGTTTAGATTAGAAAGTTCATTGCCATCATACTTCCTGTCGACGAAAACATTTTCTACACCTAATTTCGACTTTAGACTTTCGTGAATTTTTTCTTTGAGTCCCGTAAATATATATTTAATATATAAATCATGTAGTCTTACTTGATAAAACTTGCTGTACAAATTAAAATCATAGTTAGTGGGCAAATTTTTTAAGGGTGAGATAAGATCAGATAAACAACAAATAAAAGTGATGTAGTCATTTAATATTGAAATGTGATATGGATCATTGATTTCGAGTATTAACTTTTTGAACAATTTAGCTAAATCACTGTATGTTAAAGTTTCCCAACCGATTTTGCCTACATCAAAGGCGGGTGGTATAAGAGTAAGAAGTATAAATTTATTATTAGTTCCTAAATTATTATTTTCATAATAATTAATTAATTGCTCTTTATTTGGAATACTTTTAACTTTATTTTCTATAATAATTTTTGTACCATCCTTAAATTCAAAAATTAAATCAAGATTATTTTTCTCTCTTGATACGGGGGTCTTTAGTTCAGAGTTTGAGTTGTATATTTCAAATTTTTCGGATAATATTTTACCAAAAGACTTTGGGTAAATATCTGCTACCCATGCAATAAAATTGCTATGGAATAATTCCTTAGAACTTAGTGATAAGTTGAATAAAGGAGAATTTTTTAATAGTTCAATATTTTTCATGTTTTAAAATATTTATTGTTTTGGTTTTATATCATAATTTATAATTTTGTACATATTTTTCGATGCTAATAAAATGCTCGTTGTTTTTTTAAAATTCAATATCGTACGGATTATTCTTATTCCCTTCTATAAGGGACTTCTTATATTCTTCTATACTTCCTATCTGGTCTTCCCAAAATGTTTTGCTATAAAAATACATTAATTCCAATACATCTTCCTGATTTTCAGCTAAAACATCAAGGTATTTCAAATTGCGTTCGTAACAGAAGTAATCTTCGTCGTAGTTTTCATCTGTCTCTCCTAAATTTCTTTTTTCAAAAGGGTAGCCTTCCACTTCGTATCCTTTGCTTTCGCAGTAGTCGATGATTAGACTGCGGACAGCACTTTCGTATATTTCGGCATATTTATCGTCATCAAAACTATCTGATAGCTGTTTCCACTCCGGATAAATCTTTATTATTTCAGCTTTAATTTCGTTTAGTTCCATTGTATTTATTCTATTTTCCAATTTACATCTCCTAAATTCAAGGTGCCGTTCATTTCTACTTCAAGCCAAGAACTAATTCCTCCTTCGACACATTTAAGGTTTAAGCCATAGCCCGAAAATGTCTCGCTGTCAATATTTACCGCTGTTTCTTTGTGTAAATGGTTCATCATTTGTGCATGCTGTTCCTCTGTTAGTTCAATAGTAATCTTTTTCATGTTTCAAGTAATTTATTTTTATATCCATAGACTCCAAGCAGATTGGGTTAGGTAAGGTACTTTATTGATTTCACAGACTTCCATGGTATGACCAGTACCGCCTGTTTTTGGGTTCAATTCATCATCGTAGAAAAAAGCAAAATTAACTGGGGGAATTCCTGAATTTGTCCCCGTTACTTTCACCGTATCACGAATGATATATGCTGCCTTTATGGCAAAACGGTCCTTTGCACCGCCAACATATTTATCGATTAGGGATTTGGTTTTTTTGTTGCTTTTAGAATGATAAACCACCTCAGGTTCGTTTGCCAGATCAATCTGGTCGAGTGAAATGGTTTCATACGCATTATTTGTTTTTTGACGGTGGTTGTCATAAGGAGTAATAACTTGTAAGCGTTCGGGAGCCACTTGCAAAACTCCTTGAGAGAAATAGAAATCGGCACCATCAGCGTTACCGCTTCTAAATTTAGCTATAGGTAGGTTTGTCGCGAGGAACGTTCCAAATTCGATTAGTTTTTCTTTATCAGATTCTAAAACATTTCGTTTCCCTTCTAATAAAATAATGCTGTTTTCTAGATTGTATTTGGCAAAAAATTGGGTTGAAGTCATAGTTTTTTTTTTGATTACTTTACAAATTTAGGTAGGCATAACGCCAAACTACGTCGTGGTTAAATTAATTTCTAAAACCTACTGCTTTTTTTAGTTTTGGTTCGTAATTACTGTCAATTTCAAAGTTAAAAATATCAGCAACCGATAGGGGGTACTTTACTTGTATAGTATGTCCCAATTTTTTCAATAGATCATTGGTCTTATCTAGAGTTAAGAGCTTGAATTCATAAATGGTAGACAACCGTCCTTTACGCAGCAGCGCTTTGTCTATGTTTTTGACATCCGTGTTAAAAGTGGCGATGATTTGGATTCCTAAACTTTCGCCAAGCAATCCATCCGTAAGGTTGAGTAACATAGAAAGATTTGAGTTACGGACATCATCTCTTGAAGTAATCAACTTTTCCGCATCTTCAATAACGATAACGGCATTTCTATTTTGGAGCAATAGGGGAGTCATTGTCGCATTATCTAGCTGTCCGGCCATTTTTGTAGAAAGGAATATTACTTTCTTGTTGATGTGGTGTATCAGATATTTGATGTAGGTGCTTTTACCAGTGCCTGCTTCCCCATGAAAGAGGTACAGTCCGTTTGTATCCGGTTTGTTTATGTTTTTTATAACCGATTTATGAATATCCCCAAAACCGTCATTGTAATGGAGGTTAAGATTAATTTTTGGTTTTTTGATGGATATACTTTGTGTTGCTAAGGCTGAAGATGAAGCCGTGATGAGACAAATTTCAGTTGTTTTCTTTCGTTTGATTTTGTACTTTTTGAATTCTGTAAAAAGGAGAGTCGCTGTTGCTCTATTTTGTTCAGTGAAGTAAAGCATTGTATTTTCTTCATGGATATAGATCATAATACCCGATTCTAGGAAAAACTGATGTAAACTGAAATTTTCTAATTGGTCTTGTACATTAAACTCTTCGCGGGATACTCTATGTACGATTATTCCGAATAATTCCTCTTCTATATCTTCTTTCAGTTTTTTATCGTCGATCAAATCTAATCCGAAAATACTAGGTATTTGTCCAAAATAACTAAAAAACAGCTTTGAGGTGATCCCTATTTTGCCTCCATTCATAAAAGTGTCTGTCGATCCGTATTTTGGATTTTCGAATGGTGTTTTGCTGATTGTTTGCCCTTTGTTTTCCATAGTCTTGTTTTTTAGAGTACAAAACTACTCTCGCATAGCGACAAAGTATGGCTATGAAGTTTTAGAGGAGGTAAATATTTCTTTTACTAGATTGTTTTTGTGATTGGCGACAAATCAATCTATTAAATAAAGTGATCAATAGCTTACTAGGACTTCCATTTGTTTTTGTATTTTGTGCTAACGATTGCCATCATTCCGTTATCTTATTTCCAATGTTAATCGGTTAGTTATATCTTGAAATATTTCTCTATCAGCTATCGAGAATAGAAGCATTTCGGTATAATAAAGCATTTTTGACTTTTCACTATCCCATAGCTTTTGACTTATTTCCTTGATAAGGTTATTCAATTCGAGGTAAGCATCTTTTTCGGGAATATAGCTTGACTTATCTTTCTGTTTGGTATACTGGCGCTTGTCCATTTCACTTATTTCATTCGGCGAATAATGTTTTATATTCTTCAATCGTATCAAGACGTTCATTTCAAAGGCGGTCATTTTTGAGTTTCTACCGCTTGGTATTGGAAAGAAAATATTACCAGCATTCTCCGATAGTATAATCCAATTCAAAGCATATGCTACCCTTGAATCATAAATTATATATTTTTCAGGAAACATATAAGCACCTACTTTTGAAGCGCTTGCAATCCTTTTGAAGTTAGGTTTGTCAGATTGTAAAAACTCATTTATTAAATCTAAAGTATCTGAATCTTTTGCTGTTAAAATTCCTCCCCAATCTTTGATAACCCATAAACATAAACTGTCGAAAAGTACTTTGTCAGATTTGTAATATTCGTGAAGTTTTAATTTTACCTTGGTCTTTAAAACTATTTCTTTGTCATAAGACGTTTTAATATTAAGTGCCGTTAATTCTGGTAACGAAATCACATCTAAATCAACTAGTTTTTCAATTTTGGCATTCCAAGTGTAAAGTTCTGGAAGCTTGTCTTTATACTGATTTAAATATTTTGCAATTTTATGAACGTCAAATGTGTTTATCATAGTTGTTTTATTTAATATCAACGTTAGGCCGTTTGGCGGATTAAATAAGCATAGACTTTCATTTAATGACTATTATACAAGTACAAAACATCTTTAAATTAAGCCTAAACTCGCCGTTTTGTCAAACGGCGGTTAGTTGCTGGTGCTTTTTAATCTAATATTTTAGCATCAACTGCAATTCTCCCAGTTGGAGTAACTAACAAATAATATTCACTAAGCATACCTGACATGTGTTTGTCATTATTAGCATTCTTAAATTGAGATTTATGTAGAAAAATTTCAATATTATTACCGTCAATTAAAAATCCGTATCCCAAACTTTTATCAAACCATTTTAATTTCGCAATACTTCCTAATTTTTTATTTTCAATTTGCAAATAATCATTTATTAAAGTTACTGCTTTTTGAAATTCAATATTAAAAAACTCTCTGTCTTTTCTTATTCTATAGCTATCTAATTCAGAGAATATCAATCTTTCTGATTCACGTGCATTTTTTACTCTAAAGATAGCCTTTGCTGATAGTGGATATAACATTCCCGTAGCAGAATTAATTTCTTTTACTCTTTCTCCAATATTACGAGTCGTCATTCCTATTTTTAAAATATTAGGCATTTCTCTTATTGATAATATATAAACCCAGCCTGAAAAAGCTAAAGTGTCAAAAGTAATATTACCTTGATATGTTTCTAGAATTTTAAATAAATTATTAGATATTAAATTTTGTAAAATACTTTCTATTTCTTAGCTTTCTTTAATTGCATTTCGCAAGCTTATTATATCTTTTATAATTATTCTCATTTGTCGTTTTGGTGGAAAACCAAATTCAGAATGAACAGAGAACCAGTCCCACTGATTTTCTCTGATACATCTATTAAACATACCTTTTAGTTCACTAAGATATTTTATGTCAAAGTCAATACAGTAAGTGTTTTCAGATATTAATTGCAATGTAGATTGAATTGCTAAATCGTATCTTTCTCTCATTGTTTGAGAAATTGGAGCCATTCCGAAGCCCCATTTTGAAATGTTTTTATTAGTGAATTCCATTTATTTAATAAATATTAATTTTAGTTGGTTATTTTGGAGGTGCAAGTAACGTCCCGCTACTATAGCAGATTAGAGACTAGATTATGCCCTATTTTCGGATTTGCCAAATCATTCCAAATACAAAATCAACTTTCCATTTAGCCAATTGCTCAAACCTGTTGTACTAGCTGTTGGCGGTAGTCATTCATCTCCAAGGATTGGTATATTTGGAATTGTTGGAGAATTATACATATCTCTTTTTGTATTATTTCTAATGTTTTCATCGTTACAAACAACACGAAAGACTCTTGCTTCCTTTACATAATTTTCTGCAATTGCGTCATCTACAACTTCATCGTTCCAATACTGGTTTGCTATTCTGTTTTTAATCCCTTTGTCAGTCTCTTTTGCTAACCGTTCAACCAGAGGGTAATTGCCACGATGTAGAATATCAGTTTCTGCAATTTCTACTTCGTAAAATTTTGAATTAGGGTCTAAAACCCAATATTTTTTTGCCGCAATAAATGAATCAAATAATTTGACTATTTCATTTCTGTTTGGCTTTGTTTTTGGACGTAAATTTTCCAATAGATTTTCAACTTCTAAACGCTGTTCATTTACATTATTAATGAAAGCAGCATTTGGTGTAATTGTATCTCCAATTGCAAAATGTCGTCTGTCTATTCGATAATACCTCATATTTTTTGGTTATTCTTAGGTCGCGAGCCGATTACCGCTAACGTCCCTGTGCTTGTGGCCGTCGCGCAGTTCAAATACGAGTATTTTCGGTTGTACGAAAACACTAATAAGAAATGATAATTCCACTTAATTTCTCAATAGCGATAAACGTGTGTTAGCGGTGGTTACCGTTCTAATACTTCAATGTCTTCGTTTGGTTTTAGCCCATATCGAGTTTCTAAATATTCAAATTTTTCTTCTTGTGGTTGCAGAAGATTGTTTGAAAAGTTTGGCGGTAAAGCATTGAAAAATTCAGCTCTGTCATTTTGATTTAGAATAGCCGAAATGTTAGAAATTTCTTGTTTTATATTATTTAGCTGCTGCTGAACTTGATTAGGTGTGAAATTGTTTAAATTTCTTTGCAATGAATTAACTTGAATAAATATTTCATTCAATCTGCCGGGAATTCCGGTTCTCTTTTGTAAACGAATAATATTGTTTTCATCAATGTTCGGGTCATCTTTAATTCTTTCATGAACAAATTCTGAAAAATCTTTTGAATCATTAACCATTTCTCTTATTCCAGATCTAAAAGAACCGTATGCAGCGACACCAACATAAATTGCCGCGCCCCAAGCTATTATTCGAACTTTTAGAGAGCCTTTCTCATATTCTATTGAAATAATTACTTCTTCTCGATTTTTTAGAAAATCTTTAGATTGACGACCAACATATTCTAAATATGCTTCTTTAATCAACGCTTTATTATTTTCCGTAAACTCAAAATTGAACTTGATATAAGTTTCGCTAATTTTTAATAATTTAGTCTCTCTGTTCATATGTATGGTTTTGGTTGATTTTCGATGTAATCACCGCTAACTTACTTATAAGCGCTATAAAGTAGCGACTATACACCTAAAAACGGATAGATTCTCGCTATTGATAGTGTATTTTGTAATGCTAGCTTTAGCCGCTATCAAATATATACAACTTTTATTACATTTAATAAACGAAATAATAGTGTTTTTTATTTTATTTTTGTTTTAGAAGTTAGAGAGTTTAGGTTTTTCTTTTATTCTACAATTATTGTCCGTGATTTAAAACGAATGTATCTATAAGTACATAATCGATGTAGGCAAGGATAAAATCATTTGGAAAGTGACTATACATCCTGTAGAATTTTTTTATACGGCTTGTTAAAGACAACCCGTTTGGGGCGCAGTCACGCAATAACCACTAGGTACTTGTAGTCCCAATTCATTTTTAACGACTCTTTTTACAGATGTTCTCGCGGCAATTCTTTTGGTAATGGAAGGAATTCTAATTCCAAACTTCATATCTTAATTATAGTTTTCTGATCATTTTTAAATACTCCTGGACAACTTGTTTTATTTCCTGGTACCGAATGGATTTTTCATTTGATGGTTCGTTTAAGTATAGTTTTCTATTAATTTTAAGCATTATAGATTGCACTTTATTGTTCTTTTGGTAATACTCCATTGGAACAATCGAACCGGAATAGGGTTGGTCGACATCCAGAGAGAAAGCTTTTGATTCAAAGTACTTTACTGATGCATCAATTAACTTTTGAGGTGTATGATATGCATCTGTTCCAATGTTAAAATCAGGACGGAAATCAGACTTGTCTGAAGCTCTGTTGATTGGGATTTGTGGAAAAGAATGACAATCTATAATTGTTGCTGTATCAAATTGTTTCAAGTGCGACCTAACAGCTTCCGTAAATTGGTTGTGATGTGTCCAATAAAAATCGTTCAGCATACGAGTTCGTAATTCGGGTGATATTTTACGAAGTAATTTACCATCGTCTGTATTTTCATATAAAACACCCACTCCAAATTGAGCCATTACCTCTTGACTGTCATCGGAAAACCTTTCTGTATCGCAGAATATCCGTGAAAAAGAGGCTTTAATACTGCAATCTATTTCATTTTCGAATAAGTCATCTGTATACCAATTTGTTAGTTTTAGTATTTCCTGATTCAGTATTTCGTCTGAGACACAATAGCCTTCTTTAAAAGGAAGTACTGTTGAGGAGTGTGGTATGTGCAGGACAAATTTTAGCAAATCAATCAGTAAATTTTAAATTTAGTTTGATTCAAACACTTATTACTAATAGTCCAATATATTCGGAAACATTTAATGGTACAACGGATGATTTAGGTCATATTAGTTTAGTTATAGGTCAAGGAACTGTTTCGTTAGGGACATTTTCAAGTATTAATTGGGCGAGTGGTCCTTATTTTCTAAAAATCGAATTAAATGCGGGTTCAGGATATATTACTATGGGGACTACTGAATTATTGAGTGTTCCGTATGCTTTATATGCAAGTAATACAGCAACAAAAACTATTAGTGGAACATGTACAGGAGGTTCAGTTCCAAGTTTATTAACAGGTTCGGGCTTTACTGCTTCTAATCCTTCTACTGGTGCCTATAACATTACTTTTTCAGTTCCATTCACAACTTTGCCAACGGTTGTTGCATCGACTTATATTACTAATCAAACACATATCTCATTATTTGAGTATGTATCTGTTAGAAACATTACAGCAAATGGATGTACAATTTATACTAAAAATGGTAATGGGTTAATTCAAGATGTTCCATTTACTTTAATTGCTGTAGGTCAATAATATAATTTTAAGTGATTTTATATTCCAATAATTGATTTATGTTTATTAAGTTATATTCTTATTTTATTTCAATATTATTAAAAAACAATCAAGTTACAGATTACTATTTAAGTTCAAATTTAGAATCTAAATTCATTGTATTTTTTTAACTAAATTTTTCTAGAAATTCCAATACTTGGTTTAAGAATAAGCCTATTATTGCATCCAAAGTAGTAGCAATGACCTTAAATTGTTTTAAGGTCATTTTTTTTTGCCTTCAATTGAGCATAGAACCATCATAAAAACAAATATTTGATTCAATTTTAAATCTATATCACCCACATTATTTTTTCAAAAACCTGTGAAGAAATTTAGGGTTTTTTTTACGGCATTTTTTCTACCAAATTTTCTAGAAATTCCAGTACTTGGTTTGAAAAAAAGTCTATGGGGTTCACAGTCGTAACAAAAACCTCTCAAGAAATTTAGGGGCTTTTTTACGGCATTTTTTCTACCAAATTTTCTAGAAATTCCAATACTTGGTTTGAAAAAAAGTCTATTGGGTTCTATTTGATTTCAAAAATCATAGTGGATTATTATCCCAATTTGCAGAATCATATCTAGTGACACAGTAGGATTTTCAAACAGCAAATACACCCATCTTCTACTTTTGCCCATTCTTTTGGCTAATTCAGTTATTGGATACCCACTTCTATAAATTGCTTCTTTTATTATTTCACCTCTATGTTGCATATTTCAAAATTATGCACTTTTTTGTGTGTACTTAAAAACACGTAAAATATACATATGTGCGTATACTATGTTTATATTTTGTAAAAAATGTTAAATATTGTATTATATTTGTGCAGTTTACGATAAATGTGTAAATTTTAAATAAGAATTTAACGAAATATAAAATTTAAATTATCCAATTAAGCCTCAGACTATGAAAAAATTATTAGGAATTATTGTTCTAGCGCTATTTTTTATGTCAAATATAGGATACTCAAAAACTTCTATTTGTGAAATTACTTTTTTCGCAGCCAATGTTAAATACGATTGTTTAATGGTTCTAAATGATGCAAATATTTATGGTAATAACTATATGCGTGTAAGTTATAATATAAGGGGTAATTACTTTATAATAAACCAACAATTAAGTCAACAAAAACAATTACTTCCAGATGGTAATACTTATACAACATTTACAGGCTATAATGTAAGATTTATTACAAATAATTTTGGAAGTACCTATAACCCTGATAAATTAAGTGTACTAATCAATGCTGCAGGATTAATTGATCAGCCAAAAATTGGTGATGAAAATAACGAAATGAGACCTGTCAGTTCTTTCAAAGAGGTTACTGGTCAGTATTTGGACTATAATTATTTAAAAAGATATTTTATTGATGGAGAACCGCAATTGTATAGCTTATCAGTAAGTACATTTGGAAATCAATTGGTTGCTGAAACTCAAAGTTATGGTTCAAATAATAATTCGACTAATTATTCAAATTACAATTCTACTCAAAGCACAACACAAATTGAATTTTACAATAACACAGGTACAGAAATTTCTGCTTGTTATGCCTACTATAACAATGAAGATAAATGTTGGACTTCTGTAGGGTGGTATTCTGTTCCTCCTTATAAAAATACGATAATTGATATTGGAAATTATACGGGAAACATTTACATAAGAGGGCGTCAAGGTTTATTGAACGAATGGGGGTCTGGTGATGGTCAATTTTGTGTTGATGCAACTCAAGCTTTTAACATAAAATTTGCTGATACAAAAGATTGCTTTAGTAAAAAGAAATTTACTAAAAATTATGTTAATCCAGGTGTAAATAAATGGACATTTAATTGATAATGCTAATGAGAAAACCAATTTATTTAGTAAGACATGGACAAATATATAGAGATGGGAATTTCGATACATTAAATGAAGAAGGCCTTCAATTTGCATCTGATTTACCGGGTCGTTTAGACTTTTGTAAGATTGATTTTATATCAAGTGTCAAAGGTAAAAATAGATGTCACGAGACTATTCGAAACATCAAGAAAGTTGACGTAAAATTTGAAGAATACGATAAAATTGATTTTTATTATTTAAAGCCATATTTTGCTGCTTTAAATTATTGTATTTCTGTGATTTGTTATGGTAAAGAAGAAATTGTTGAAATTTTCAAAATTTTTAATATTGAAATAAACGAAGAAAATAATAAATCATTTTATGGTAAAATCATTAAAATATCAATAGATGAAAATTTTAATTACTAAATTAAAACTTATGAAAACAAAATTACTGTTCACTTTTTTTATACTTTCAATAAGTATTAACCTTTTCTCGCAAAACATAATAGGAGAAAAAAAAGGTATCTCCATACCACCATCTTTTATCTACAAACGCCCATTAAATTGCGCATTAAACACATCATTATTGATAATGGATATTAAAAAAAATAAAGGCGCAAAATACTTAAATAAAAAAAAATATAATCTAACTGAAATTAATTCAAAATTATTTGTAGATGCTTTTATTAAAGTCAGTAATGATTTTGATAAAAGTAAAGCAGAGTTGTTAGGTGTTAAATTGAACGTTAAGGCAGGAGATTTCTATACAGCTCATATTCCTATTAATAATCTCGAAAGTTTGTTGACAGTAGAAGGTATTATATCTGTAGATATTGCTGAAAAGGTAAATGCTACGATGGATAGTGCACGAACATTGACAAATGTAAATCAGGTACAGGCAGGCACGGGTTTACCTCAGGCTTATATTGGAAACGGAGTAATAGTTGGAGTAATAGATGAGGGTTTTGATTATACGCATCCTAATTTTATAAATCTTAACACACAACAAACCAGGATTTCAAGAGTTTGGGAGCAAAACGGAATTACAACAGCTCCTCTTCCTTATGGTACTGAGTATGTTGGAACAACTGCTATTTTAAGTAAGATGCGAGATAAAATTGATGTTAGCCACGGAACCCACGTTGCTGGAATAGCTGCTGGCAGTGGTGGTATTGCCAATAGCTTATATAAAGGTGTGGCAAATGATTCTGAAATTGTTTTAGTGTCTACAAACTTGACAGATACTGGTGTTTTTAACGGTATACAATATATATTTGATAAAGCAACTTCTCAGAACAAGCCGGCAGTAATAAACATGTCGATTGGCAAACATTTTGGCCCACATGATGGTTCATCACCATTTGATATAGCTTGTAATGATATCGTTGGTTCAGGTAAAATATTAGTAGGGTCGGCAGGTAATGAAGGAAGTGATAAAATACATATAAATAAAACATTATCTACTGGAAATAGTTTGTTGAGTTTTGTAGATTTTCCAAATTTACCAGATGGATTCTCAAATCCAACAATAAGTAAAGGTGAAACTAGAATTGATATTTGGGGTGAAGTAGGCAAAAACTTTGAAGTTGCCGTAAATGTATTTAATATCTCTACAAATACTTATGTTAATTGGACACCATATATAAATACATCTAATAATTCTTCAACATACACGGGAGTAGTTTATGATAATGATATTACATCTACTCAAGACGGTTGCATAGTAGAAATAGCAACTGAAAATTCAAATCCAAATAATTCAAAACCACATGCAATAATATATATTGATAATAATTACCAAGATGATATTATAAATAGATTATTAATTGAAGTAAAAGGCACAAATGGTTCTGTTAATGCGTGGCATTATGGAGAAGATGGCACCGCTAGATTTACAGATTTATTATACCTTCTTCCGAGTATAACTGCTGGTTCATTTGTTAGAGCAACAGATGGAAACACTAACATGACAATTGGGGAAATAGGAGGTACCGGTAACTCAATTATTAGTGTAGGTGCATTTACATCAAAAAATACTTGGACATCTCTTAATGGTCAAAATCAAAATAAATCAGATGTGTTTGGTCAAATTGCTTCATTTTCAAGTAAAGGACCTACCGTAGATGGCAGAATTAAGCCTGATATTACTGCACCTGGTAGTTATATTGCATCTTCATTAAGTCGATTTGATTCAAACTATACTTCGACAAGTCCAGATACTGTTTCAGGTTTGACAGATGGTACAAACGATTGGTTATTTGGTGCGATGCAAGGAACATCAATGTCAGCTCCAATGGTAACTGGTATTATAGCTCTATGGTTACAAGCAAAGCCAAATTTAACAGTGGCTCAAATTAAAACTATTTTACAAAACACATCAATAACTAATGGTTTGGGTTCATTACCAAACAATACTTGGGGTAGAGGAAAAATTGACGCACTAGCGGGAGCACAATATATAAATCAATTTTTAAATGTAGATACTTTTGATAACTCATTTAATTTTGTGGTCTATCCCAATCCAACCACTTCTAAAGTATTCTTTGACAACGCCACTTCCAATTTTAAAGAAGTATCAATCTATAATTATGTAGGTCAAAAAGTCGCTACGATTAGTTTTACTGCTGCAGTTCAAAATCAAGAAATATATATGAGTACGCTACCATCAGGAGTTTATATGCTTAAATTCACTAATCAAGAAGGAGACAAAACGGTTAAAGTAGTTAAAGAATAGAAAAATAAATTTAAAGCAAAAAGGGGATTTTCATCCCCTTTTTGCTTTTAAAACAATCAACTGTTCCAGCAGTTCATTTTTCTTACAATAACGCCTACTTGCAATACCGTAACAAGTGACTTTGCCATTATTAGTCCAATGCCATAAAGTGGTAGGGTTTATTTTTAACAATTCACAAGTTTCTTCTCGGGTTAATAGCTTGTCGGATTCATAGGTGTCAAGATACTTTTTGAAATCATTAAATTCGTCTTTGAGAACCCCTTTGATGATTTGCTTCAAATCGTCTGGAGTAAGGTTGTGGAGGAGAATTGATTTTTCCATTTTAGTTTTATTTAAAAGTTATTTATTGTCTCTAATTTATTAAATTCTTCTAAAAAATAGAATAATAATTTTTAATGGTATTTTGAATCAAAAATCTTAGCGTTTAATATTACTATTTAGAAAAAAAAAATCTTAAAAAGAACTCTAACTATTTAGCATCAATGGTACTAATTCAGTTAAATTCAATTGATAAATTCACGGCATTTTTTCTACCAAATTTTCTAAAAATTCCAGTACTTGGTTTGAAAAAAAGTCTATAGTGTGCACAGTCGTACCAAAAACCTCTAAAGAAATTTAGGGGGTTTTTTACGGCATTTTTTCTACCAAATTTTCTAGAAATTCCAGTACTTGGTTTGAAAAAAAGTCTATAGGGTTCACTGAATTTCAGAGAGTTACAATTAATTTTGTAGCTCTCTTTTTTATTTGCATAAAATTTGCACACAAAAAAAACCTTTCTCAGAATTTATTTTCA
>JBNMNO010000067.1:0-14011 GCA_051275695.1 Mariniflexile sp.
TTAACATTTATAAAAGCCGAAAAATTTAGCTTCAATTTTCCGAATTATGTTTTCGAAGGTAAAATATTACCCGCGTTTCATTTTGGTATAATTGTCGATTTAAAAGATTGGGAAAAAATCTATTCAAAACTTAATGAACAGAAGCTGGATTTGGTAACTCAAGCCACTTTTTTAAAAGATGAAACAGGCGAACATGTTTCGTTTTTTATAAAAGACCCAAATGATTATATGTTGGAATTCAAAAGTTTTAAAAATTCAACGGATATTTTCATTAAGTAATATATAAAACTGTTGCTTGTCAATTAAAGTAGTAAGCACCATTAACATAAAAGAAATTATACGCCAATTAACTTAGCTATTAATTTGTTTATTTCTAAGTTGTTTCGTTAAAAACACTTCCCAAATAAAGGTGCTATAAACTATAACATATTCTAAACCAATAATCCATAAGTTTTCGGTGTTGTCTGTATTTATATAGGCTAAATAACTCAGTATTATGGCAAAACTCCATACTAAAGGGAATTTATAGTTAGTAAAAACAGAGAGCATTAAAAGTGTTGCTATGTACCAAGGGTGAACGGTAGTAGCAGTAAAGTAGTAGAAGGAAAGCACTAATAGCATACTCGTAATAAGTTGAACTGTAGATTTGTTTTTCCGAAAAAAAGTAAGCGCCAATACAAATAGAATGACAATAATTGGGATTATTTTGCCAATGATAGCAATTTCGTTATAACCTCTAAATAGGTAGCCCACTTTTCGGGCTATATAATATAAACTAGCATTAAACTCAAAATCCTGAAACCATAAACTAACTGTTTTTGTATAATTATTTAAAAATGCTTCAGAATAAAATGGAAGAAACATCAATACGGTTGTCAATCCAACAATACTATAGAATAAAATCAACCTCATCAATTTTGTTAATCCGTCATGGTGAAAAGTGAACGACGAAGCAGTCGCTTTCTTTAAAACCGATTGTTTTTTGCCATTCTCAACAAACTTTCGTTTTTCGTCGTGCTTCACGTGTTTTAGTATCCCTATATTCTTTTTCTTGAGGTTGTCCTGATGACTAGCGGGAATAGTCAAAACCTTTTTATTTTTCATAAACCACATGAAAAATAAAGGCAAAAATAACAACGGAATCAATTTTGTCGCTATAGATAAAGCGAAAACAACGGCTGCAAATTTCCATGTATCACTATGTAATAAATACAAACTCCAAATTAAAAAGAAAATCATAACCCCTTCAAAATGAAGATTGCCTGTTAATTCAATAATTATAAACGGATTTAGCAGGTACCAAAAGATATTGTACACAGGAATGTTTAACTTTTCTAAGAGTTTTTTTCCAAAATAAAAGCTGCCAAAATCGGCCGCAATTATAAGTAATCGCATAACAATTACGGATCCTAAAATGCTTTTTCCAGCAAACAAACCAGCAATTACAAAGCATAATTGATTTATAGGAGGATAGTTTGTGTAATGACTCGCATTAAGAATTCCCATGCCATTGTACAATTCCTGGGCTTGCGTTACCGGAAATTCACTTTGGCTAATAAATGACTCCACAGCAAACAAGTATGGGTTAAAGCCCTCTAAAATCATTCTGCCGTCCCAAATAAAGCGATAAAAATCTTGTGATAAGTTTGGTATGGCTAAAATAAATACGGCTCTAAAAGTAAACGCTACCCAAGTTAAAAATACAATGCGTGTTTTAAAAAGTTGTATCAGTTTATAGAACAAAAAAAACAAAGCAACATAAAGCATCAAAAGTTTTACGTAATCACTTCTTAAACAATCGTAAGCAAATGATGTGTAAAATAATAGGGATGAAACTGCAATAAGAGCAGGGGTTCTATTTTGGTGTAATAAAGCGGTGTTAATAAGCATATATCAAATATAAATTATTTGCTACTATAAATGGTCACCTTGAGTGTTTCGGAGAAACATAATATATTTGTTTTGAAGGTAGGTAGCGAAGTTTATCGAAAGGCTATGGCTTTTTCCTGCCATTATATAGGTTTTTACCGTTCCTATAGCTCTCGTGACAATCGGATGAAAATTATAATAATTGTTTTTTTTATAATGAACTGATATTAAAACGATTTTTTAAAGGTTTCAATAATAGCTTCTGCTGCTTTTATAGGGGATATTTCAGAGGAGATAATTTGTTTTTCTAAAACAGAAAGCCTGTTTGTAATATCCTTGGAACCATAAAACATGTGTTTTAATGCTTCATTAATATTATCATACATCCAGCGTATTTTTTGATGATTTCTGTTTTTATTAAAATAACCGTTATCAGTAGCCAATTGCTTGTATTTAGTTATTTCGTCCCAAATGGTATCGATACCTGTGTTTTTTGTGGATGACGCTTTAGTTACAATAGGTGTCCAACCAGATTCTGGTGCCGGGAAAATATGTAAGGCGTTTTGGTATTGCAAACGTGCCAGTTCGCTTTTACGAACATTGTCGCCATCTGCTTTATTAATAACCACCATATCTGCCATTTCCATGATGCCTTTTTTAATGCCTTGAAGTTCGTCTCCAGCACCAGCTAACATTAAAAGCAGAAAAAAATCGGTCATACCATGTACCGCCGTTTCAGATTGCCCAACCCCAACGGTTTCAATTAAAATAACATTGTAACCTGCAGCTTCGCAAAGCAACATGCTTTCGGCCGTTTTGTTGGTAACACCACCAAGCGTTTCACCGGAGGCTGACGGACGAATGTAAGCATTCTCTAAACTGCTTAATTCTTCCATCCTGGTTTTGTCACCCAAAATACTGCCTTTAGAGCGTTGACTGCTTGGGTCTATAGACAGAATAGCAACTTTATGCCCTTGTGTGATGAGGTGTTTGCCAAATGCTTCTATAAAGGTGCTTTTCCCCACACCAGGAACACCGGTAATACCAATCCTGATAGAGTTTCCTGAAGCAGGTAAAATTTCTTGAATAACAGTTTTGGCAAGTAGTTTGTCGCTTTCTAAATTACTTTCTATAATGGTAATAGCTCTAGAAAGAATAACCCGGTCGCCACTTAAAACACCATCAATATAAGCTTGTGTGGTTAGTCTGTTTTTTGGTTTGTAGTTTGTCATTTAGCGCTTGAAGGTTACAGAAATAAAGATACTGATAATGTGAAAAAATGTGATGATTTATGAGGTGTTTTTTATTAAAATATAATTGTTGATAAAAAGGAATTACCCGAGATGTTTCTTCAACTGGTAATTAGGAATATGGCGATTATAAATTACAAATAAGTTCGGACAATGATTTAGAATATATTTTAAGTCTGCTTAAACTGTCAATTAAAAAGAATAAAAAATAACGAATTGATAAAAAATAACCGAGTTAAGAAACATTTGATTTGGTCTTTCAGCAAAAGTATATCGAAATATTTTTTAGTTCCAAATTGAAAGCTTAGGTTATCAATCGTTCCTCCTTCGCAATGACGGTACGGTTCATTTTAAAAATATTTAAGCGACATTTTTATATTCATGAGTTCCATAAATTAAAACAAAAACTCACCAATAAAAACGCAACCATTCGATAGCTATTGGTAGTGATAACGCCCAAATAAATTAAACTTTAGAAGTTATTGATTTAATAAATACGTAACCGAAACCTAAAAATAACATCAGGTGAAAAGGGAATAATCCGAAATCGCCACCCTGGTCGCCAACAATAAAAGCACTATACATGCCAAAAGCAAAATATAGCATTAATATACCTTCAAAAATAACGTGTGCAGAAATGGATTTTTTGATGTACTTATTCTTTTTCCAGCTGTCTTTTATAGAATCAATATTGAATTTTGGTGTGCGTATAAATTCGCTTTTCTTACCCCAATGGCCTTCTAAAACAGCTATGGAGTTATGTAATGAAAAGCCCATGGCTATGGAGAAAAACACAAAAAACATACCTATATATTGAATGAAGTTTTTAAAACCCCCGCCATAAATATTTTTGTACATAAACCAGTAACATACAAAAAATATGATTGAGCTTACTACAAAGAAACTCATAACATAAAAATAAGGTTTTAAGTGCATATACTCATTTTTTATGTAGAGCATTGGGATACTAAGAACACCTACTATAAGTACGTTTAAAAACATGGTACTGTTTAATAAATGCAATAAGCCATGTAATTTTGTTTTTGGTGAGATATTTTTGCTTTTTAATACGCGCCACATCATTTTTTTAAAGTTTTCGGCGCCTCCTTTGTTCCATCTGAATTGTTGTGAACGCGCTGCACTAATTACGATTGGTAACTCGGCAGGGGTTTCAACATCTTCTAAATATTTGAATTTCCAGTTTTTTAATTGGGCGCGGTAACTTAAATCTAAATCCTCGGTTAACGTATCGCCTTCCCAATTTCCAGCATCTATAATACATGTTTTTCTCCAAAGCCCTGCAGTACCATTAAAATTAATAAAGTGGCCTTTGCTGTTTCTTCCAACTTGCTCTAAGGTAAAATGTGCATCAAGTGCAAATGCTTGAATTTTTGTAAGGATGGAATAGTTGCGGTTTAAATGTCCCCAGCGGGTTTGAACAACACCAATGTTTTCGTCTTTAAAATAAGGAACGGTACGTTTTAGCCAATCGGTTTGGGGTAAAAAATCGGAATCGAAAATGGCAATAAATTCGCCTTTAGCTACTATTAAACCTTCTTTTAGGGCGCCTGCTTTAAAGCCAGTTCTATCGGTTCTTGTAATATGTTTAATGTCTAGTCCAGTAGCTTGTAAAGCTTCAATATGTGCGCGCGTGGTTTCGACAGTTTCATCGGTAGAGTCGTCTAATACTTGAATTTCAAGTTTGTCTGATGGATAATCTATTTTTGCAATGTTATCGAGCAAACGCTCCATAACATACATTTCATTATAAACAGGAAGTTGTATGGTTATATAAGGAATTTCCTCAGGGTTAGAAAAATCGAAGGTTGGAGAATTATCTTTTATTTTTTTAGAAGATAAATAATTTAATAATAAATTTAATTGCGCCAGTGCATACATAAAAATAAGCAAAAGAGCAATGGAGTAAATGATGATAATTATTGTTTCTAGAATCATTTTTTAATACTGTATTTAAAAATCCAACTTAAGATTTTTATGCCTGCAAATATACTACCTTTTAATGTTCCTGAAACTTTTGAGACTCCAATTCTGTTTCTGTAGTTTACAGGCACCTCTATATATGTTAATTTTTGTTTTAAAACTTTTAGTTGCATTTCTACGGTCCAACCATAAGTTTTGTCTATCATGTTAAGCATTAATAACTTATCATATTTTATGGCTCTGAATGGACCAAGATCGGTAAATGTGGCGCCGAAAAAAAGTTTCATTAAATGGGTTGCTAGCCAATTACCAAAAATTTGAGGTGTAGTCATAGAGCCTGCTTCGCGTAAATATTTTAGGCGAGTTCCAATAACAAAATCAATATTATTCTCGATGATAGGAGCAACTATTTTAGTTAATTCTTCCGGAAAATCGCTGTAATCTCCGTCTAAGAATACAATGATTTCTGGTTTTTTATTTTGATTCGCAATGTATTCTAACCCTTTCAGACATGCGTTACCATAGCCTCTGTTTATTTCTGTTAAAACTGTAGCACCCGCTTTTTTTGCATTTTCTTCAGTACTATCGGATGAGTTATTGTTCACCACAATTATTTCAATTACAATCTTGGGAATGTCATTAATAACTTTCACAATAGAGTCAGCTTCATTATATGCAGGGATAATGACTGTTATGTTAGGCATTAAGTATTAACTTTTTGAGTAGCAAAAGTACAATAGTTTTAGTTAACTATTTAACGAAATATTATGATTTTGTTAAATTAGTTATGGTTTAATAAATCGATTAAATTCACATCGTTTCCGAGTAGAATTTCGCTGGAATTGATACGTCCTTTCATAGAGTCGTTTTCTAATTTTAATACCCCTCGAGGGCAAACAGCAGAACAAACACCACAACCCACACAACTGGAGCGCACAATATTTTCACCTTTTTGAGCATAGGCACGCACATCAATTCCCATTTCACAATAGGTAGAACAATTGCCGCATGAAATACATTGCCCGCCATTCGTAGTGATTCTAAATTTTGAAAACATACGTTGTTGAAATCCTAATACTGCTGCCATGGGGCATCCAAATCGGCACCAAACTCTGTTGCCTAAAATGGGGTAAAATCCTGTGCCTATAACTCCTGAAAATATGGAGCCTATATATAAACCATAGGCGGAACGTAAACTACTCGATTTTATTAAAAACACTTCTTTGGTTGTTCCTGTGTAATGCATGATGAATAATGCGGCAAGGACTATAAAAAAACCAATGGCTCCGTAACGTGCATCTTTGCCAAGTTCCTTTCTTTTAAACACCATAACGGCGATGAAAATTAAGGTTAGAAGTGAACCTACACCAAGAAGAAAAGTACCTCGCGTTATCCAAAAGGCATCGGAGTCTTTTCCTAAATAGGTGTAAATCATAGCGGTGGTCATAATTACTGAAAACACCAAAACCGTATGAACTAACCAGCGCTCTAACTTCCAGGCAGATAGTTTTTTACTGCTAAGTTGTCTGAAGGAATCGCCAGCAGTTTCGGCTAATGCTCCACAACCACAAACCCAGGAGCAGTACCAACGTTTGCCATATTTGTAAGTGAGAATAGGGGATATTACGAAAATAGAAACAACACCAAAAATTAACATTAATAATCCGAGCGAGCCAGAAGATAATAAACCGTTTATTGACCAATTATCAAACAAATAATAGTTTAATGGCCACATACTTTTTAAGTCGTAATAAGGTAAATTGTAATTGGGGCTTGTATTTAATCGCGACATGAATTCTGGAATTAGGAATGCAAATCCCAGTTGAAAAAACATAACGGAAGCCGTTCGTAATTGTTCGTACCTGTTGTTTCTATATTTTAACATAAACTTGTAACCAAACACTAAAATGGCTAAGGTATAAAGCGTGCCATAAACAAACCATTGGCTTGCGGGGTTTCCACTTAATAACTTGCTTAATGGATCGAATAAAGATATTAATCCAGTATTGGCTTCACCATTCGAAGAGAGTCCTAAATATTTCGGATAAAAATAAAGTATAATATAAAAACTAGTAAGTAACACACCTGAAATCCAACCTAAAATACCACGTGATGAAATGGATTTAAACCAGACGCCATCATTTTTGATGCCTTCAAGTTTTGTTAAATAGGCATCGTTTGTATACAAAATGGTTCCCAGCGCAATCAATCCTAAGGAAATTGTTAAAAACAAGGTTTTGTTTGGGAAATTGGTATTGAAAATAGCCAATGTAAAAATGAGAAGCCCAACTACGCCAAAGGCAACCGCCGTTTTTTGTTTTACCGATAAGTTATTAGCCTCTGGTTTTGCTAACGACATACTTTCGTTTATTTGATTACTCATATTTTAAACAGTTTGAAGTTGGTTGGTATATGTTTTAAGAATATCTTTTTCGTAATGCCTGTAAAACTCAGGGTCAAAGTTTGCCTCGCCTAAGTGATGCACTACATAGTCAGCATGGCGCTTTTCAGTAAGCCATCTATCAAAAGTTTCGTGTCGCATACGTATTCCAAAAGTGTTGATACCTAAAAATTCGTTTGTAATTTTATTATAGCAAACCGTTATGCATTTAATATCGTCTTCATGTTTCCAATGAAAGTGAGCTTCGTTTTCTTTTGGTTTTGCAAATACCCAACCATAGGTTTGGTATTCTATATCTAAAAATTTAGCAGAGTTGAACCAATGACCTGGATTGTATGGCATTTTGTTTCCACAAATGGTTTGTGCTACCGTTTCACCCATCATTCTACCCGTATACCAAACCGCCTCTATAGGTCTGCGTTGGTCAATTGCTTCATGCTGTTCAGCACAATCACCAATGGCATAAACATCTTGCACATTGGTTTCTAAAAATCGATTCACCTTAACGCCTTTGCCAGTTTCAATAGCTGAATCTTTAATAAAATCGATGTTAGGAGTTACACCCGCAGTTAACCCAACAACATCACACAATATTTCTTCGTTTGTATCTTCAATAATTATCGATTTAACTTGGCCGTTTTCATCAGAAATAATTTCTTTTAAATTGGTTGATAATCGTAAATCGATATGATGATTTTTAATATGTCGGTTCACCATAGCGCTTTCTCCTTCGGGCAATACACCGTTCCAAAAACTAGATTCTCGCACTAAGAAAGTTACAGGAATATTTCTGGAGTTTAGCATTTCGGCAAGTTCAATACCAATTAAACCTCCTCCTACAATCACAGCACGTTTGCAAGCTTTATTATTAGGGGCATGGAATTCTAAACTTTCTAAATCTTGTTTATGGTACATACCCATAACCCCTTTTAAATCTTGCCCTGGCCAACCAAATTTATTAGGCTTGCTTCCTGTAGCAATAATGAGTTTATCGTAGTTTAGAGAGTCGCCTTCTATAAACTGAAGCGTTTTTGTAGCTGTATTAATGTTTTTTACGAATCCTTTTTTAAGGTGGATATTGTTTTTCTCCCAAAACCAATTTTCGTAAGGTTGTGTGTGCTCAAATTTCATGTGCCCCATATACACATACATTAAAGCAGTTCTCGAGAAAAAATAATCGCTCTCTGCAGAAACGATCGTTATTTTTTTGTCTGAAAGTTTTCGAATATGTCTAGCTGCGGTAACGCCAGAAATGCCGTTACCAATAATAACAATATGCTCCATAAATATTATTGTAATTCTTTTAATTTGTCGAAGGTTGTGTTAAAACCTTAAATGGTTAATTGAATTTGTTTAAATTTAAACATTAAATATTAGTTATGAGAACAATTTTTACAGTGGGATTATATTTTCTTTTATCCTCTTGTGCTATGACTTCACCTATAACAGAAAAGATAAACGGTGTTAGTTTTGTAGCATCAAGAGAGCCAATAAATGACACTCATATTAGCCCACTGGTAAATTTACATGCTAATTATGCCTCTATAATGCCTTTTGGGTTTATTAAAGATTTGGGGCATCCGGAAATTGTTTTTAATACTGAAAGGCAGTGGTTTGGTGAAACTAAAGTAGGAGCGAAACAGTATATTGAAGCATTAAAAAGCCGGGGAATTAGAATCATGATGAAACCCCAAATTTGGGTGTGGCACGGTGAATTTACGGGTGGAATAAAAATGGATTCAGAAGAAGATTGGCAGATTTTAGAGGCTTCTTATTCAGAATTTATATTAGAATATGCTGCTTTAGCACAAGAGGTAAATGCGAATATTCTTTGTATAGGAACAGAATTGGAAGGATTTATTGATAATCGTCCAGAGTATTGGAAACACTTAATAGGTAAAATTAAACAAGTTTATAAAGGTAAATTAACCTATGCTGCGAATTGGAACGAATATGATAGAACACCTTTTTGGGACGATTTAGATTATATTGGTATTGATGCCTATTTTCCTGTAAGTGACGAAAAAACACCAACAATAGAAGTGAGTAGAAATGGATGGAAAAAATACAAATCAAGTATTAAAGCTTTTTCTGATGCTCACAAAAAACCCATTTTATTTACAGAGTTTGGTTATAGAAGTGTTGATTACTCAGGTAAAGAACCTTGGAAAAGTGACAGAGCTATGAATGTGGTTAATTTACAAGCCCAAACAAATACAACACAGGTGCTTTTTGAAGAATTTTGGAGTGAAGATTGGTTTGCTGGGGGTTTTTTATGGAAATGGTTTCATAATTACAAGGACGCCGGAGGAAGTACGAACGATCGTTTTACACCTCAAAATAAACCAGCAGAATCCATAATTAAACATGTATATTTAAAGTATTAAGGGTTGCTTATTATTCTTAATTAAGTATTTATAGGGTTCAATTTAACCTAAAAGTTTACTAAAGTTGTTCTTGGACCTTACTAAAGTTAACAGAATCTCTTAGTTTTGCGGAAACGATTTATTTATGCGAACAATAGTTATTGGTGACATTCATGGCGGATTTAAAGCCCTAATTCAGGTATTAAATAAGTTGGAAGTTAAAGATGAGGACACCTTAATTTTTTTAGGTGACTATGTAGATGGTTGGAGTGAATCCGCTCAAGTAATTCAGCTTTTAATACAACTATCAGAGAAGATAAATTGTGTTTTTATAAAAGGAAATCATGATGTTTGGTGCGAAGATTGGTTGAAAACTGGTCATGTAGATCCAACTTGGTACCTCCATGGAGGTAGGGAAACTATTCAAAGTTATGCGCATTTTGGGCCTGATGAAAAAACAGATCATTTAAGTTTTTTTAATAATATGCCGTTGTATCATATTGATGACCAAACCAGACTATTTATTCATGCAGGGTTTACTTCCATGCATGGGGTTGAAAAGGAAGTGTTTACGGCTTGTTTTTATTTTGATAGAACTCTTTGGGAAATGGCCTTATCTATGAATAGTAATATGTCTAAAGATTCCAATTTTCACCCAAATAGATTAAAGCACTACTCTGAAATTTACATAGGACATACGCCAACCACTAATTATGGTTGTGCAGAACCAATGAATGTTGCCAACATATGGAATATTGACACAGGAGCCGCTTTTAAAGGCAGATTATCTGGGATGGATATTAACACTAAAGAGGTTTTTCAAAGTGATACATTACCATTGTTATACCCTGATGAAAAAGGGAGAAATAAAGATTAATTTTTTTGTTAGGGCGTTACCACAAGAGTCGGGCTTTTTGCTACATCATTTAATTTTGTTGTTCCTGCGAATCCCGTCCTGTTGGCTATCGGGAAGGAATCCACTATTAAACGTAAAAGCTTATATCAAAGACCCTTTAAGCTTTAAAGAAAACTAAAAGGATTACTCAATACTCTTAAAACTTTTAATGGCTTGATTAGGTTCTATCACATTATGTCCTTTCCAAAAATCTGGATCGTATTTTGGTAAGTATGTTGGTTCAGTGCTCGCTTTTTCTTCAAAATTATTAAATATACTCTCATTTATAATTTTGTTTTCAAAAACAACCAATTCTTTTTTTACCACATTCGAAATTATAAAGTGAATTTCGGTAGAAATTTCATTCTGTTTTCTTCTGCCTTTGGTATGCTTGTTTTTTTCAATTATCGTTAAAGGACGTTTAATACCAAATCTGCTTCCCAATTCTGTTTCGGCATATTTTAGGCTATAAGTGTTTTCGCTATTCTTAGAATAAATAAAAGTGCCTTTATGTAAGTTTTCATTAAAAGAAAGCCCAAGTAAGCTAAAGCTTTTTATGTCTTTTACGTTTTCAAAGTCTACTCTAATTATCGCAAAATCGTCCGTATTTATATAAAGAATGCCCTCGTAGTCCGCACCTCTTTTTGGAGTAAACGCTATTTTATAAGCAAAATTATCGTTTAAAAAAATATAATCTAAAATTTTAAAATGATACTTTCTCGATTTGTCTAAAAAGTTTAAATGTGAATTTTCAAAAACAAAACTGCTTTTTTCTAAATTAGAAATGGTTTGTTTTCTGTACTTTAAAAAGTTGTTTTTGCGCTCTTGCTCTTCTTTCTTTTTGGTTTCTAAAAAAGCTTGTGTTTCGTTTTCTTTTTCTTCAGATTTATTATAAAAAGACGAGTCTAAAGATTGTTTCGTTCCAAAAATCCCTGATTTAATTTTAAAATAGGAATCTCGTTTTATGTGCTTTTTTAAAATAGCATTGAACTTTTCTTCTAATCCTTCAAAGGTGACTTCTTTGCTTTTATCATATAAATTCGAAGCTTTTATAATATCTAGCTTTTGATTGTTTTCCGTATCTGTTTTAGAGTATAACTCTCCCAGAACTTCGGTATAATTATCTGCCTTTTTTGGCATCAGCATTAATATACTGTCTACAAATTTTTGATTTAATTCGGGTATAGTTGATTCTTCAACCTTAATATTGTTTTTAAGAATATCTGTAAAATAAGATTCCCGATAAAACAGTTTCTTTTTATTAAAAGTGAACGCGTAATTTTTTGTTAGGTTTTCATTAGCTTTTTCAATAATTTCTTCAACGGTATAGGTTTTGTTTAATACTAATACTTCATCTAGTTCTATTGATTTAGGGTTTAAGTAAATAAGACTATCCTTAAATTTCTCCACCTTAATTTGTTTTGGTTCATAACCTAAACAACTAATAAATAGCGAGTCTTTTTCTGTTGTGTTTCCGTTTAATTGAATTTGAAATTCGCCATTTTCATTGCTTATTACCCCAGATTTGTTGTTTAATGAAATAGAAGCAAAGGGAATTGTTTTTTTTGTTGAAGTATCTATTAGTTTAGCGCTTATAGATTCTTGAGCTTGTAAGTGTGTTATGTGAAAAAACAAAAATAAGACGGTTAAAAAAGTGTATTTCATTATGATTTTGAATTTGTGATGAAATTAAGTCATTACAAAAAGAAGACCATATATTTAACTTTTTGTTACAACGAATTTATCATTTTTTAACAAAAACATGTTTCAGGTAATAGTGGTGTAGGTCTTTTTCAGAAACACCAAACCTTTTTTTTAGATGAATTACCCAGAAATGATATTGCAACCTCCAAACACCAATGGTCTCATAGCGTCTAGCCGAAGTTGTTAGCCATTTTTTAATAACAACAAATTGTTTGTATTTATAAAGTTTAGCAATAAAATCAGTGTCCTCGCAAATAGTAAAATTTTCGCCAAAACCACCAATCTCATTAAATAAGGATTTTGTAATAAACAAACTTTGGTCGCCACCTCTACAAATGCGCCAAGGTAATTGGGTAAACCATCCAGCCAATTTAAGCCACCAGTGGGAACTATTAAATTTCATTTTAAAACATCCCGCTTTATGTCCTTTTTCAATTTCATTAACAATAAGTCTATCAAAATTTTTAGGCGGGAAAGAATCGGCATGCAAAAAGTAGAGTATGTTTGCTTGGGTAGTTTTTGCTCCAGTATTCATTTGTTTCGCTCGACCTTTTTCTGAGTTTAAAAAAATGATGAGAGGTTTAAGGCATTCCACACCTTTTTGAGACCTCTCGGCGGCGCTCGAGGAGACAAACTGTTGGACAATTTCTTGGGAACCATCAGTACTACCTCCGTCAACAATAATGATTTCTGAAATGAGTTCTTGTGATGAATTTTTTAATAGATGACTTATCAGATTTTCAATAGTTTCCGATTCATTAAGTATGGGAATAATTATGGAAATATTATTCATTTAAATCCCAATTATAATCGATGAAAGTCTTTTTGGCCTTATTCGAAATTTTGACATCTGAATATGTATTTAGAAAGTCAACTAACGTGCCTTGTTGTTTAAAATCTTTAGAAAACCATTGAAAAATTTTAGATAAAGAAAGATGGTTTTCTGTAATAATGTTTCTTTTAGGGTCACTTAAAAAATCTTTAGTAGCTTGTGTAAGTTGAGCGTCTAAGTTTTGAGCACTGTAGGCTTCATTTAATAATTTAGGACATGAAAAGGAAGCGCAAACAATGGCGAAATGAATACGAGGCTCATCCATTTTTCGTAAAATTTGATGTTCTATCTCTTCTAAATTATACCATTTTTCACCAAGTTTCCATAAACGTTGGCCCCAAGGATCTTTAATTTCTTTAATGCTTTTTATGGGGTAATGTCGCAAAATTAAATCGATGGTTAGGGCATTATAAGCGTTTATCCAGTAAGCTAATTTCTCTTGTTTGTTCCAAGATTCTTGGGGCATATTAGTACTGAGGGAGGCAATATAATTTGATAATTCTTTTTTATTTGATTTAAATGAATTGTAATCAACATGTCCTTTTATTGAAACATGGTTTTTGAGTAAAATATCCCAAGAATCATGGTTAAATATTTCAATGGATTTGGTGTTAGAACCAATTTTATCAACCATTTTTATTGAAATGGAATCATACATTATTTCTGGTTCAATTTGATTGTTTTCTTGTATAGAATCTTTAGTTTTTAATATGACAGGTGATGGATTTTCAACTATAAAATTAGGTTCTTTTT
>JBNMNO010000068.1:0-13992 GCA_051275695.1 Mariniflexile sp.
TGGTGTTAACGGTCTTGACGGCACTGATGGTCTTGCAGGTACTGATGGTCTTGACGGCGCTGATGTCGCTGTTTGTATCAGTTGTCACTCTAACACGCACAGAGATCCCATTCGCGCATCTTTCCTGATAGGAAAGCATTTTTTAGGAACGCATACAGGCGGAAACTACGGGTCTAGAGAAGATTGCTCAAGATGCCACTCAAACGAGGGTTACATTGATTTATTAACTAAAGGTTTTGTTCAGCCAGGAGGTTATTACGGCATAGGCCAAGCACAATATTCTATAAATAATAATGGCACTCCACTTGATCCTACAGATGATTTTCCAAATTTAGAAGATGATCCAGATTCACCAACATTTGGATTACCTATTATTGAAAACGAAAATTTTGAAAATGCATCAAAAATGAATTGTACCACGTGTCATGGTCAACACAAAAGTTTCGATTTCGCAAATGATGGCAATGACAAAGCTTTAAGACAAGGTTTTAAGCCAGTAACATTATTTGCTGACCCTTCAATTACTATTGATTTGGGGTTAAGCAACACCTGTGTAAATTGTCACCAACCACGAGATTCTTATACAGTACCTACCGGTACAGATGATTATACTGTTACTAGTAGCAGATTTGGACCACACCACGGACCACAATCTACAATGCTTTGGGGTGTTATGGGCGCAGAAATAGCTGGTTCATTACCTTATGCTGCTCCAGGAAGCACCAAACATGCTGAAGCCGCTTGTATTACTTGCCATATGGGTGCAACTACCGACGGAAGTGATGGTGCCCATTCTTGGATACCTACTGCAAATGCTTGTATCACTTGTCACGGCAGTGAACCTGAAGGTATTGGAAGTTTTGATGCTGATATGCAAATATTATTAAATAAATTAGTGGCACTTGGCGCTATGACTACATCTGGTAGCGCAAAAACAGGAACTTGGCCCGCAAATGTGGCAAAAGCCATGTGGAACTACAAAACTTTACAAGAAGATTTAAGTAAAGGTATTCACAACCCAGCTTACACCAGAGCATTACTTAGAAACTCCATAGACGCATTATAATAATTGTTTGATATAATAAAAGCTCAGGAGCAAATCCTCCTGAGCTTTTCTTTCAAAAAATTACTTACTGCTTCGTTATAAGAGCTTTTAGTTCATAACATTATATATAGAAAATTATGAAAAAAATATTTCAAATTCTAATAATAGCATGCTTAGGGTTGTTCATGAACTCATGTTATTATGATGAGATTCCTGAACCAATAATTCCTGAAATACCCGATATTACTGAAACCATTTATTTTACTGCAGATATACAACCCATATTCTCCAGTAAATGTATTGGGTGTCATAATGCATCAAATAAACTAGATTTAAGAGAAGGTAATTCTTATAACGAATTAGTACCAACGTATGTTACCGCTGGAAACGCAGATAATAGTGTTTTATATAATAAGCTTCCTGGTAAAAACCATCCTATCCAAGTACCGGCAAGTAATGAACCTAACACAGATGAACTTACGCTAATAAAAGCTTGGATTAATCAAGGAGCTAAAAACAATTAACTTTTAAGAAGCTACACATGAAAAATTATATAAAAATACTCTTAATTTTATTGTTTCTGCCTTTTGTAACTGTCGCACAAGAACAAGATTCAACGAAAGTGAAAGAAAAAGTAGAGAGATCTGCCTTTGATAGCGCTACTCTAATTGATAATCCAACTAATGTTTTGTTCAATAAAAACACCTTAGAAATTCAAATGTCACATAGATTTGGTTTAATTAATGGCGGAACACAGGATTTAGCAGGTTTTTGGGCACCAGCTAATATTCGTATCGGAGTTTCTTATGCGATATTAGATAGGTTAACTATCGGATTTGGAACCACAAAATTCGACCTTTTACAAGACTTTAACTGGAAAGCTGCTATACTAAGACAAACACGCTCAAATAGCATGCCTGTTAGCGTATCTTATTATGGTAATTTTACCGTGGATGCAAGAAAAGATAATGAGTTTTATAATATCCAAGACCGGTATTCTTTCTTTAATCAAATAATAATTGCCAAAAGATTTAGTCCAGAGGTATCCTTACAATTAGCACCAAGTATTTCTCATTATAATAAAGTAACGAGTACTATGAGGGCAAATGATTTAATCGCTATTGCTTTTGGAGGCCGTTTTAAAGTAAGTCCACAAACCGCCTTAATTTTTGATTATACGCAACCGATTACAACCTATTCGCAAGATGATCCAAAACCTGGATTAAGTGTTGGTATGGAATTTTCAACCTCGGGTCACTTATTCCAATTATTTGCTACCAATTATAATGGCATAGTTCCTCAAAAGAATATTATGTTTAACACCAATGATTTCTTTAAAGGGGATTTCTTAATTGGATTTAATATTACAAGAAATTATAGTTTTTAACAATTCTTAAATTAAATAATAAAACGCTGCTTATATCATTATAACAAGCAGCGTTTTAATATTTAAAGGAACTATTTAGAGTAATTAAATAGTGATTTTATAAATATGATATTGGTCATAATATTTAATTTAACAAAATACTAATTTCGATATTCAATTTAGAGGCATACCCATTTGTTCTTTAAAATGAACTCATTTGATTTAATAACTTTATATATCATGAAAGACGAATCTGAAAAAGGAAGAAAAATATCAAGACGAGGCATCTTGCCCTTATTAGGGAGCGGATTATTAATTCCTTTTCTAGGATTTGGCAATACAGATGCTACTGAAATCAAAACAGCAGAAGACGAAGAATACCAAACCTTATTAAAACCAGACGGCACAACAGTTAAAGTAAAAGTTAGTGCCCTGAAAAACTCAAAAGTTGTTAAAAAAAACATATCCAATTCATCCTTTCTGAATTGGCTTGACAAAAAATTTTAATCCTTATTAACCGCCCATAAATATGGAAGATAATAACAAAAACTCAAGACGTAAATTTCTGGACAAAGGACTAAAGATAGGTCTTGCCACAGCAATTGGCGGGTTTGCCATTTCAAAAATTTCAAAATTAAATGCAAAATCTAATACTAGTACTGGTGAGTTCGTAGAATTAATGACCACAGATGGCACCTTAATTCAGGTGGACGCATCCGAAGTCATGGAAATAGAACACTCTAAAAATGACGACGAGAAATACAACGTAAGAGAAGGTTTCCCCAACCGGAAATTTGTAATGGTCATAGATTTAGCCAAGTGTAAAAACGCTTTAAAATGTGTAAGTGCATGTAATAAACATCACTATATCACGGGTGAAAACGCATGGCTTAAAGTTCATAAAATGCAGGAATCTGAAGAAACGGCTCCCTATTGGATGCCTAGAACCTGTATGCATTGTGATCAACCTGCCTGTGTTACTGTTTGTCCGGTAGATGCCACATTTAAAAGAAGAGATGGTTTGGTTCTAATTGATAATGAACGCTGCATTGGCTGTCGTTTCTGTATGGCTGCGTGTCCTTATTCTATAAGAGTATTTAATTGGTCCGAACCCGGACAAGAAATTACTTTAAATATGGATCATAATATGGGTATGCATGAGCACATGGAATCTACTCCCGATTATGGAGGCAAACCCAGTCTAAAAGGTACTGTTGATAAATGTGATTTTTGTCCGCATGCTATTAAAAATGATGAACTACCCCATTGTGTTACAGCTTGCCCGAACGGCGTTTTCTATTTTGGAGACAAGTATGAAGATACGGTTACTAATGGCGAAGAGACATTGCGCTTATCCAAACTTTTAGAAGAAAAGGCGGGATATAGATTGCTTGAAGAACTAGGTACGGCGCCAAGTGTTTATTATTTACCTCCTGTTAACAGATTGGTTGATTTTAAAGATGGGTTAGAAAATTATAAAGAATTTGAATCTGTTGAAAAACCTGAAGAATCATGAAAAATTATGATGCACTCCTTATAGATTTAGCACCAAAAAAGTTTGGTAAACGAGGAACTATCTGGACATTATTTTTAACAGTAATTGTAATTATGGGGCTTATTGCCTACATAGATCAGGTTATAAAAGGACAAGTTGTAACCAACATGCGTGATTATGCGCTTTGGGGAATATATATTTCTAATTTTGTGTTTTTTGTGGCTACAAGTTTTGTCGGATCTGTAACTGTTGCCGTTTTAAGATTAACAAAGAATAGCTGGAGAACACCTTTGGTTAGAATTGCTGAAATAATTTCGTTGGCCGCCATTGTTATGGCAGGTATCACTATTATGATTGACATGGGTAGACCAGACAGATTACTAAATCTGTTTTTATATGCCAGAATACAATCGCCTATAACCTGGGATGTAATCATTGTTCCAACTTCAATTGCATTGAGTTTTTTGTTGCTCTATTTTCCTTTACTTCCTGATTTTGCAATTCTTAAAAATCATTTCAGTAAAACAAAACCAAAGCATAGTAAGTGGTATGGAAAATTGGCTTTAAACTGGACAGGGAGTCCGGTTCAAAAAACAATCCAAGAGAAATCCATAAGAATTATTGCGGTTATGATTATACCCGTTGGTATTCTTTTGCAAACTATTGATGCCTGGTTGTTTTCAACCACTTATAGAATTGGATGGGATAGTACCAATATGGGGGCTTATTTTATATCAGGAGCCTTCGTTGCTGGGGTTGGAGCCCTTATTTCAGTTGTATACGTGATACGACGCGTAAGAAAACTTGAAAATTATATTACAGATTATCATTTTGACAAAATGGGTAAATTTTTGGGCTTGGCCTGTTTAATTTACCTTTACTTTAATATTAATGAGTATTTGCTTCCCATTTTTACGGCTCCGGTAGAAGAAGACATCCATTTAAACGCTTTAGTTTCTGGCGAATATGCTCCTCTGTTTTGGTTTGCTCAAATAGTTGGGTTGCTTTTACCTCTCTTTTTAGTATTGTTCAAAAAAGGAAGAAAACCATTACCTATGTTTATAATTGGTATGATGGTGGTAGTTGGTTCATGGTGGAAACGATATATTATTGTTACTCCAACCTTGTTACATCCATTTTTACCTATAGAAGGGGTGCCGGAATCTTGGCATCATTATTTTCCCAGCATGCATGAATGGTTAATCACAGTAGCAACTTTAGCTATGTGTTTATTAATTATAACACTCTTTGTTCGGTATTTACCTGTAATACCTATTCAAAGAACTGCCGATGAAAGAGAATTATTAAAAACTGCTAAAAATATTGAATCATGAAAATAATTTTAAACAGCCGTTTCATTAGTTCAATAGTAATAAGTGCCTTTTTTATGAGTATAAGTTTCCAAACGGCCACTGCTCAAAATATAGAAAAAAACAGTGTAAGACTTAAGGCTTATTATGTAAAAACCATGAATGAGGAAGCTAACTTTAATATCAAAGCCTCTTCTAAAGTTGAGAATCAAAACATTGACGTTGCTAATATTGAACTTACTATTTTTAACGAATTTAATGACGAAAAAGTTACCTTGGGCAGTACTACAACCAACATGAATGGTGAAGGTAAATTTGTAGTGAAAGATTTTAATCTCATAAAACCAGATTCTTCAGGGTTATACAATATTACAGTTTCATTTAAAGGGAATGATTCCTATAAAAGAGCCTCAAAAAGTTTAACTTATAGAGACGCTTCCATTGAAGCAAAAATTATCACCGTAGATAGCATTAATTATATTACGGCAACGCTTAAAGATTCAGCCAAAGACAGCCTTCTTATTGGAAAATTATTAAATGTCCAAGTACAACGACTATTCAAACCCTTAAGAATAGGTGAAGAATATAATATTACTGATGAAACTGGTGCAATTCTTGTTTCTATTGAAGAAGGAATACCAGGTGTAGATGGAAAATTAACCATGGAAGTAGTTCTTAAAGAAAGTGATGACTATGGAACCGTAAAAGCATTGGTTAATGCCCCGGTTGGAATTCCAATAGTAGATGAATCAACATTTGACGAACGAACTATGTGGTCTCCAAGAAATAAAACCCCTTTATTCTTACTTATATTTCCTAATTTAATAATCTTTGGGATGTGGGCTATTATCGTTTATTTGTTTATTAACTTATTTAAAATTTCAAAATCTAAAATCTAAAAACATGAAAACAGCAAAAATTTTTACAATCGTTGGACTATTTTCTTTTCTATTCTTTTCTTTTACTAGCATGATTCAAGAGAAATGGGTGGTTCCAGCAAAATACATTACCATGAAAAACCCGATACCAGCAAAAACAGATGCTGCTATAGGAAAATCCTTGTACACAAAACATTGCAAATCTTGTCATGGCTCAGAAGGTTATGGTGACGGTCCTAAAGCTGATGAAATGAAAGGTGATCTTGGAGATTTTTCAACCGGTGAATTCCAGAAACAAACAGATGGTGAATTATTCTACAAAACGACTTTCGGTAGAGATGATATGCCTGAATTTGCAAAAAAACTGCCAATGGATGAAGACCGATGGTTAATTGTTAACTATATGAGAACCTTGAAAGAATAATTTATTTTACAATATTTTATAAAAAAACCGAGCTAATGACTCGGTTTTTTTTATGCCCTTACCTTGCTCCAAAAACAATCAAAGTATAAAACAACAAACATGACAAATGTCATCAAATATTAGATTAATAGAGTTTAACTTTAGTCCATAATGAGTTAAAAACTTCAATGACAATCACATGATTTTCGTAAAAATGTTGCCTCAAACGTTATTTTGAAATTTTTAATTGGAATAGGGAAGTAAACTCCTTTTCATTTTAGATCGTATTATTTTTTTAACCCACATTTATAAAAATAATCATATGGACAATGAATATTCTAAAGTAGATTCCAGAAGAAATTTTTTGAAAAATATTTCAAAAGGAGGACTTATTGCGGCCTCTGGGTTGGCCATTAGTTCTCTGGCATCCTGTAAAGACGCTTCGTCAGAAAAAACCACTTTATTGACAACCGATGGAAAATTAGTTCAAGTTTCAAATTCTGAAATTGAAAACATGGAGCATCTTCATCATGGTGCCTCTCCTATTGAATCCAGAGAAGGAATTCCTAATAAAAAATTTGTTATGGTAGTTGACCTATCAAAATGCAAAAATGCACGAAAATGTGTCAACGCTTGCGACAAACACCATAATCTAACTCCAGACAGACCTTATATTAAGGTTTTAGAAATGAAAGACAATGAAAATTCTTCCCCATACTGGATGCCTAAAAAATGTTTTCATTGTGACAATCCACCATGTGTAAAAGTTTGTCCAGTGGGCGCTACTTATAAAAGAACCGATGGTATTGTTCTTATAGATAACGAACGTTGTATTGGCTGCCGATTCTGCATGGCGGCTTGCCCCTATTCTGCAAGAGTTTTTAATTGGGGGACTCCTCCAGAAGGAAAATTAGACCTTCCTTATTCACCCGAAACCAGTCTTCCAAGTAAAATTGGAACAGTTTCGAAATGTGATTTTTGCCCAGATATGCTTCGAGACGGAAAGTTGCCCCATTGTGTTCCCGCTTGCCCAAACGGAGTAATTTACTTTGGCGATGAATTGGACGACACAGTAACAAATGGTGAAGAAACAGTAAGATTTTCGACATTGCTAAAAGAGAAAGCAGGGTATCGTTATATGGAAGATCTTGGCACAAAACCACGGGTTTATTACTTACCACCGGTTAACAGGATGTTCCCTTTTGAAAAATCTACTGAAGAAAACGACGCATCATGAGATCAAAAGATTTAAAAACTCAAGAACTTAAGACGGCCAGAGAAAAAGACTTATTCCGTCATATAATTTCAACATCATTGAAATACAAACTATGGATAGGCCTGCTAGTTGTTATTAATTTAGTTGGAATGTATGCTTATTATCGTCAAGTAAAATTTGGACTGATAGTAACCGCTATGAGAGATTATACTTCCTGGGGAATCTATATTTCTAATTTTGTTTTTTTTGTTGCTATTAGTCTTGTTGGTTCCCTGTTTAGTTCGATTCTAAAACTCAATAAAAATATCTGGGCCAGACCACTCATAAGAATTTCTGAAATTATTGCCGTATCAGCCATAATTTGCGCAGCAGTCATTATTATAATTGACATGGGCCGTCCAGACCGCTTTTTTTTCGTCCTTACCCATTTTAGAATTCAATCTCCTATAATTTGGGATGTAATTATCATTTCTACTTATTTGGTTATTAGTATTCTATTACTCTATATTTCTATACTTCCAGATATCGCTATATGCAGAGATCAATTAACCAGTGTTTCAAATTGGAAAAAAAGATTATATAGAGTATTAGGTATAAATTGGACCAACCAACCAGAACAAGTGACCAAACTTAAAAAAGTTAGTAAGATATTGAGCGTAGCCGTGTTACCTGTAGCCTTTGCTATTCATACTGTTACTTCATGGTTATTTGCCACAACATGGCGCCCAGGATGGGACAGCACTAACTTAGGTCCTTATTTTGTTTCAGGAGCTTTTATGGCTGGAGCAGCCATAATTATAATTGCCATGTTTTTTATTAGAAATGAGCTAAAATTAAAAGCTTATATCACCGTAATGCACTTTGACAAAATGGGTAAATTATTAGTTCTTCTGTCTCTCGTATATCTTTACTTTAATATAAACGAATATTTAGGCCCAGCATTTAAAATGGTTGGGGTTGAAGGGGAGCATATTTCGGAATTATTTGTTGGAAAATATGCCCCAATGTACTGGTTTGTTCAGTTAGGAGGATTAATTCTCCCCATTATTTTTTTGATGTTTGCAAAAATGCGCAAACCATTGCCCGTTGTTATTATTTCATTTTTCGTTATTTTGGGTGCCTGGTTTAAACGTTTTTTAATTGTTATCCCTTCGCTTCAACATCCTTATTTACCCATCCAAGGCGTCGACGAATCGTATTTACACTATAATCCTACATGGGAAGAATGGGCTATTACCATATCATCCTTTACCAGTCTATTACTATTAATTACACTGCTCATTAAATTGTTTCCTATCATCCCATTGAAAAAAGAAAAGTTAGATGTTAAACCTAATAAATGAATCATGAAGATTAAAAACCCTAATTATAGTAACCTTTTTAGGATGGCTTTCTTCCTAATCCTAGCGTTTTTAAACAACACCATTTTACACGGTCAAGAAGACATGCAGGATGCTTCAATTGTATTATCATTCTCAGATGAAAGCAATACCAAAATGATAACAGCAACGGTGACAGATCCAATAGGAAATCCTGCTGCAGAAGTTGAACTGTATTTTTATGTGCAACGCACATTTAGTTTACTGCCAATAGGAAAAGGATTTAATGAAACAGATGAGAACGGAATACTAGAAATTCAATTTCCTAATGACCTTCCTGGTGACATGGAAGGCAATTTAACAATCATCACCAAAATTATTGAAAGTGATTTATACAACGATCTTACTATTGAAACAATAAAAAAATGGGGGATTCCAACACATATAAAAGATACAACGCACGAAAGATCGTTATGGGCTGCTTCTGCAAATGCTCCCCTTACATTAATTGTAATGGTTAGTGGAATGATTCTTGCCATATGGTTTATAAATTGTTATATAATATATATTTTATATAAGATAAGTAAAATAAAACCAATAATATCTTAATTTAAAATAACGCATTATGAAAAAACAATTATTAATTATTAACGCCGTAATTATTGGAAGTATAACGCTATTATCGTTAACTTCAATCATACTTTTGCAAGATCCCTGGGTGGTTCCGGCTAAATATGAAAAAATGGAAAACCCGCAATTAAAAAATGCAGATGCCGATCAAATTGGACGTCTGTTATATACAAAACATTGTAAATCTTGTCACGGCACTAAAGGAAATGGAGATGGGACAAAAGCAGCAAATGTTGAAACAAAAGTGCCAGATTTTAACACCAATGCCTTTAAAAAAGAAACTGACGGCTCGTTGTATTACAAAACTTTTATGGGACGAGATGATATGCCAGGCTTTGAAAAGAAAATAACCAATATGGAAGACCGCTGGCTTATTATAAATTATATAAGGACCTTGTCCAAGTAATTCTTAATAAATTAAATTCAAACCTCACCCAATAGTGAGGTTTTTTCTTGTGACATAACTACAAATTACTTAAAAAGTAATTAAATTTTGGAAACATGATATATGTCATTAAATATATTTTGTTCTCGTATTACCTTTGCTATTATATCTAATTTACCATTGTAAATAGTTAATATAATAGAGTAAAATACATATGAATAAATCACTGCGCTCCATAAGTATTTCCCATAAAACGGCAAGTACTGAACAACGAGAAAAATATCATATTTCTGAAGAAGAAAAAGAAAGTTTAATCCATCTTGTCTGTAAAGATTTTACAGATATTACAAGTTTGCTTCTTTTGGCTACCTGCAATAGAACGGAGCTTTATTTTGAATCTACAGAAACCTCAGCTCATTCCATCCTTGATTTTTTGATTGGCTATAAGTCCATAAAAAACACCAAAGAAGAAAAAGCATTATTCTGTTTTACTGATAGTACCGAACATACTATTATTCATTTACTGGAGGTGTCATCTGGATTGGAATCACTTGTTTTTGGTGACGCTGAAATTATTTCTCAAATAAAAAAAGCACATCAGTTTTCTATGGCCCACCAATTACAAGGCTCTTTATTAGAGCGCGCTTTACAGGCTGTTTTTAAAACCCACAAACGCATTAGCAATGAAACTGATTTTAGAGATGGAACCACTTCAGTAGCTTACAAATCATTAAAAGTAATAAGACAAAATTTTGATAATGCTTCGGTAAAATCTAAAAAAATATTATTTATTGGTGCTGGCGATATTGTAAAACAATTGTTTAAATACAATTCAAAATTTAATTTTAATAACATCTATATCAGTAATCGTAGCGAAGAAAAAGCTATTATTATTTCCCAAACAAATAATAGCAAAACCTATCCTTGGGCCAATGTTTTAACTAATAACTTTGATGATTTTGATGTTATTATAAGTGCTGCGAGCAATTGCCCAAATTTGATTAAGGAAACTTTATGTTTAAACAAAAAAATGTTGCTTATTGATTTAGCAGTACCATGCAATATCAATAAAGCTTTAGCTCATAATACCAATGTTATTTTGTATGATTTAGACTCTATTTCTGTCGAGCTTGAAGAAACCAAAGAGCATAGATTGGCAGCTACAGACGCCGTTAAAAACATTATTTCTGAAGAATTAGCAACTTATATTGACTGGCATAGAGAATCTCATTTAAGAGCTCTTTTAGCTAAATTTAAAATATCTGTTTCAGATAAGGTTAAAACTCATTTTAAATCTAATCCAGATAATTCAAATATTATAATGGTTACTAACCAGGTCATGAAAAAATTAATAGTTGAAAATCAAACTAGTATTAGTCCAAAAGATCTAAATTCATTAATTTCTAAAGAGATTTCATTATTAAATATTTAAAAAAATTTAAGTTTCTTGGCTTTTTCCTTAATAAAATAGTTTAAAATATCATACTTTTAGTCCTTAAAAAACTAATAAAATGAATTTTAAACTGCTTTTTCTATGCCTTATGTCGAGCCTATTTTATTGTAAAGCACAAAATATCCCATTATATGTTGGCACTTATACAGACGGTCAAAGTGAAGGTATTTACCAAATACAATTCAATATTAAAACTGGAGAACTTAGCAATATGCAACTGGCAGTAGCCACCGAAAATCCTTCATTCATTGCGTTTTCGCCAGATAAAACATATTTATACGCTGTTTGCGAAAACTTTGGTGGTTCTGTGTCTTCATTTAAAGTTCAAGAAAATGGACTGTTAGAATTTTTAAATGAAGTGAGTAGCAATGGCAAAGGTCCCTGCTATATTTCAATAAACAAAACTGGAGACAAAGCTGTTGCTTCAAATTATGGTGGAGGGAGTGCTTCAATTTATACTATAGCAAAAGATGGAAAACTTAACGACGCCATTCAGGTTTTTGATTATAATACCAAAGACAAAATTTCACACGCTCATTCTGCTCAATTTTTTAGAAACGAATTATTCGTTGCCGATTTAGGTACCAATGTTGTTTATCAATACAAATTAAATAAAGATACATATGAGTTAGCGTCTCCTTCTATTATTGAAATGTCTGGAAATCCAGGGCCTAGACATTTTGCTTTAACTAAAAACGGACAGTTTATATATATTATTAATGAATATGGAGGTTCTATCACTTCAGTCCAAAGAAAAATTAATGGTTTTGAACAAATTGATTTCGATTCTACTTTAGATGAAAATTTTAGAGGACGAAATTCGTGTGCCGATATTCATTTATCTAAAGACGAACGTTTTTTATACGGTTCTAACCGAGGCGAAAATTCAATGGTCGTTTTTAAAAGAAATAAACTTGATGGCACTATAGAAAAAATCCAGACTACATCTGTTCATGGCGATTGGCCAAGAAATTTTATACTGGATCCCACGGGAAATTTTTTATTAGTAGCGAATCAAAAAAGTAATAATATTTCTGTTTTCAGTATCGATTTAGCTACAGGAAAACTTGCTTTTTTACGCGATGTTAAAGCCCCTTCTCCTGTATGTTTATTATTTTAAAAAAATATTCTAATTATTCTATTTCAAAACAAAATAATACATTGATAATTAAAAATAATAAAGTATCTTTGCGCCCTTATTAATAACCGAGGTCGAGAACCTCAAATAATTAATCATTATGCCAGTAAAAATTAGATTACAAAGACACGGTAAAAAAGGAAAACCTTATTACTGGATCGTTGCAGCGGATACCCGCTCAAAAAGAGATGGTAAATACCTTGAAAAATTAGGTGCTTACAATCCAAACACAAACCCAGCAACAATCGATTTAAATGTTGATGGTGCTGTAAAATGGTTACAAAACGGTGCACAACCAACTGACACGGCTAAAGCTATTTTATCTTACAAAGGCGCTTTACTTAAAAATCACCTTGCAGGTGGTGTTAGAAAAGGTGCTTTAACAGAAGAACAAGCTGAAGCAAAATTTGCTGCTTGGTTAGACGAAAAAGCAGGCAAAGTTGGTGCTAAAACTGATGGTTTAGCAATAGCTCAGTCTGAAGCGAAAGCGAAAGCTTTAGCGGCTGAGAAAACTGCTAATGAAGCTCGTATTGCTGCTTCTGTTGTTATAGAAGAAGTTGCTGAAGAAGTAGTAGAAGCTACAACTGAAGTTGCTGCTGAAACAGTAGAAGAAGTTGTTGAAGAAGCCACTGAAACTGTTGTTGCTGAGGAAGTAGCAGAAGTTGCTACTGAGACAGTAGAGGAAGTTGTTGAAGAAGCGACTGAAACTGTTGTTGTAGAAGAAGTTGCTGAAGTTGTTACTGAAACAGTAGAAGAAGTTGTTGAAGATGCCACTGAAACTGTTGTTGCTGAAGAAGTAGTAGAAGTTGCTACTGAAACAGTAGAAGAAGTTGTTGAAGCTATAACTGAAGATGCTACTGAAACAGTAAAAAAAGTTACTAAAGAAACGACTGAGGCTATTGCCGAAGAAGCTCCAGAAGTAAAAGAAGAAGAATAAAAATATAATTTTTTATACTTTTAAACTCCGATATCTTTATCGGAGTTTTTTGTATCTACAAATGTCACATCGAGCACAGTTGAGATGTAATTAATTAGACATTTATTAGTTTTTAACTGTGCTCGAACAGGCAAATGTGTCATGAAAAAAGAAGATTGTTTTTACTTAGGTAAAATTGTGAAAAAATATAGTTTTAAAGGCGAACTTTTAATTAAGTTGGATACCGATCAACCTGAATTATACGAAAATCTGGACACCCTGTTTATAAATGTTCGCAATACATTAATTCCTTTTTTTATTGAAAGTTCTCAACTTCATAAATCAGATTTATTACGCGTACAATTTGAAGATGTTACCAACGAAGCAGATGCCGATGCTTTAATAAAAAGCGAAGTGTTTTTACCTTTAGAATTTTTA
>JBNMNO010000069.1:0-13989 GCA_051275695.1 Mariniflexile sp.
TTAATCATGAATCAAGCCGACGCGGCGAAACCTTTGTTACGCGTAAAATTACACGCGGTCTTGCGAATATAGCCCAGGGCCTAGAGGCGCGTTTGTATTTGGGTAATATGGATGCTCTTCGTGATTGGGGACACGCTAAAGACTATGTGCGTATGCAGTGGATGATGTTGCAACAAGATGAGCCCGAGGATTTTGTGATAGCAACGGGCGAGCAGTATTCAGTGCGTGAATTTGTTAGGCGCTCGGCGACTAACTTAGGTATTGAATTAGAATTTACGGGTAAAGGCGTAGACGAGGTAGCAAAAGTAAAAACTATAGCGGGTAGTAATGCACCTGCCTTAAAAGTAGGTGATGTGATTGTAAAAGTTGATCCACGCTATTTTAGACCTGCCGAAGTAGAAACATTGTTAGGCGACCCCACAAAAGCAAAACAACAATTAGGTTGGGAGTTAGAAATAACCTTTGACGAGATGATCAAAGAGATGGTCGATTATGATCTTGATCAAGCCAAGCGTCATGCATTACTAAAAGACAGTGGCTTTAACGTAGCCATTGCAGCTGAAAACTAGGCGGCTCTTTATAACAATGAAATTAAAAAATACAAGAATTTATATAGCAGGCCATAACGGCATGGTTGGCTCTGCGTTAATTAGGCAGCTAAAAAGTGATAGCTCAAATATTATTATCACAGCCAGCAGAGAAGAACTTGATTTAATAAATCAACAAGCCGTAAATCAGTTTTTTGTAAATAACAAAATAGATCAAGTCTATTTAGCAGCGGCAAAAGTAGGCGGAATTCATGCAAATAATACATATCCAGCTGATTTCATATACCAAAACTTAATGATAGAGGCCAATATCATTAACGCCGCACACATGCATAATGTGCAAAAGTTATTATTTTTAGGCTCATCGTGTATTTATCCTAAACTAGCTGAGCAGCCAATGAGCGAGGCGGCCTTATTAACAGGTATTTTAGAAAGTACCAACGAGCCTTATGCTATAGCAAAGATAGCGGGCATTAAACTTTGCGAAAGTTATGATCGCCAATATGGGCGCGATTACCGCAGTGTAATGCCGACTAATTTATATGGCCAAAATGATAACTTTCACCCAGAAAACTCTCACGTAATACCCGCACTAATTCGTCGTTTTCATGAAGCTAAAATTAATAATGACCCAACAGTTACCGCATGGGGAAGCGGAAAACCCATGCGAGAGTTTTTATATGTAGATGACATGGCCGAAGCTTCAATTTTTGTGATGAACTTAGATTTAGATATATATGAAAAAGAAACTCAGCCAATGTTATCGCATATCAATGTTGGGTTAGGCATAGATTGTACAATTCGTGAATTAGTTGAAACTGTAGCAAAAGTTGTTGGTTATGAAGGTGATATTGTTTTTGATACAACTAAACCCGATGGCACAGCCCGAAAACTAATGGATGTATCAAGGCTTGAACGATTGGGTTGGAAGGCTAAAACGAATTTAGAAAGTGGGCTAAAGAAAACTTATGAATGGTTTTTAGCAAATAAAGATAAATTAAGGTTTTAGATTAGATAACAGATTATCTGCGCTTAAATTGAGGGATATGATTTGAATGTTTTGCTAACGGGTGGCTTAGGTTATATAGGAAGTCACACTGCTGTCTTGTTGATAGAGGCGGGCCACAAAGTTGTTCTTTATGATAATCTTGTCAATAGTAGTAAAGAAGTACTTAAAAATATAAAGCTCATAGCTGGCAGTTCTGTAGAATTTGTGCAAGGTGATGTTCGTGACACAAAATTATTAGTCGATACCATGGCAAGTTATAATATTGATGCGGTCATTCATTTTGCAGGTTTGAAGTCAGTCGGCGAGTCGGTCGAAGATCCAATAGACTATTATTCAAATAATGTAGAAGGGAGTATAAGTTTAGTTCAAGCGATGCGGGCTAAAAATATTAAGATATTGGTATTTAGTAGTAGCGCAACCGTTTATGGAATTCCAAAGTATTTACCTATTGATGAAAATCACCCAACAAGTTGCAATAATCCATATGGGAGAACTAAACTGCATATTGAAGAAATGCTGGCTGATCTAGCTCTCTCTGATCCTATATGGAAAATAGTCAATTTAAGATATTTCAATCCTGTTGGCGCACACGAAAGTGGCTTGATAGGAGAGCTTCCTAATGGTAAGCCAAATAATATTATGCCGTTCATTACACAAGTTGCGTCAGGGCTGAGGAGTGAATTGAATGTTTTTGGTGACGATTATGAGACGGTTGATGGAAGTGGGGTAAGAGACTACATACATGTTATGGATTTAGCCGAAGGTCATTTAGCAGCATTGAATTATTTACATAATGAAAACACTGCAAGTGGATGCCATGATTTTAATCTGGGCACTGGAACACCTTATAGCGTAATAGAGTTGCTCAATTCATTTGTAAGCACAACAGGTCAAAATATACCATATTCAATCGCACCCCGAAGGCAGGGTGATGTAGCTATATGTTATGCGGACATTCAGAAATCTAAAAAGCTTTTGCACTGGGTTGCAAAACGTAATTTAAGTGAAATGTGTGCTAGTGCTTGGAAATTCCAATCTAGCATTGAAATAAACAAATAATTCAATTTTTGTAAAGTGTATATTAAAGCAAGGAACTACAATAGGTGTTTAAATGGTAATAAACTTTCTTAAAAAAGTTAGAAGACGTTTGTTAAATATCGTAAAAAATAATTTTAATAAAAGGCCTATCGTTAATCCAAGCGAAGCCAATAAATTACATTTAGGATGTGGCAATATTCACTTGGCTGGATTTTGTAACGTTGACATTCTGAAAACACCAGCTGTAGATGTGATTTCTGATATTTCAAAACTAGATAACTTTAGAAATGATTCAATTGATCTAATTTATTCATGCCATGTTCTCGAACATTTTTCTCATGTCGAAGCCGAGCAAGTACTGTCGAGATGGTTTGATGTTTTAAAACCTGAGGGAGAAATTCGAATTTCTGTTCCAGATATTGACCGAATAGTTAAGGTATATATGAATAACTGGGACCACTTTCAAACGCCAGGCAACTCTCCATGGATAGGGCTGTTTTATGGTGGTCAAGGAGACCCTTATGATTTTCATAAAAACGGGATTTAATCTTTGTTGGTTAAAGCATTTAATGGAAAAAATTGGATATGTTTCTGTTGCCGAATATCCACATGAGCCGCATTTCGTAAATAATACGCTGGATGCATCGTTAGCTAAAAAGCCGTTTGGTGAGTTTTTATCACTAAATATAATTGCAAAGAAGCCTGATATTCAATGACAGTTCCCGCAGAAAAAATAATAGTATTAGAGGCAGGAAGAGCCGAGTTGCATTATTGGAGAGATTTATGGCGATATAGAGAGCTGTTTTATATTCTCGCTTGGAGAGATATTTCAGTTCGATACAAGCAAACAGTGATTGGTTTGCTCTGGGCTATTATACGTCCTGTATTAACTATGTTAATTTTTGTTGTCGTTTTTGGAAAAATAGCAAAACTCCCTAGCGAAGGGGTCCCTTATCCTATTTTTGTTTTCGCAGCTTTGTTACCCTGGACATTCTTTTCAACTGCATTTGCAGAGGCCGGCAATAGCTTAGTTGGTAATGCAAGTCTTATTTCAAAAGTGTATTTTCCAAGGCTAATAATCCCAGCTTCATCAGTGATTGTATCGGCAGTGGATTTTTTGATCTCACTCGTGATTTTGTTTGTGCTAATGGCGTACTATCAATATTGGCCAAGTTGGCATATTTTGACAATACCATTATTTTTATTAATGGGCTTTTTTGCGGCTTTAGGTGCAGGCTTATTTTTTGCTGCTCTTAATGTAAAGTATCGTGATTTTCGGATTGTTATTCCATTTGTAGTGCAACTAGGACTCTATATTTCTCCTGTTGGTTTTAGTACAACAATAGTGCCTGAAAAATATTTATTATTGTATTACCTAAACCCGATGGTAGCAGTTATTGATGGATTTCGGTGGGCAATAAGTGGTGGTAAAACAGCGTTAAATACAACTGAGATATCAATTTCTATAATGGTTATTATTATTATGTGCATCATGGGCATATTACACTTTAGAAAAACCGAGAAAACGTTTGCGGATGTAATTTAATGACAACAGCGATTAAGGTAGAAAACTTAAGTAAAAAGTATCTAATAAACCATGAAAAAAAGACAGGGCAGTATGAAACGTTTGCTGAAACTCTGATACAGAAAAGTAAAAATGTAGCTAAAAAAATAATTCACCCTTTTAGGGATGAAGAGATAAATCCACAGACCCAGGAAGAATTTTGGGCTTTAAAAGATATTAATTTTGAAATTAATCAAGGTGATAAAGTTGGAGTTATTGGCCGAAATGGTGCGGGAAAGTCTACGTTATTAAAAGTGTTATCTCGAATTACTGCTCCTTCCTCAGGGAGGATTCATATTACTGGTCGTATTGCTAGTTTGTTAGAGGTTGGTACTGGATTTCATCCAGAGTTAAGCGGACGAGAAAACATATACCTTAATGGCGCAATTCTTGGCATGAGCCGACAAGAAATTAAAGCTAAGTTTGATGAGATCGTTGATTTTGCGGAAGTCGAGAAATTTTTAGATACGCCTGTTAAACGTTACTCTAGCGGAATGTATGTCCGCTTAGCTTTTTCGGTTGCCGCACATTTAGAACCAGAAATTTTGGTCGTTGATGAGGTGCTGGCCGTTGGTGATGTTGAGTTTCAGAAAAAGTGCTTAGGTAAAATGGGGAAAGTAAGTAGTGAAGGTAGGACTGTTATATTTGTTAGTCATAACATGAATGCAATAGAACAGTTATGTAATCATGTAATTTTGCTTGATAAGGGCGAATTAGTTAAAAAATCAAATGAAGTGCGGCCAGCAATACAAAATTACCTATCACATAATGATCCGAATTCGAAACGCAGTGAATGGGTTAACTCTGATGATAAGTACAATGACCCTCATTTTAAGTTAACTAAGTTTAGTGTCAAAGATAAATCTAATAAAACCTTAACTGAGTTTAGAAGTAATGATGAAGATCTAAAAATTGTAATTGAAGGTGATGTAGAGATTTTAGATAAAGCTTTACAGGTTGGCTATGCTCTTTACGATGAACAAAATAATCTATTATATTGGTCTATTTTTAATGATAGTGATGAAGACGACTGGCCTGATGTAAAGCATGGAACAAACCGATTTGTTAGTAATATCCCCAAACGCTTTTTGAATGAGGGCACATACAGAATAGATCTAATAATCGCATTATATTTCAGATATTGGATTATTGAACCTGAAAAAAACTCGCCAAATATATATTTTAGTATACAGGGTGGGTTAAGTGACTCTCCGTATTGGATGATGAGAAGGCCGGGGATTTTAGCCCCAGAATTAAAATGGAGTAAAAGTTAAATGTTTTTTCCTGAGAGAATAATTTCAATTAACCCTTCAGATAAAGTACTTGAGGTAGGTCCTGGTGGCACACCATTTCATCGTTCTGACGTTTTGCTAGAAAAATTTTTTAATGAAAAAGATGCTAAAGAACAACGGGGACATGCTGAAGCATTAACGACAGAAAAAAGCATAGTTTTTTATGAAGGTAATGTATTCCCATTTAAGGATAAAGAATTTGATTACGTGATCTGTTCTCATGTGCTCGAGCATGTTCCGGCTGATCAAATTGAATTTTTTATTTCTGAACTAACTCGCGTTGCAAAAAAAGGGTATCTAGAATTTCCAACAATTTATTATGACTATATATATAATTTTCCAAAACATTTATCATTATTACTATATGAAAACGGTGTTATTAATTATTTAGGTAAAGAGCAGACTATGTTGAATTTATTTCATCCTGTTCAAAAGTTTTTTTATCATAGTGCTAGTGCGGGGCATACTTCTCTAACAAATAGTCTAAAAAAATATTTCTTCCAGGGTTTTGAATGGGATGGAATTGTTAAGATAAAAAAAGTTCAGGATATAAATGATGTGTGCTATGACGAGGATGTCTTTTCTAATATCGAAAAGGCATTAAGTTATGAGCCAATATCTTGTAGGGCAAGGTTGAAAAATAAGGCTAAGTCTGTTTTGCGGTTTTTAAATCCTTTTTTAATAAGAAATAAAATTAAAGAAAAAAGATTTTCTAGCGCGCATAAAAAATGGGTTGCAAGAAAAGGCGATAACACTCATCGTTTAAATTATGATCTAGATTGCGATAGTGTGGTTTTTGATTTAGGTGGTTATGAAGGTGATTTTACAGATGCTATTTTTAGAAGATATGGATGCAATATATATGTATTTGAACCAGTTATTTCATTCTATAACAAAATTGATCGGCGGTTTGCGGGTAATGAAAAAATAAAAGTTTTCAATTTTGGTTTGTCTGATAGTGATAAATTATTAGAAATTAACCTAGATGCAGATGGAAGCTCAATTTTTAAAGTCGGAAATAATAAAGAAGTTATTAACCTAAAAGATATTTGTAGTTTTATAAGATCTGAAAATTTAAATAAAGTTGATCTAATGAAGATAAATATTGAAGGTGGAGAGTTTGAAGTTTTACCGGCTTTAATAACTAGTAATGCGATTGAAATTTTCAAGAATATACAGGTTCAGTTCCATGATTTCATAGAAGGTGCTGAAAATAAAAGAAAAAAAATAAGGAAAGGTTTAGAAAAAACGCACTACGTTACCTTCAATTATTGGTTTGTATGGGAAGGGTGGAGAAGAAAGAGTAAATGAAAATAATTTATTTTTATTGTTGTTCAGATTGAATTAAACATTGTTAAATAATGTACGTTTGTTGAAAGTCAACTGGATCAGGTTTATGCTTTAAAAATTATCTTACGAATTACTGGATCATCTTAAATCTTCAAGCTCAATTCGTAAGTGCAATTTTTGAGAGTCAGCCAGATAGTTGGTATAATTCTTGAAAATATGTTTACAAGAAGTTGTATTTATAAGCTATACACAGCTAATCGTTTTAGTATTAGATTTAAGCTTTATTGAAGGTGTTATATTCATAAGCCGACATAAAAGTAATGATTCCGACAGTCATTGTCGATAGATGTTAAAGTAAAAAGTAATACATAGCTGCCTAGTGAGACGACTGGTTCTCTGAAGTAGTGAAAATTCTTATGTACGCTTGCTTAAGTCACTACAAATTGTAGGAAGATTTAACACTTGTTCAATTAACGTTAGGGCTATTAACAAATTTATTGCTTGTTAATAATCAGGTTTTTATTATGTTGAGATTTATATAATTAATATGCAATCATTTAATGAAACTTTTGAAATCTCTGTAATTATACCAATTTATAATGGTGAAGAAACCTTAAATGATTCTCTTGTATCTGTTCTAGACCAAAAAGTATCGAATACAGAAGTCATAATAATAGATGATGGCTCGATTGATACTTCATTTACGATTGCTAAAGCGATATCTAATGATAATCCTTCAAAAGATATTTTAATACATAAGCAGAAAAATAAAGGTTTAGCTGCCAGCCTAAATGTTGGGATAGGGCTTGCTTCAGGTAAATATATCGCGAGACAAGATCAGGACGATCTGGTACTACCTGAAAGATTTGTAAAACAATTTGATTTTCTTGAACAAAATAATCAAGTTGGGATAGTTGGGACTTGGGCTCAAATTTATGAAGGCGATAAAGAGACTCAACGCTACCATAACCATGCGTCATCAAGTCATGCTTTAAAGTTAGAGCTACTGTTTGATAATCCATTTGTTCATTCATCTATCATGATGCGAAAGAGTGCTCTTGATAATTGTGGTGGATATTCCGAAGATACTTTTCGGCAACCTCCCGAAGATTATGAATTGTGGTCTAGGATTGCAAAGGACTACGAGATTGCAAATATTCCCGAAGTGTTAACCGTATACAGAGAAATGCCCTCTAGTATGTCTCGAACTGGGGTGAATCCTTTTTTAAATAATGTTTTGCGAATATCTGCAGAAAATATTTATTTTAGGATATCTCCAACTTATTCATATGATCAATGTCTACGTTTGTCCCAAATTTATCATGGCGCTGAGTGTGTTAGCAGTCTTTCGAATAAGACTATGCAAAAAATGCTTTTGCAAGCTGCTATTGATATTGCCGGATGTGAAAATGATTGGTCCGATGAATTTAAGGAAGTATTTAAACGAATAAGCAAGCACCTTTTATATCGTTCGGTTAGTAATCAATTTCCAGAAAAAGTGTTAACAGGGCTTCGCATCATAAGATCATATTTTCGCAAATTAGGTTAAGTTATGTCGATCAAATATAAAACATTAGTGATTGGTGGCAGCGGATTTATTGGAAGTCATTTTGTAGGTTTATTAATTAAAGACAAGATGCGAGATATAGTTGTTGTTGGCCGCAGTAAAAAACCAAAATATAACCTTCCAAATGAAGTTGAATATATTTCTGCAGATGTTCGGGACGAAAATTCATTGCATAAATTAATTGCAGGTTGTAATGAAATCGTTGATTTGGCTTATGCATCGGTTCCAAAAACTAGTTTCGATGATCCAGTCGTTGATATTCTCTCTAACCTTCCATATGCAGTCAATTTATTCAAGCTGGCATCAGAGTCGAATATTCGACGAATCATGATTGTATCTTCAGGGGGAACCGTATATGGCAATCCTGAATATTTACCAATTAAAGAAACTCATAAGACTGACCCTGTATCTCCTTATGGCATTACCAAATTGGCAATAGAAAAGTATGCCCAACTCTATCACCATTTAGAATGCTTACCTGTTGTAATCGTTAGGCCCAGCAATCCATATGGAGCTAATCAATTTGGTGCACTTAATCAAGGTTTTATTGGTGCTTCACTTTATGCCGCGCTTCACAAAACAAAAATACAGGTATTTGGTCAGCGAGGAACAATACGTGATTACATATATATTAATGATTTAGCAGAAGGTTTAATTGCCGCACTTAACCACGGTATATCGGGTGAAATTTATAACATAGGGTCTGGTATAGGAACGGATAATTTAGAGGTTGTAACAACTTTGAATAACGTTATTGCCGGGACAGGTTATCAACTCTCTTATGAGATTTTGCCTGAACGCACATTTGATGTTGAGGCAAATGTATTAAGTTCAAAAAAATTAACCAATCTTTCTGGTTGGAGTTGTCAAACTTCTCTTGAAGATGGACTTCACCGAACATGGCTGTCAGTAGCCAAGGTTGGGATAAAATAATGCAAATTCTATTTTGTGTGGAGTTTTATTTCCCCAGTGTAGGTGGGGCACAGGAAGTAATGAGACAGCTTGCCGAGAGACTTGTATCTTACGGACATGAGGTTAGCGTTGCGACTACAAAAATCACCGGAAGATCTTTATTACATAATGCTGTCAAGATTATTGAGTTTGAGTTGTCAGGTAATAATGTGGGAGGCATCGAAGGAAACATAAAAGAATATCAGTCATTTTTGGTTAATTCTGATATTGATGTCATCATGTTTTACGCCGCACAACAATGGTCTTTTGATGCCGCTTGGCCTGTATTGACAGAAATTCGAGCTAAAAAAGTCCTTGTCCCTTGTGGTTATTCCGGATTGTATAATAAAAACTATGCCGAATATTTCTCTAAACTTATCAGTATTTTGAAACTCTTTGATAGGGTTGTTTACCATGCCGAAGATTATCGCGATATAAATTTTAGCAAAAAAAATAATATTAACAATGAGGTAGTGATCCCTAATGCTGCGGATGCGAATGAGTTTTCAGTTAGTAAGGATGGGAATTTTAGAACATCTTTATCTGCTGATGATTCAACATTTATCATTCTTACAGTAGGAACTATAACAGGACTGAAAGGACATTTAGAGTTAGTTGAAGCTTATTCAAAATTGGAGTTAAATGGAAGAAAATCTGTATTAATATTGAATGGTAATCAATTTGAACTAAATGGAAAAAAGCCGTCCATAGTAAGAAAGTTAGTTAGTTTGATAAACCAATACGGTTGGACTTATACAGCTAAACATACGCTGAAGACTATTTTGCTACGATATAATCTTTATTTTGGCAGATCCAATAATGTCGCGAGTTGGGCTCAGAAAATAAATATAAGTCAAGCATCCGATAAAAAAGTAATTATGGTTGATATGCCAAGAGAGGAATTGGTACAGGCATATTTAAATGCAGATTTATTTGTTTTTGCCTCGAATATTGAATACTCACCTTTGGTTTTATTTGAAGCATGCGCTGCGGGGCTCCCATTTCTTACTGTACCTGTGGGTAATAGTAATGAAATAGTAAAATGGACGGAGGGAGGCGAAATATGTGAAGCATCTGTAGATGGACGTGGATTTACTAAAGTGGCTCCTCACGTACTAGCAAAAAGAATTGAGGATATGGCTTCATCTCCAGACAAATTAGAGGCTTTAGGAAAAAAAGGCTTAGAGATGAGTAAAGCAAAGTTTAACTGGAATTTAATTTCTAAAGAATATGAAAAATTATTTTTCGAACTAATAAACGACAGTGTTGTTGAAACTAATAAAGGGTTTAATGATGAGTGAAATAATCATCCCTCTCGTTGGTGGGTTGGGTAATCAAATGTTTCAGTATGCTGCCGCAAAATCTGTTGCGGTAAGATGCAAGGCCTCGCTAAAGTTAGATTTGTCCTGGTTTTCCCAAAGTGATGACAGGGATTACGCGCTATCCCCTTTTAATATTACTCATAAAGTTCTTCTCGCATCTGAAACTAAACCAAACCTTTTAAATAAAATTTTTAAAAGAGCTGCTCACCGTATTGGCTTATATTCGGCAACTTATGGATTCCAAGAAAAGTCATTTAAATGTGATTCAACGATTGATAATGTAAAGGCGCCAGCTATTTTGAATGGTTATTTTCAAAGTGAAAAATATTTCAAAAATATTAAAGATACAATTTTAGATGAATTTAAATTAAAAGATGCTCCTAATGAAAACGTATTGGTAATACTTAAATTAATCGAGAATTATGATTCAATTTGTGTTCATGTTCGTAGAGGTGATTATGTTGTAGATGAAAAAACAAATAAATATCATGGCATATGTTCTATGAGTTATTATCATTCTGGTGTTGCGTTGGCTGCGCAGGGCTTGGAAAATCCGCATTGCTTTATTTTCTCTGACGACCCTGAGTGGGTTAAAGATTATTTCAAGCTAGATCTGCCTATGACAATTGTAGATATAAATGGACCTAAGGAGGCACATGAGGATATGAGGTTAATGTCTGCTTGTAATCATTATGTTATTGCAAATAGTTCATTTAGTTGGTGGGGTGCTTGGTTAGGTAGGCATCCCAAAAAACGGGTTGTTGCCCCTAAACAGTGGTTTTCCGATACCAGCATTGACACCTCAGATCTAATACCAACAACATGGGTGCAGATATGATTCCATTAAAATCAGTTAGTGAGTTCATAGGATGTCAGCTACCCCTTTAGTTTCAATCATAATGCCAGTTTATAATGGCGATAAGTATTTGCATCAAGCAATTAATAGTATTTTGAATCAAATATTTACAAATTTTGAATTTATTATTATAGATGATGGATCTACTGATAGTTCTAAAAATATTATTTCTAGATATGATGATTCTAGGATTCGATTTTATGAAAACAGTCAAAATATAGGGTTAGCGGCTTCTTTAAATAAATGCGTCATTTTAGCAGAAGGGAAATACATTGCTCGCATGGACCAGGATGATGTTTCTTACCCCGAACGATTGTCAAAACAAATTTTAGTTTTAGAAAATGACAGCTCATTAGATTTAACTGCTACATGTACTATTGAGATATCTGAGTCTGGAGATATTGTTCGTAAGCAACCTTTTGCATTAGAGCATGATGCTATTTGTTCTAAGCCTTGGCGTGGGTTTTATATGCCTCACCCTACTTGGATGGGTAAAGCTCAGTGGTTTCGTGATAACCAATATAGAGAGCCCTCAGGTTATTATTGTGAGGACCAAGAATTGTTATTAGAAAGCTATATGCATAGTAAGTTTAAGTGCTTGCCTGAAGTGCTTTTAGCTTATCGACTTCGTGATAGCGTTAATTTAAAAAAGTTATTATCGACTCGGTACTTTGTTCTACTGATTCAAATCCGTAATTTCATCGCTTGTAATAGGTTTATTTTTGTTTGTCTATCGCTAATAACATTTATTTTAAAAGTAGCACTTGACATACTAAAATACGCCTTGCATTTTATTTTTCCTAGAAAAATAATAATAAATAGTGCCCTACCTGAAAGTTATTTTTTGCAGTGGTTAGTTGTAAAAAAAAATACCGAAACAGATGTTAAAGAAAAATCTATATGAAAATTTAATCGACTATATCGTTAAGATAGAAAAATAATTGGAGTTACCTTTTCCGAAGACTGTTAACTTGTTAAAAATGATATTTCAAATAACTCTCTTATTGTAATATCTCAGGTATGTTTTATAAGCTTATAAGTCTTTTTCTGATGTTTTTTTTGCGGTAATCCTAATGTAAAGTTTTTATGGGTATATTGATATTTTAAAATTAACTATAATCTTTCAATTTAATTTTTTAAGTATATATAACGATATTGAGATTATATTTAAAACGTTAATATTTTATAATTTATCATGTTAAATGTACCATATTATTTTTTAAATATTTTTACAGATCATTTAAATACATGCCGAAATTGATGTAAGCAAAAAATATAAACTGTTAAAAAGTATTCTCGATCATTAAAGATCCTGTAAGGTTTTCCATGGTCGATGAAATAATCTCAAGGTGTTATTATAATGTTTATTCAAAGATGTGTGGTTTTATTAGTTGGTTATTCCTGATGGTTATTAATTCCTAATATGAAAATTATAGTAATCGGAACTGTTGCTGCATCTATATTAAACTTTCGAAAACATTTGATTCTTAGTATGCTGGCTGAAGGTCACGAGGTTTATGCTTTTGCGACTGATTATAATGTAGGCCAAATAAAAATTATTGAATCTTGGGGCGCTTTTCCCGTTAAATATGAATTAGCACGGACTGGGCTTAATCCAATACAAGATATTTGGTGTACAATAAAATTAAGCCTTAAGATTAGAAAAATACGACCTGATTTGGTTTTTAGTTATTTTTCTAAGCCAGTAATATATGGAACAATTGCTGCAAAAATAGCAGGAGTAAAAAAAAGTGTTGCTATGCTTGAGGGGTTAGGCTTTCTTTTTACTAGTCAACCTCATGGGGTTACACTTAAGACAAAAATACTACAGAAAATACAGGTATATTTATATCGATTAGTATTTCCCTATCTTGATACATTGTTGTTTCTTAATCACGATGATCCTATAGATTTATTAGTCGCTAACAATATGAAGGTTAATAACTATAAAGTCATTGGTGGGATAGGTCTAGATTTAAATGATTATCCATATTGTCTACCTTCATTGGATCCTGTTAGATTCCTATTTATGGGTAGACTTCTAGTTGAAAAAGGAATTTTTGAGTTTATTGAGGCAGCAAAAATCGTTAAAGAAAAAAAACCAAATATTGAATTTATTGTACTTGGCGAGGTAGATAATTTGAATCCAGGTTCATTGTCTAAATATGAATTGAAGAAATATATTGAGAGTGGTTTATTATTCCACCCCGGTCATGTAGATGATGTTTGTTATTGGATAAATAACAGCAGTGTGTTTGTTTTACCTTCATATAGAGAAGGTATATCAAGAAGCACTCAAGAAGCTATGGCTATTGGAAGGCCTATAATTACAACTGATGCTCCTGGTTGTCGAGAAACCGTAATCGATGGTAAAAATGGTTACTTAATTCCTCCTTGGAGTCCAAAAATATTAGCGGATAAAATGTTGTGGTTTATTGATCATCCAGAAGAAATTACAAAAATGGGTTTATGTAGTCGTAAAATTGCTGAAGAAAGGTATGATGTTCATAAGATCAATTCTCATCTTCTTGATATTCTGGGATTAAGGTGAA
>JBNMNO010000070.1:0-13608 GCA_051275695.1 Mariniflexile sp.
TTTTTAATACTATTTTTTCTTCTAAAAAAATCTAGAAACCAAAAACCCACCAAAAAGATTGCGAAAAAATGTGGTAATGATTTCCGAAGCTCTAATCCTTCCAAAATAAAAACCAATGAGGAACTTTCTAATAATACGAAAAATATAAGAGGGAAAAGAACATAATATTTTTTTTTATAGGCGTAATAAGCTCCAAACCAAAAAAATGTTGCAAAAAATACTCGAAATAGTAGACCTACTGCAAAAAATGACAATAGGGCTTTCTCTTTGGAAACAACTGTTGGAATAGGCCCAATCAAACCTGCCAAAGCATTTACAGCATAGGTAAATGGTAGGCTACCTTTAACCATTCCTGTTGACTCCTTTCCCGCAATCATAGTTTCAATATTTGGTCCAGTAAACCTTAATAAAGCATTTTCAATCTGATTGAAAAAATTAAAGGAAACCACCAATATTATAAATGATAACATTAGAAGAACTGGTGATTTGTTTTTTGAAAAAATAAAGGATAACAACACACTTGCCAATAACAAAAAAGTGATGGCTGGTCGAAATAATAATAACGATACCAATGAAATAAAGATAAAAATGATGTTATATCCCTTTTTTCGTGATATAAATTGATAGTATTGGTCAAAGAACAGGATTATTAAAAAAATCATAACACTCTCTTTCAGACCCGAAGCATGAAACCATAATACAAATGAAGAAGTAGCATAGGCTAAAGCGCATAAATAGGCATATTTTGGAAACATAAATTTCTTGCCAATTCTAAATATAAGAAGCGATGAAAAAACTCCAATTAAAACATAAAAAAAATTGACCATTAAATTAGATGCTATTACCTGGTATAAGCTGCTAATAACTAAAATTGCTCCTAAATCTTCAAAAGAGTAGCTCTCAAGAAAACCTTTCATACCGTCTGAAAAGCTTTTAGAAGCCATACGCAGCGACTCCCTATGATATGTAACTGTATCTGCTTCACTAAAAACAAAATAATTTTGATTATAATAATAAGAAATTACGTTTAAGACTACAACAACAAAAAGTGAGTATATAAATACAGTAGCAATTAAATTATTCGATTTATAATAGCTAGCGGGTTTATGATACTGGGATTCTAAAGTGAAATAATAAATCAAAATTGATAATATATTGAATATATATATTAAAATATAATCTAACTCTACCATTGTAATTAATAATAGATTCAGCAATAAACTGTAAAATAGATATCTTTTAAGGTTTAACTTAAACATGAAAAAACGTGAAATTATATATTATTTAATTTATAAGATGTTGTTTATAATGTACTTGAACTTTCCATTGTTCTCTTTGTTAAGATTTGCTAAAAATTAGGGTATTCAAAGGAATAAACGACATTACCTATTTAGCCAAAATTAATCTAACTTGTTTTACTTGTTTGGCTGTGCCAAAAATTATTACACCCTATTTAAATATTGTTTCACACTTTCTGCATAAATTTGCTCAATTGATTCCGTAATTTTTACAGGTGTCCATTTTTCAGTTTTTTTCACAAAATAGACATCCGACATATTAATTGTGGAAGTGCCAAAATAGATAGCTTGAAATTCAATTAAATGGAAATTATTACCATCATTTACTATATCGATTGACAGTTGAGGGGTATTCATTGCATCAAAAACCTTTTTTGCATAATCCAATAAACCTATAGGCAATAAAGCTTTACTTCCAGCTAGATAATTGGTATGACTTCCGCTTGCCCTAAAGTCATTCTTGGCAACACCTCTTGTTAACACAAAGTATTTATCGCCATAGATTAAAATTTTCCAATCATTTTTAAGATTTGGAATAAAAGACTGAATTATAAATTTATTGCGATAAAGTGAGTTCGTTTTATAACCTTTATGTTTATAAGGCCGAAGATAATCCTTAATATCTTGAAATATATGTTTTGTTCTGGAAATTGCTTTTGCCTTTTTGATTAATTCGGCCTCATTATTTGCCAGAGAAACACCTCTACTCATAGCCCCTGCGGCAGTTTTAATTACAATTGGATAATTAAACTCAGTTAACGACGTTTTCATTTCTTCTAAAGTGCCAAAAGACCAAGATTTGAGTTGGTCTCCCCATTTAGAGCCCAGTTTCTTACGTAACAATTCCATAAAGGACTTGTTATTATTTGCTCGTAAATAATTGTAATTAGGAATCATTTTTCCACCAGATTCTTGTAAAAACAGTACAACATCTTCAATATATGCTTTATAATGATACCCTACATCTTCAGAAGATGTGTATAAAAAAAGCGAATTCTCTATGCAATTTAAATTAACTGCTTTTGACATTTCAACATATTCAAGCTGAAAATCTCCTTCGGAGAAATATTTTAATAATGCTATTTTATCGAAACCGCTGTTGTAAGGAATAGCATCCCATTTTGAACCAAAACGACCATTATAGTCAGTTAACACAAATAATTTCTTCATATTAAACATACTTATTAATTAAATTTACGTTTATTTCTGCACAAGGTGCTTTTGTATTTTTTTTATTGTAAAAGCAGCTTTTAATGCCCCCTTTTGAACAAAAAATAGTTAAATACGGGATTTATTTTTTTAATTTCAAATAATAAATATTCCATAACCATTTATTTTTTTTGAATAATTGAAGGAACCACTTGTGCAAATCCAAACTAAATAAAGCAAAATTTTATTTCGAAATCCAATAACACCCAATTCATTCTTAATAGGAATAATATTAATTTTATAATTTGCATTGTTAATCTTTGAAATATTTAACTATTTTTTTTAAAATTTTTCAAGACTAATCTCATTTTAGATGAGTTTTTTTTCATAATATAAACGACCATTTATAACAAGATTGAAGAAACTATTTGCCAACAAAAGGATTTAAATGTTTAATAAAAAAAGATCTTTCATTGCGGGAAAGTAACAGAAAAGTAATTATTGAATATAATGTAAATAGTAAAATTAAAATTAAAGTAATTGATCCCCAATTATTGGGAATAAAAAACTGTTTAAGAAAAAAATAAAAACCCGTAATTCCAGCAATAGAAAGAAATGGAATGTATGAAACCTCAAAAATATATCGACTCAACTTTATTTCATAGAAACTACAAAAATATACTAAACCTATAACAGAAGTAATCATAGTTGAAATAGATAATCCCAAAATAAAACCAAGTAAATCAAAGTAATGATGCAATATTAACGCCAATACAAAATTAATTATAGTACCTATAATATTGATAATAAGACTTGCTTTCGTTTTTCCTTGTCCATAATAAAACATCAACATAACGCCTGCTTTTGGAAATAATAACGGCAGAAGCCAAACTTGGATGACAATTGTTGCTTCTGGCAATCTCCCGCTTAGCCATACTTTTAAAAGCTCTGGCGTTATTAATATAATTAAAGAGGCTGTTCCAAAAACAATAATAGACTCAATCCTAGCAATACTCAATATTTTCTTAAACAATGCTTGCTTATTATTAAAATCAATGTTTGCTGAAGCTGGTATTAAGGGTCTCAAAATTGAGGATGAAATATTTATTATCGGTTTTCTTATTTTCTCAGCAACACCATAAACGGCTAATGAGATGGGATTTGATATAATTCCTAAAATAAACCGATTTCCTTGTCCAAATACTTTGGCAACTAATGATATCAATGTCATTCCTCCCATATATTTATAAGTCTCCTTCAAAATTTCCTTGTCCCACTTCTTAGGCAAGAAAGAAATAGATGGCTCAAGTTTGTGAAGCCAAAAAGTGTATAAAACTCCTTTTAATAATGGAGTAAAAATAAACAACATTAAAGACAATTCAACCAATCCAAAATTACTGTCAATCTTTAACAATATGAATACTATAAAAAAGTAACATATGTTGGCAATAATATCTGAACCTAAGGCATAATCAAAACGAAGTAAACCTTTTAGCATAATTCCTCTAACGACTGATATATTTTTTAAAATAAGTCCAAAAGCAAAAATAAAACAGGATGTCTTAATCTGAGAATTATACTCTTTTGGTATTTCACTAAAAATACTGGAGAAGTTAAATGCAATATAAATAACTAAAAAAAACGCAATTAACGAAAATATGCTTTTTACATAAGTAAAAGTCCAAAAAAAATCATTTAAACGAAAGCCTCCTTTTGATTTAAAGTTTGGTGTGTATTTAATAATTGCACCTCCAACACCAAATTCTAAAAATGTATCGATGACTAAAAGACTGATTATCAATTCGAAAATACCATATTTTTCAACACCAAAGCTATCAAGAATAAATGGCAAAATTATAATACCCGATAAGCCTGTAAAAACCAAATTCAAAATTTGAAAAAGAACACTTTTTGAGACTTTTTGAGACGTACTACTCATAATTATAAAATATATGGTGTTGCCAGATTAATTGATTTTGACATAATGATTCAGCTGTAAATATCTTTATTAATAATATCAATTATTGATTTAGCCAAAGAGTTTATAGAGGTTATTTTATCTACACCAGAAATTTCTTTATACCCTTTGTAATGATATGCTTTGATACCTATGCTATTTACTATGTGAGATAAATAATTATAAACATCTATATCTTCAATGTTAACACCATTAATTATAAAATCCATTGCTTTCTTTATGTCCACTAAATTTTCAATTTCAAAAACATGCTTTAATGGCGAATACCAAGGGTTTCCGAAAACTAAAACTGGCTTTTTTCTAATGACAGATTCTAAACCAATTGTCCCAGTTAAAGTAGCAGTTGCCTGGCAAGAATCAATTAATTGAAAAGAATTAAAATTTACTGGTATAAGTTTTGTGTTCTTAAGAGTTAATATGTCCAAATAAAGTGAACGATCTCTACTAGTTTCACCTTCCATTAATGGGTGAAATTGTGATTTATGCTCTTTAACATATACCAACCAATCTTTCGGGATAGATTTTGAAATCATTTCTATCATTAAAAATTGATCAGTAAAAAACGAACCACTTGGTGTGCTTGTTTCTTCAGGCTGATAATGCAAGGCAACATAAATATATTTCTTTGAAAAATCAGGTTCACTAACTAAAGATTCATAAATTTTCTTTAGTTCTGCTTTATGTTTTCTCCCTTTTTTTTTAAGAAGCATTACACCTAATTTTGAGTACTCGCTTTTTTCAATTGATTGATTTTTTTCCTTAAAATAGGACTTTGAAGGTTTTTTCAAATCAATTAATAACCTAAAATATTTTCCTGGTTTTTTCGAAAATGTCTTAGCAAGGGTTTTGATATTATATTTCGATTTAGATAATTCCTGCTTCTTCATATATTCTGGTTCTGCAAGGGTATAATCTTTTTGAATATGTTTGATAAAATCTTCTATTTCATCTGAAATTTCTGTCCTTAGAAATGGATAATTATAAGCATAAGTGGGTAGTTTATATATATCTGTAGTTGGAATTAGAAACCCCTTTAAACTAGTCGCTTTATAAGTAATGAAGTTTATACCCTTTTCTTTACAAACCACGTACAATGCATAATCAAATACACGATGTGGGATAGACGGCGAAATTACAATTTCAATATTCTCATGATCTATAATGCTTATCCATATTCTAATCAGTTTTCTAAACAAACTTTGTCTTTCGCTAAAATTAAAACTGTATCTATCTGGGTCTAAGCGATCCATCATTTTTATGCAAATAATTTCGTGTTTCAGGTTTCGTTCAATAAAATCATTATCAAGTATTACATTATTGTCTACCCCCTGATATTTAGGGAAATTTCCTTTCCAAGCCGAACTTATATCATGAAAAACGATATCTTTAAATTCTGATTGAATGATTTGCTCTTCCCCATCCCCGTTCCATCCAATCCAATATACTGGGTTTAAATTATTTTGTTCTTGTAACTTTTTAGCAACATCAAGCCAAGGGTCTGTAATGCACCCTGAGTATAATATATTCATATTTATTTTAAACTATTGATCTTATTATATAAAATTGCTTCTGCAAAATTAGTTCCTACAACCACGCCCCATCTTTGTGCTTGAATTTTTAATGCTTCTGGTGAACGGGGATGAGGATACTTGCGTCGTTCAAACTCATAACTCTCCATTCCTTTTATTTTAGCATCGGCATCACTCTCAGATACACTAAAGAATAAATTGGAAAAAAAATATCTAGGATCAGATGGCGATCTCCACTCCGTTCCTGAAGGCGTTTCAAATGTAATTATTGTTTTAACGTTCTCGTCCTGCAAAGGTCTACAAGTTGTAATAATAGCACGTTAATTAAAGTTGATATTTTAGGGACTACCCCAAACCAGATTGGATTAACTAATATTTGTTTGATTTTTATAAAAAAATAAAATATTGATTTGAAATCAATAGATTCTGAATTAGTATCGTTCTTAAATACACTTTCCTTTCGAAACAAATTTCACTTAATCAATTAATTCCCAAGATAATCTAGTACCTTTTTCTATATCCAATTTTGATTTCTTTCCAATGACATCATTAAAAAACTGGGGATGCATCCCAAAACCAGGACGTATTGATCTGACATTCTTTTCTGTAAATTCCTCTCCAACTTCCATATCTTCAACGATATATAGTGAACGAGAAAAATCTTTTCCTTTGAGTTGTTTTACAGTCAAGGTATAATCAACAACGCCAATTGCGCTTTCCGCCTCACGAACTGCTTTGACCATAGCTGTAAATTCTTTTTCATCCATAGAGAAAGAAGCGTCAGGGCCGCCAATAGAATGGTCTAAAATAAAATGTTTTTCGATTATTTTAGCTCCAAAACAGGTAGCTACCACAGGAACCGTATTTCCCATGGTATGGTCGGACAATCCGGATATTACTCCATAGCGTTCTGCCAAGTCTTTTACCATACACATATTGGCTTCCTCAATAGGAGCAGGGTAACTGGATGTGCATTTTAACAGGGCAATATCATTATTCCCCATTCTCCTGCAAGCGTCTAAAGCCAACTTAATATCAGCTTCTTCAGCAATCCCAGTAGATAAGATAATTGGTTTCCCCTTGGAAGCTACATATTCAATCAAAGGAATATCGGTGATTTCTAAAGAAGCAATTTTATAGGCAGGTACCTTTAAAGCTTCTAAAAAATCAACAGCTGTTCTATCAAAAGGAGATGAAAAACAAACAAGTCCTTCTTCTTTGGCAACGGCAAACAATTTTTCATGCCATTCCCATGGTGTATAGGCTTCTTGGTATAATTTATACAAATTTTGACCTTCCCAAATAGTACCTTTTATTAAAAAATCATCTTTATCACTATCAATAGTAATGGTATCGGCTGTATAAGTTTGAAGCTTGATACAATCAGCTCCGGCTCGTTTGGCGGCTTTTATAGTTTTAATAGCAGTTTCAATACTGCCATTATGATTGGCTGAAAGTTCTGCGATTATAAAAACTTTACTTTCTCTATTTATATTAAACGTATCAATTTTCATATGAATTAATCTTAATTTATAATGTGTTTAACTGACTCAAGATTTCTTCCATTTCTTCCATATTATTGGTCTGCAAAATTACATACCCCATTCTGTCAAAAGAACTAGTAATTTCATGATTATGATATTCTTTAATCTCAGATCGAATAACAGCACTATTACCTTGCTCAACAAATGTGACACATTGCTGATAATTATTACTGTTTAAAAACTGAATTAAAGCGACCTTATTCCATTTAGGATCTACATCTACAGGATTATCCAGAGCCAAATTTATTAAATTTTCTAACATGTCAACTCCGGTTGATAATTGAACTAAATCAGAAGTAATGTAATCCCCTCCTAATCTACATGCTATTTCAATAATATAAGCGCCTGTTTCATTTAATTTAACTTCGGTATGAGTTGGTGCATTATTAATTTTAAGTATTTTAATAGCATTAATAACTTCCTCTGTAATTATCTTAACTTCATTGCCTGAGATACGTGCTGGAATAATGTGAGAATCTTCAACAAAATAACCAATCTCCGCACTATTAACAATCTTTTCAGTAATTGCAACTATAGTTGTAACTTCTTCTTGTGTAATTGTTTCAATACTAAATTCACGACCAGATATAAATTCCTCGACAATAACTTTTCCTTGTTTTGAATGTTTTTTGGATATGGAATATTGACTTTCCAATTCATCCATATTATTAACCTTTTTTACTCCCCTACTTGCTGAAGAGTCTATTGGTTTTATCACAACTGGGAAATAATCAATGATTTTAAAATCAGAAACACCCTCAATTAATTTGAATTTAGGGGTCTTAATATTATGATTATTAAAAAATTCTCTTTGCAAATATTTATTTGTACAAATAGCAGCAACGTTTATTGACATTGCCGGTAACCTTAATTCTTCAGCTATTTTTGCAACAACATTAACTGGAAAATCAGACATTGTTAAAATCCCATCTATATTTTCATTTTGAGCTATAATAAGTATATTTTCATAATCAATTGTACTTATTAAAGATTTTCTGTCAGCTATTTTAAAACCAGGGGCTATGGGGTCAAAATCTATAACTATTGTATAAATAGACAAGTCAACAGCTTTTTGAATAATTGGCACTTGCATTTCGCCAGCTCCTAAAATCATTACTTTCTTCATAAATTACATTTATATAAATTAGCCTATTTCACCCATTCAGACTAATAAACATTAATATTTTTTTTAATCTGAACTGGATTTCCAATTGCAAAAGAATTATCCAGTATATCCTTTGTTATACACGAACTCATACCAATTGTACTGTATTTACCGATACTTAAGCCATTTGAAATCGTTGCCGATGATCCTATAAAGCATAACTCACCAATCTTCACTTCACCACAAACACATACATTTGCCCCAAAATAAACACCATTCCCAATTTCTGAATCATGGGCTATAACTGTTGAGTTTGCTATAATAACACCATCGCCAATTATGACACCTGTATCAATATTAACCATAGAATAAATTAAGACACCTCTCCCAATCTTTGAACCTGAACTCACAAAAGCACTTGGATGATGATATGAAAAAATGTTGTATTTATTTTCAATCAAGTAATTTAAAATCGTAAGTCTTAGTTTACCACTTAGATAGCCAAGAGTTGGAATAAACCAAAAATCTAAAAATTCTGAGGATTTAAAATCATTAAACCTATAACAACGTGAATCAGTAATTCCAACAACATTATCATCAAATATATAAATATTCTCAGCATTATAATTGTCTTCCAAAAGTGTTCTGTAAAGCAATTTACCAACAGCACCAAAGCCTATTAATCCTATTTTAATTGTTTTGCATGTCATAAAATATTTTTTTTAAATTATTGGCTTGTTGAAAATAATAAACTTTACTTTGATTTTGTATTAAAAAATCAGATTGAATTACTTCCTCTAACTTTTCTTTAAATAATCCAAATTTTACTTCTCTAAAATCTCCAAGACCAATTGCCAAATCATTATTAACAAAATACTCATAGGGCTGAATTTGATTATCGGCGAAATAACCCAGTACTATTTTACTGCCAATTGAAGCTGCTTCGTTCAGCAAACTACTGGCTGGAACAATACAAATATCAGAACCGGCAATTATCAAAGCAACTTCAGCCGCACTAATATTTTTATGAATTCTAAGGTTATTAAACTTTTTTAAATTATTGTGAAATTTATACGCATCACCAATCAACAAATTAATTTCAAAAGTTGGATTGATTGAATTTAAAAAATCAATAATTTTCTCTGAAATATTAAAAAAATCACTTCCTCCAAAGGATAAAAATATTGTTTTTGCTTTCTTCTCAACCTTCCTTAATTGTGGTTTAAAAAATTCTTGTCTTAAAAGCGCGTAGTCTGTTCCTAAATATAGTTTTGTGTATTCCCTTTTTGTAAATGATTCCGGAAGAAAACCCGGAATATTATTTATCAAAGCATCACAAACATAATCTTTATCATTATGATCATCAATAAAAATAACCTTACACCCTATCTCTTTTATGCGAAGCTGGTACTCTGAATCAAAAAAATAATTATCTAAAACAACTATATCCCCCTCTATTAAAAAAGTAAGAAATTCGTCAAAATGATTTTCATTTTTACTTAATTCAATTTTCCCATTACAGACTTTACTAATTTCATTTAACTGATACTCTGTTGGAATCTGGGTAGCATAAATACAATCGAATTCTTTATTAATTAAACCTGCTATACCTAGTGTCCTTATAAAATGACCATATCCAATTTCTAAATTTCCATCTGCTCTAAAAATTACCCTTTGTTTCATTTTTTATTATAAAAATTATATTTTCAATAAATTAGCACCAACATTAAAAATAAATTGATTCAATAAACTAATAGAAAATTTAACTTCTTCTGCACCATCATTTAGACTAAATTTTTAAAAATTGGTTAAATTTGTTCTAAAAATCCAAGACTATAAATTAAAAATCTAATTGACCAATTTTATTTCGCTTAGATTTTCTTCAGCTTTAAATAAAATTATTATTTTCACTTTCTTCATTCAGCTTATACTTCAATTCCGCTAATGCCCAATCATCATTATTGTCAATGTCTTGCCCTTCCAATTCCGAAATAATAATACCTCCAGTATTATTTGTTAATATTGATTTCTGTTCAATACACTTTTTAGTGTCCATCCAATAAAACTGACCAGCATCATGATAACTTTTTTCCAAATCCTGAGATCTTATCAAACTAAACTTAGGATTAAAAAAACTTACTCTGTTATTATTATCTTTTTTTAACGCTCTTTGAATTGGAAATCCAAAAGACATTAAAGGCAATACGCTATCAAAATTATTATTTTTTAATATTTTAAAACTATCCACTAATTTTCTATCTGTTACAAAAGGAGCGCACGCATAAAGACAGCAAGTAAAATCAAATGTTTTATTAAGTTCCCTGTATTTCAATATTACTTCTTCAATAACATCAAAAGTAGTTGCATAATCATTTGCCATTTTCTCACTTCGAAAAAAAGGAACTGTTGCTCCATATTTTATGGCAATTTCCGCGATTTCTTCATCATCTGTAGAAACCATCACCTCGTCAAAAAGGTCGGACGCTAAAGCAGCTTCAATAGAATAGGCTATAATGGGCTTTCCAAGAAAATCTTTTATGTTTTTTCGCGAAATTCTTTTACTTCCACCACGTGCCGGAATAATTGCTAGATTAGACATTGTAAAACTCATTTATCTTTTCAATCACAAAAAATTGTTCTTCAACAGTCAAAGTTGGATACATCGGCAAACTGATACAATTTCTATAATATTTTTCAGCATTTGGCATATCACCTTCTTTCCAACCAAATTGTCTATAATAGGGCATTAAATGACAAGGTATATAATGAATTTGAGCAAATACTTTTTTTTCCCGTAAAAAATTATATAAACCCAATCTGTCTTCTACTTCAATAACATACAGATGATAAGCGTGACCTTCAACTACTCCTGATTGCCCTTTTATAAAAGGCTTGCCTTCGAAAGCATGATCATAAACCGCAGCTATTTGCCTTCTTTTTGCAATTCCATCATCAGCTCTTTCCAATTGGCTTATTCCTAAAGCTGCCTGAAAATCGGTCAATCTATAATTAAATCCCAACGTTTGCATTTCCATATACCAGCCCGGGTAGTTAGTACTTCCATTGTCATTTCCATTTGCAAAACTAGCGGAATTAGTATAATCTGATTCATTTTTGGTAATTCCGTGTGAACGTAAAGCAAGCAATTTTTTGTAAAGCACTTCATCATTTGTAGTGACCATTCCTCCCTCTCCACAAGCAATATGTTTTACTGGGTGAAAAGAAAAAATAGCTAAATCGGCAAAATTACTATTCCCGCAATTTTGAGTCATATTTTTTGAATCTACAAAATACCCACCAGGAGAGTGGCAGGAATCTTCAATAATCCATAAACCATATTGGTCAGCTAATTTTCTAAATGCTTCCAAATCTACCGCTCTACCCGCAAAGTCAACAGGTACAATGCCCTTATAAGTTCCTTTTGGTGATAATTTCAATAAAGCAGCTACTTTATCAATATCTAGAAGGTAAGTTTCAGGATCAATATCGGCAAACACAACTTCCCCGCCACAATACCTCACACAATTGGCCGAAGCAGCAAAAGTAATAGGAGTGGTTATAACTTTATCTCCTTCTTTAACATCCAGTGCCAATGTGCATAAATGTAAAGCTGCAGTGCCATTAGAAACAGCTACTGCATATGTACTCCCCACATATTTAGCAAACGCATTTTCAAACTCAGCAATTTTTGGACCTTGAGTTAAATAATCCGATTGGAGCGTTTCAACTATTGCTTGAATATCTAAATCCGTTATATTTTGTCTTCCGTAAGGTATCGATTTCATTGTTATGCTTCAAAATTTGGATCTACGTGTTCTTTAATCAATGCTCGTAGAGATTCAACTGTTTCCCATTCTGTATTTGTACCCGAATTATATGAAAATCCATCAGGCACCAATTCCGCATTAAAATTAGCAACAAAATCATTAATTTTCCATACTGGTGTTTGGGGGATTATCACAAAATATTTCCCTAAATTATAGGTGGAAAATGAATCAGAGGAAGTAATCATTTCTTCATGAATTTTTTCTCCCGGTCTAATCCCTATTACTTTATGCTCGCATTCTGGGCCTATTGCCTTTGCAACATCCATTATTTTATATGAAGGGATTTTAGGAATAAATATTTCGCCACCCCAGGCTGTTTCCATGGCATGTAAAACCATATCAACGCCTCCTTGAAGAGAAATATTAAACCTTGTCATAGTATCAACTGTTATTGGTAAAACCCCCTCCGTTTTCTTATTTAAGAAAAAAGGAATTACAGATCCATTAGATCCCATAACGTTACCATATCTAACCACTGAAAATTTAATATTATGTTTGCCTTTGATATTGTTAGCTGCAACAAAAAGTTTATCCGATGTTAATTTGGTTGCCCCATATAAGTTTATTGGAGCGCAAGCTTTATCTGTTGATAGTGCAACAACATTTTGCACACCCATTTGAATTGCTGCTTGAATCACATTCTGCGCACCCCCAATATTTGTTTTCACACACTCACCAGGGTTGTATTCTGCAATATGCACATGTTTCATCGCTGCTGCATGAATAACATAATCAATACCGTCAAAAGCGCTTATTAATCTTTCTTTATCTCTTACATCACCAATAAAAAAACGTATTTGAGGATATTCAGAAACTGGATAATCCTGAGCCATTAAAAATTGCTTTTGTTCATCTCTTGAGAAAATAACCAACCGCTTTACATTTGGCCATTTTTTTAAAATATTTTCAGTTAGCGCTTTCCCTAAAGAACCTGTACCTCCTGTAATTAATATTGATTTTTCGTTGAGCATTTTTATTTTAATTAATTATTTTTAAATTATAAACCCACAAACTATTAATGTTTATTGGTAAATGGATGTTTCATTTGTGCGTATTTAACCAAGGGATGATACGCTCCTTTTAAAGGTGATAGCTCCGCATTTCTTATATCATGCACCAATTGTACCGAAGGTTTTGCATCGGCCAAGCCAAATCCTTTTCCATCAATAATATTTTTA
>JBNMNO010000071.1:0-13207 GCA_051275695.1 Mariniflexile sp.
ATACCGAAACGGAAGAAAAAATATTAAATAACTTAAGTAAAATAACCAAAGGAAAAACGTCCATTATTGTAAGCCACAGAGTGTCTTCAGCTAAAAACGCCCAAAAAATTATTGTTTTAGATAATGGCAAAATTGTTCAAGAAGGTACTCACGAAACTCTTATTAACAGGGATGGATATTACAAACATCTCTATTTAAAACAATTAAGTGAAACGACTCCAAACAAAGATTAAACCCTTTGAGCTATAGATGTATAGCTTGTTTTAAATTTCATTAAATGCAATAAAAATCGAAATTTAAAAAAGTAATCTCATAAAATGTTGGTTAGTTGCGGTTTTTTTTAGATTTTTGGTATAGAATGATAACTTAATAAATTTCTATATAACTATGAACAATAATGACATGATGGAGAAAGAGGAGATTTTTTCTAAAGTATTAAGAGCAGGAAGACGTACATATTTTTTTGATGTAAGATCTACTAAAGCAGACGATTATTATTTAACTATTACTGAGAGTAAAAAGTTTACTAACGATGATGGATCTTTCCACTACAAAAAGCATAAAATTTATATTTATAAAGAAGACTTTTCAGAGTTTAAAGATATTTTAAATGAAATGACAGATTACATCATCGATGAAAAAGGTGATGAAGTAATTAGTGAACGTCATCAAAAAGACTTTAAAAAGGAAAATGACTCTGAAGATTCTAATGGTGAAGAGGATGCACATAAATCTCCTGAAAGCTTTACTGATATCGAATTTGACGATATTTAATATTATAAATCAATAATAAATTATACAAACCGTTACTTTTAGTAGCGGTTTTTTATTTACAAAAACTTACATCTTTACTGAACAAAGTTCTAATAGTAATACACTAAATAAATACAGGAAAGCTATTTGGAAACCAAAAATGCTCCCAAGAATAAACATGACCATACATATATAAACTGGCACTACTGTAATTGCTAATGCAAACCTAAAAGTTGAAGTAAACTCTTTTTCCTTAACTTTTGGTTGAATGGCAAGTTTCCAAATTACATAAGGGACAATCAACGATGCTATTAAGAGTAATTTGAAAAAGGACCTCCCATTTGAAGACCCTTTAATTTTAGAGGAATTGCATTTTTCGAGATTTGAAGCTATACACGCGTTAACACTCTTGGGGTCTAAAAAATCGACTTTTAAATCTTCTAATTTTTTGAGAATTTCAGAATAATTTTCTGCAGGAATATGAGTAGTTAAAGTGGTAAGCTCATTAAAAATGGTTTCCTTTAATTTAATAACTGCTTCGTTTCTATTATCACTATTAAATTGTTTAGCATCTATTGGAATGCCATAATTTATAGACACACTGCCACCAAAAAATTCAGCATTTTCATAATTTAATCCCACAGAAATTAATTGCATATTTAAATTAGGATACATTTTAAACGTATCAAAAACAATACGCGTAAAACCTTTACTTAACGGTCTGACTGTTCGTCGCAAATCATGATTTCCTTCTGGAAAAATAGCTATAGATTCCTCTTGGTTAAGTAATTGGGAACAGGATTCAAAAACTGCTGCATTGTTCGATAAATTATTCCAGCCGTCACGAATACGATACACTGGAATCATATTTAAACTTTTTAAGCACGTGCTTATAAACGCATTATTAAAAACTCCTGCACGCGTTAAAAAAAAAGTGAATCTTTTATTAGTAGTAGCAATTAAAAGGGCATCTATGAGAGCATTTTGATGATTAGCCAAAAATAAAATGGGTTTATTATCTGGAATGCTTTCGGAATTAAAAACTTTTATCTTGTTAAAATAAAAAAACAGTCCTAATTTTATATATCCTCGTACACTACGTAACCACAATTTTTTCAATCTTCCTTAAAATTTAAATCTATGCTAAACCAATAAAATATTAAAACTAAACGAAGAACAATTTGCCAAATGTGTTATAAAATAAGACACATTCTCAAAGCAATGCAAACAGATTCACTGCCAACACCATGTTTAAAACCCAAAGCCCTTCATAATTTAAGCAACTACACTCCCATTTTTAACTTTGTTTTCTGGATTTAAAAGAATTACATCTTTTCCATTAACAACTCCTAAAACCAAACATTCACTATTAAACTTCCCAATTTGCTTCTTAGGGAAATTTACAACCGCCACTATTTGCCTTAACAACAACGCTTCTTTCTTATAAAGTGTCGTAATTTGTGCCGACGACTTTTTAATCCCTAAGTCGCCAAAATCAATAATTAATTGATAAGCAGGATTTCTGGCTTCAGGAAAATCATTAACTTCTATAATGGTTCCAACCCTTAAATCTACTTTAGTAAAATCTTCAAAAGTTATTATATCATTCATTTTTTAAAAATACAAATTATACCGAACTTTGAGTAATATTTTTAATTATGGCCAATACTCCTTCAAATATGCTTCCTTTAGGAACTAAAGCTCCTTATTTTGAGTTAACAGATACCAAAAGCAATAGAATGTTAAGTTTAGATGCTGTTAAAGGTGTAAACGGAACCGTTATTATGTTTATATGTAATCACTGTCCGTTTGTAATTCATGTCAATAATGAACTGGTATCCCTTGCAAATACCTACTTTAAAAAAGGTATTGGTTTTATTGCTATATCCAGTAATGATGCTACAAAATATCCTCAAGACGGTCCTGATAAAATGGCCATTCATGCTAAAAATGAAAACTATCCCTTTCCGTATTTATATGACGAAAGTCAAGATGTGGCAAAAGCTTATGATGCTGCATGTACACCTGATTTTTTTGTGTTTGATGAAAATTTAAAATTGGTTTATAGAGGCCAATTAGATGATTCGCGACCAGGAAATGGCAAGCCTGTTACTGGAAGCGATTTACGTCATGCTTTAGATTGTTTGATAGAAAACAAAGTGAATTCTACTATCCAAAAACCGAGTATTGGATGTAGTATTAAGTGGAGACATTAATTAAAACGTTAATTGCCAAAAACCTACATCCAGCCATTTATTAAACTTTAAACCCACTTCTTTAAAGTGAGCCACTTGTATAAAGCCAAATTTCTCATGAAGCATGACACTGCCTTCATTTGGCAGGGTTAATCCACCAATAACCACATGGTGATTTTGCTCTTTTAATAGACTTAAAAGTTCCGTGTATAATTTAGTGCCTATTTGCTTTCCTTGGGCTTCATGGTGCAAATAAACGGTGCTTTCAACCGTATGTTTATATGCAGGCTTTTCGCGCCATTTGTTAGCATAGGCATATCCTAATATTTTATTATCTTCTTCAAAAACAAGGAAGGGATAGGCTTTATAAATGGTTTCTATTTTTTCTTTAAAAGCATCAACAGAAAACGGAACGTCATCAAAAGTTACAATCGTATTTAAAACGTAATAGTTATAAATATCAACAAGTTCTTGTGCATCTTCAATAGTTACAGCTCTAATCATAACTCAATTAATTACATCCAATTATTTCGTTTCATCAAATTTTCAATATGTGAATAATGATGATTACTATGCCATGCGTATATACCTATGTTCTTTTTCAAAACAACGTCACTTTGTGTTTCTGGATGAACAAAACATTTATTTAAATGATCCTCAGACAATCCTTTTAATAAATAAACAAGTTTAGCATGTATTGCCTTTAAATGAAGCAACGACATATCTATTGGTGCTTTTTTAGAATCGAATAATTCTGCCCACCTTTCTTCGTAATAAGCTTTAATTACTGGTTTATCTTCAGTTAAAGCCCATTTAAAACGCGTATAACTATGATGATGACTATCAGAAAGATGATGTATAACTTGCCTAATAGTCCAACCATCGGGTCTATACTGAGTGTCTAATTGATCATTAGTTAAATCTTTAACAAGATTTTCTAAACGATTTGGAAAATACTCTAAAATAGATATCCAGCTTTCTATATGGTCAGATGAAATAGTATGAGGACAATCAAACTGCCCAATAGGATATTTTAACTTCAGTAGTTCTTGCTCTGTCATATGTAAATATAAAAAAAGCCACAATGAAGTGGCTTATAAAATATATTTTATTGAAAATTATATAACGTTCATTAATTCAACATCAAAAATCAAGGTCGCATCCGGTGGTATAACACCTCCTGCACCTCTACTGCCGTATCCTAAATGACTAGGTATTACAAACCGTGCTTTATCGCCAACTTTTAATAATTGAATGCCTTCATCCCATCCAGAAATAACTTGACCTACACCTAGTGGAAAATCAATTGGTTCGTTGCGTTTGTATGAAGAATCGAAAACTGTTCCATCAGATAATTGTCCTTTATAATGTACAGTAACATTTTTGCCTTTTTCAGCTTTCACACCACTACCCTCTTGAATTATTTGATAACGTAAACCGCTTTCAGTTTTTTTAAATCCAGATGCCAGTTTATCTAATTCGGCTTCAGCAGCCTTTTTAGTTTCAGCTATTTTTTTTTCTCTTGACCCTTCAAAGGTTCTAAAAGCTTCCACAGCATTATAAGCTTCAGCTTCAGTACCCACTCGTACAATTTCTAAAGATTCAATTTTATCGCCTTGAGCTATAGCATCCACAATATTTTGTCCTTTAACCACTTTACCAAAAACAGTGTGTTTACCATCTAACCAAGACGTTTCGATATGTGTGATAAAAAACTGACTTCCGTTAGTTCCTGGGCCTGAATTTGCCATTGATAATACGCCCGGGCCATCGTGTTTTAAACTCGGATGAAACTCATCGTCAAATTTATAACCTGGATCGCCTGTACCAGAACCTTGTGGACAACCACCTTGTATCATAAAATCTGGAATTACTCTATGGAATTTTAAACCATTATAAAAAGGTGTTCCTTGAGGTTTTACTTTGTTTTCAAGATTACCTTCGGCTAATGCTACAAAGTTACCTACTGTTCCTGGTGTTTTTTTGAATTCTAAAGCAACTAAAATTTCTCCTTTTGTTGTATTGAATTTTGCGTATAATCCGTCTTGCATTCTATTCTTTTTAAATGAAGATGCAAATATATGAAATGATTAACAATTGTTGATTAACGAATTGTAATTTTTGGCAACTAAGTAGCAGAGATTCAAAGTGGCAGGAATACAACTTTATGACTTTGAAACTCTAGTTGGCTACTTCACTAATAAATTTTATTCTGTATAAACGAAGTTCATCATGATCATAATCGCCATCAAATTCTTTAATTGCAGCATCAATACTATCAGTTGTAGATTCCATAAAATAGTCGTGAATCTCTTCCTGTTGGTCTTCATCTAAAATTTCATCAATCCAATAATTAATGTTCAATTTAGTTCCAGAGTAAACAATCGCTTCCATTTCCTTAACAAAATCAGTCATAGTCATCCCTTTAGAAGATGCTATATCATCAAGTGGTAATTTTCTATCAATATTCTGAATAATATATAATTTGTTTGCGGAATTACTTCCTGTTGATTTAACTATTAAATCGTCTGGACGAATAATCTCATTTTCCTCAACATATTGGGCAATTAATTCGACAAAATCTTTACCATATTTTTTAGCTTTTCCATCTCCAACACCATGTACATTACCAAGCTCTGAAATGGTAATAGGATATTTTAACGCCATATCTTCTAACGAAGGGTCTTGAAAAATCACAAATGGAGGCACACCTAATTTTTTTGCATTCCTTTTGCGTAAATCTTTAAGCATAGACATTAACAACTCATCGGCCACTGCGCCTTCTCCTTTTAAGGCCGTAATAATGCTGCCATCTTCTTGTGCCCCATCAAATATATGATCTTCAGTCATCATAAAAGACACTGGTTTTTTTATAAACTCTCTACCTTTATCAGATAATTTAATAACACCATAAGTTTCAATATCTTTTCTAAGATAACCTGCAACCAATACCTGCCTTAATAAAGCCATCCAGTATTTTTTGTCTTTGTCTTTACCCTTTCCAAAAAAAGTTTGCTCGTTGGTTCTATGCGAGTTGATTAAAGCATTCTCTTTTCCGGTAACAACCTGCACTAAGTCTTTCGACTTATATTTTTCATTGGTATTATCAATAGTATCTAGTAATAATTTAACATCATCTTGCGCCTCATGCTTCTTTTTAGGATATCGTACATTATCATCCATTTCTCCGCCTTCACCGGTTTCATTATCAAACTCTTCACCAAAATAATGTAAAATAAATTTTCGTCTAGACATAGATGTTTCAGCAAATCCTACCACTTCTTGCAATAAAGCTTGCCCTATTTCTTGCTCCGCAACGGGTTTACCAGACATGAATTTTTCTAATTTTTCAATGTCTTTATAGGCATAAAATGCTAAACAGTGGCCTTCGCCTCCATCACGTCCTGCTCTTCCCGTTTCTTGATAATAACTTTCTATACTTTTTGGAATATCATGATGAACTACAAAACGAACATCGGGCTTGTCTATTCCCATGCCAAAAGCTATGGTCGCCACTACCACATCTACATCTTCCATTAGGAAATTGTCTTGATAATTTGATCTTGATTTGGCGTCTAAACCTGCATGGTATGGCACTGCTTTAACTCCATTTACTTGTAAAACCTGCGCCAATTCTTCAACGCGTTTTCTACTTAAACAGTAAACAATACCAGACTTACCACTATTTTGCTTGACAAATCGAATAATATCGGCATCGACATCTTTTGTTTTTGGGCGTACTTCATAATATAAATTGGGTCTGTTAAAAGATGCTTTAAATGTTGTAGCTCCAACAATGCCTAGGTTTTTTATAACATCTTCTTGAACTTTAGGTGTTGCTGTTGCCGTTAATCCAATAATAGGAATGTTATCACCTATACGTCCTATAATCTGCTTTAAATTTCTGTATTCTGGCCTAAAATCGTGTCCCCATTCACTAATACAATGCGCTTCATCGATAGCCATAAAAGACACTTTTACCGAACGTAAAAATTCTACGTTTTCTTCTTTTGTAAGGGATTCTGGAGCTACATAAAGTAACTTGGTTATTCCATTAACAATATCTTCTTTTACGCGCTTTATTTCGGTTTTATTTAATGAAGAATTTAAAACATGTGCAACGCCGTCTTCATCAGAAATGCCTCTAATAGCATCTACCTGATTTTTCATTAAAGCAATTAAGGGAGACACCACAATAGCAGTTCCTTCCTGCATTAACGCTGGCAGTTGATAACAGAGTGATTTTCCACCACCTGTTGGCATAATTACAAACACATTGTTGCCTGATAACAAACTTTCTATGACGCCTTCTTGAAGCCCTTTAAATTTACCAAAACCAAAATATTTTTTGAGTGCAGAATGCAGATCACCTTGTGCTATAGACATGAATAATAGGGAAATTTATTTTAATTAATTAAAAACATAACAATATTCAAAATACTATCGACTATTTTAAAGCGGAATGAGAGAACCCTCATATTTTTTTTGTTAGTTTTGTAACGAAAATCGAAATTACAATAAAAATAATTTTCAATAACTTTTAAAGATAACAAAATCTTTAAAAGCATCAACTAAAAAAATATTAAATTTTGAATAGTAAAAGTTCAATTATCAATATCGCAAAGCAAACTATTGAAATGGAAGGCAAAGCCATTTTAAATCTATCAAATTTAATAAATGATGATTTTGCTGATACCGTAGAGCTTATCTACAAATCTAAAGGGCGTGTTATAATAACAGGTATTGGTAAAAGTGCTATTATAGCGAGTAAAATTGTTGCTACTTTAAACTCTACCGGAACACCATCCATATTTATGCATGCTGCAGATGCTATACATGGCGACCTGGGACTCATTTTAAAAGATGATGTAGTAATTTGCATTTCTAAAAGTGGTAATACTCCAGAGATAAAGGTTCTAGTGCCCCTTATTAAAAGAGCAAAAAACAAATTAATTGCTATCACTGGCAATAAAGATTCCTTTTTAGGCCAACAAGTAGATTTTATTTTAAATGCATATGTTGAAAAAGAAGCATGTCCTAACAACCTTGCTCCTACTACCAGTACAACAGCACAATTAGTTATTGGTGATGCACTGGCAGTTTGTTTATTAGAACTACGTGGTTTTTCAAGTACAGACTTTGCTAAATACCACCCTGGTGGCGCTTTAGGAAAAAAATTGTATTTGCGTGTTCAAGATATTTCCTCGGTTAACCAAAAACCAAAAGTAAATCCTACAACTAGCATAAAAGATATTATTATAGAAATTACTGAAAAAATGTTAGGTGTTACTGCGGTTGTTGAAAATAATAAAATTATAGGTATTATTACTGATGGCGATTTACGTAGAATGCTTACAAAAGTTGATGATTTTTCAAAACTAACTGCAAAAGATATTATGAGTGCTAACCCCAAACGTATAAAAGCAGAAGCTATGGCTATTGAAGCTATGGAACTTATGGAGGCTAACGAAATCTCGCAACTTTTAGTTGAAGAAAACGGCAATTATGCAGGGGTAGTTCATTTACACGATTTAATTAAAGAAGGGATTATATAATGTCTAAAAAAAATATAAATGAGATGTCTTTTTTAGACCATCTTGAAGATTTACGCTGGCACTTAATTAAAATAACCTTAGCCATCGTTATGGTCGCTACTTTGGCATTTATATTTAGCAGATTTATATTTGAAGATATTATTTTCGCACCATTAGACATGAGTTTTCCAACTTACAAGTATTTATGCGAAATAGCTACTTATATGAATTTGGATACTAGTTTTTGTAATGATACAATACCACTTATTCTACAAAACAGAACTATGGCTGGACAGTTTTCAGCAGATATTTGGACAGCCATTTTAGCTGGTTTTATTATTTCGTTTCCATATGTGATATACCAATTATGGAAATTTATAAGCCCTGGGCTGCATGAAAACGAACGCCAACACTCGCGTGGTTTTATTGGGATTTCATCATCATTATTCTTTTTAGGTGCTTTATTTGGTTATTACGTTATTACACCCTTATCTATTAACTTTTTAGCAAATTACAGTATCTCTTCCAGAGTAGATAACCAAATAGATATCAGTTCGTTTATAGGGTTGGTAAGATCGTCGGTTTTAGCCTCTGGAATCATTTTCGAACTTCCTATTCTTATTTATTTTTTAACTAAAATTGGATTAGTAACACCAGAATTTTTAAGAAAATATAGAAAATATTCTTTAATTCTTGTGTTAGTTTTATCAGCAATTATAACGCCTCCGGATATTGCTAGTCAGGTAATTGTTTCAGTGCCCATATTAATTTTATATGAATCAAGTATTTTTATTTCTAAAATTGTAGTAAGAAATCAAAATCGAAAATCGAAAAAACATGTCTGATATCCTTACAGAATTTAATGAATATCGTTCTAAAATGAACGACAAGATTCTAGCCGATAATAATAAAGTTATAAAACGCATTTTTAATTTAGACACTAACGCTTACGCGGAAGGTGCTTTAGATGTAAAAACTAAAGAACTTTTAGGTTTGGTGGCTTCGGCAGTATTGCGTTGCGACGATTGCGTTAAATACCATTTAGAAACTAGCCATAAAATTGGTTTAACAAAAGAAGAAGTGGTTGAAGCCCTAAGTATTGCTACTTTAGTTGGTGGTACTATTGTGATTCCCCATTTACGTCGCGCTTACGAATTTTGGGATGCTTTGGAGCAACAGAGTTAAACAAAATATAAATTAAAACATCCGCCATCAAAGTGAATATGATTTTACTATTTTTGGTGTTGAGTAAATTAAGAATATGATTTTAAGAGCCGAAAATTTAATGAAGTCCTATAGCGGACGAAAAGTGGTAAAAGATGTTTCTCTTGAGGTTAACCAAGGTGAAATTGTTGGTCTTTTAGGTCCTAATGGTGCAGGAAAAACAACTTCTTTTTATATGATTGTAGGTTTGATAAAACCAAATGGAGGTCATATTTTTTTAGATAATACTGAAATTACCAAGTACCCCATGTACAAACGTGCACAAAACGGTATTGGATATTTGGCACAAGAAGCTTCTGTTTTTAGAAAATTAAGTATTGAAGACAATATTTTAAGTGTACTTCAACTTACAAAACTTAGTAAAAAGGAGCAACTACATAAAATGGAATCGCTTATTGAGGAATTTGGTTTAGGGCATATTCGTAAAAGTCGAGGCGATTTATTATCGGGTGGTGAGCGTCGTCGAACTGAAATTGCACGAGCACTCGCAACCGACCCAAGTTTTATTTTGTTAGATGAACCATTTGCTGGGGTTGACCCTGTTGCTGTGGAAGACATTCAACGTATTGTAGCTCAACTTACAAAAAAGAATATTGGCATCTTAATTACCGACCATAATGTACAAGAAACCCTTGCCATTACCGATAGAACCTATTTAATGTTTGAAGGGAGTATTCTTAAAGCTGGAGAGCCCGAGGAATTGGCAAACGATGAAATGGTGCGTAAAGTGTATTTAGGACAGAATTTTGAGTTGCGTAAAAAGAAGATTCGGGAGTAGGTAGTTTTGTCACTCCTGCAAAGGCAGAAATGACAAACCAATGAATTTAAATTTCATTAAAAGGAGATTATATACTAAAGGATTCTTACTACTTCTTAATAACCTTATAAACCCTTTTAAAAAGAATAACAACCAAAAACGCCATAAAACCTACCAACAATCCAACAATAGCATCTTTTATAAAAGATGGTAGTGCTTCCATAAAATGATGTAAAAAATCAATATTATGCGTAAAAATACCACCTGCAACTAAAATAAGTGCTATAGTTCCTATGACTGTTAAACTCTTAATAACCCATGGAAGTGCTCGCACTAAAAACATACCAATTTTTGCTAAAAGTCCATTTTGGTCCTTACTTGTTTTAATAAGTCTGTAACCTAAATCGTCCATTCTAACAATCATTGCTACAATACCATAAACGCCCACTGTAGCTATAAGGGCGACAATAGAAACTACCATTATTTGAATTAGAATCGGTTTTCCTAAAACGGTTCCTAAGGCAATAATGACTATCTCAACAGATAAAATAAAATCGGTAAGAACCGCTGACTTTATTTTCTTTTTTTCAAGTTGAAGTACTTCTTCTTCTGAAATGGGGTCCTTTTTAATTTCAGCAATTTCGTGTTTATGAGGCACAAAAAACTCTACTATTTTTTCGACCCCTTCGTATGCTAAATAAATACCTCCCAATACTAAAACAAAAACAACTCCCCAAGGCAAAAAGGAACTCAACAAAAATGCAATGGGTAAAATAATCAATTTATTCAGTAAAGAGCCTTTCGTGATGGCCCACAAAACTGGTAATTCTCTCGACGACACAAATCCCGTTGCCTTTTCGGCATTAACTGCTAAGTCGTCTCCTAAAATACCGGCTGTTTTTTTAGTAGTAATTTTACTCATTACCACTACATCATCCATAAGAGCAGCAATATCATCTAATAACGCAAAAAAACCTGATGCCATTTAAGTACTTTTTATTTTGATTTATTTGGTTGTTAAATTGTCTAAAACAGACATGCTAATGTAGAGTAATATAATTAGTGGTATCGCAGCAAATTTCAATACAATTAAAAGGATGATGCATAGTATTACAAAAATGTATCTGGTGGCATTGGCTTTAAAACCCCAATCTTTAAATTTTAATGCAAATAATTTAATATTCGAATTTAACAGATAACAACTTACTACTGTTAGCGCAATTAAAAACCATTTGTTAATAATTATAGTGTTCATTAAATCGTTATTCTGAAACTCTATAATTAATGGTAACGATATAATAAGTAAGGTGTTTGCTGGTGTTGGCAAGCCTTTAAAATAGGTTTGCTGGTCTTCATCAATATTAAACTTTGCTAATCTATAGGCCGAAGCAAGTGTTATACATAATCCAATTAATGGTAAAAGAGATACATTAAAGCCAAGTGAATCCGTTTCCCATTCGTTGGTTATTTCCGGCATATCCACCGTCATAGATAGCAACTTATACATGATAATCCCAGGAACAACACCACTTGTCACCATATCTGCAAGCGAATCTAACTGAATACCTAGTTCACTTTGAACATTTAACTTTCTTGCCGCAAATCCATCAAAAAAATCAAAAAATATCCCAAGAAACACAAATAAAGCGGCCACAACAAAGTTATTATTAACCGCAAAAATAACGGCAATACTTCCACAGAAAAGGTTTAAAAGTGTTAATGCATTTGGTATATATTTCTTCATGTTCCCTGTTTTAATCTTGTAAAAATAGCAAACAATTTTCGTCTTAAGCAATATCTATTATAATTTCAAGTTTATAGATTTGTAAATTATGTGCATCTTTGTAAAAAAATTGCGATTGAGAGCTTACATTACTGCTTTGTTTTGTACTATAACCGTATCTATATTTAGTCAAACTGTTCGAAAATACTCCAACGAGTTTATGAATATTGGAGTAGATGCTGCGGCTTTAGGCATGAGCAATGCGGTAACCTCGCACACTTCCGATGTAAATTCAGGCTATTGGAATCCTGCGGGATTGTTAAAATTAGAAGACAACCAACTAGCCTTAATGCATTCTAGTTATTTTGCAAACATTGCCAATTACGATTATGTGGCTTTCGCAAAACCTTTAGATGACCGCAGTGTTGTTGGTATCTCCTTAATTCGCTTTGCTGTTGATGATATTTTAAACACCACGCAACTTATAGACGAACAAGGCAATATTAACTACGATAGAATAAGTTTATTCTCAACGGCCGATTACGGACTCACTTTTTCATACGCCCGAGCACTTCCGGTTCAAGGACTTAATTTTGGAGCAAATGCCAAAGTAATAAGGCGGGTTATTGGTGATTTTGCTTCATCTTGGGGATTTGGAATGGATTTTGGCATGCAATATGAAACGGACAACAATTGGAAATTCGGAGTTATGGCGCGCGACATTACTACCACGTTTAACGCATGGGCCATAGATAAAGAGGAATTTAAAAAAATTCAAGATGCTGTTCCTGGCCAAAATCAGGAATTGCCTGAAACTACCGAAATAACCATACCTAAACTGCAAATAGGTATTTCCAAATTAGTAGATTTTAATTACGACTACACCCTTTTAACCGCCTTTAATTTAAACGTGCGGTTTGAAGAAAACAACGATATTATTTCCTCATCGGTAGCAAGTATTAATCCTGCTTTAGGTTTTGAATTTGGATATATTGATATGGTATATTTACGTGCTGGTGTT
>JBNMNO010000072.1:0-13091 GCA_051275695.1 Mariniflexile sp.
GTTACAATTATGGCTTGGGTAAAGTCGGATTCCGGCAATTCAACAAATATGATTATAGCAGGTGAAGATATCGCGCTTAAATTATGGTTAGAAAATGGTAACCGACCTGCTTTTAGCATTTCAACCAACGGAAGTTCTCAGCAAAAAGTTGGTGGATGCAGCTGTACTGCTATCAATTATGATGAGTGGCACCATATTGCAGGAACTTTTTCTGCAAGCACAGGTCAAATAAAAATATACGTAGACGGTGTTTTAGAAGACACTACTAGTATTACGGGTTCAGCTTTAACTTCTAGTGGTGATTCTAGTGAGGTTTTTGAAATTGGAAGGTTCTCAAATGAATTAACCGATGGGCAATACTTTAAAGGCGATATAGATGAAGTGAGAGTTTTTAATGCCTTATTGTCGGCAGACCAGATTCAACGCATGGTATATCAGGAAATTGAAAATAATTCTGGTAATGTAAAAGGAAAAATAATTCAAAAAAACATTGTTGACATTGCGACATCTAGTACAATTCCTTGGACTAAACTTTTTGCCTATTACCCAATGACTGAAATTAAAAGCAGTAGTATTTTAGATTATTCAAGTTGTGGGCGAACCATAAGGTTACACAATATAAAAACAATAGAACAACAAACAGCCCCGATGCCTTATGTAACAGCAGCAAATAGTTCTTGGACCACACAATCTACCTGGTTACATGGTGATGTATGGGATATTGAAAATGCAGCAACGAACAAAGACTGGAGTATCGTTAAAATATCCAATGACGTAACAGCATGTCATTCTGTTAAAACAATGGGTTTAATAATAGATGCAGGAACCACGTTTACAGTACATTCAGATAACCTGCTTGAAAACAGTTGGTATTTAGAAATCAATGGCACATTGGATCTTCAAGACGATTCACAACTTACACAAACTACTACCAGCGATTTGGTTACCTCTGCAACAGGAAAACTTTTAAGACGCCAGGAAGGGGCCTCCAATGCTTTTAGGTATAATTATTGGTCCTCACCAGTAGGCGCAACAGGTGTAAGCAGTTTATCCGATAACAACGCAGCAACCAACAATGCCAACAATACAGCATTCAAATTAAATATGCTAAAAGACCAGTCGGGGGTTAACATCCAATTTACTTCAGCATATAATCAAGCAAATAAAATCAGCACCTATTGGTTATATACTTTTAAAAATGGCTTAACCTATTGGGATTGGGCATCATTAGGGACAACAGCTCCATTAACTCCAGGAATAGGCTATACCCAAAAGGGAACTGGTAATGCAGGATTGAAACAACAATATATTTTTGAAGGCAAACCCAATAACGGTACCATTTTAGTAACGGTAAATGATAGAGGTGGGGCAGGATCTGTAGCCAATGTATCAAAAACAGAGTTTCTATTAGGAAACCCCTATCCATCGGCTTTAGACGTTCATAAATTTATAGATGATAATGTGGGTGTCATAGATGGCACTTTACAACTATGGCAACAATGGGCTGGCGATAGCCATATTCTGAATGAATATAAAGGCGGTTATGCGCAAGTAAATAAAACGGGTTCATGCAGAGCGTATCAGTTTGTTGGATTTTACGGTGCCAACAATGGCTCACAGGATGGTACCAAAACACCAACGAGATACCTTCCGGTAGGACAAGGCTTTATCACCGAAATTATAGCAAGTGGCACGGTAAAATTCAATAATAGCCAACGCGTATTTATAAAAGAAGCCGATGCAAACGGAACTTATAATAACGGTTCTTCGTTTTTAAAATCGTCAAATACAAAATCAAAAGGCATCGATACCACCGGAAAGGAGCAAGGTAGCGAGATGCAGAAATTACGATTGGAGTTTAACTCGGTTGTAGGGCCAAAGACCAGAAGAGAGATGCTTTTAGGTTTTAGTGAAACCACTACCGATGGGTATGATTATGGTTATGATGCAGAGTGTGACGAAGTCAGTAATGACGACTTTAACTTAAGTTTGGACGGGAAGAGTATGAACATACAGGCATATAGCCCCATAACAGACAATAAAGTAATACCACTTAATTTTAAATCATCAGGCAATAATACGTTTGAAATTAAGCTTACAGAACAAGAAAACATAGCAGACGATCAAGCTATTTATTTAAGAGATAATACAACGGGCACCTATTTTGATTTAAAACAAGGCACAGCTTATAGTTTCACCTCCACAGCAGGGAAGTTTAATACCCGGTTTGAGATGGTATTCCATTCAGAATCAAAACTTTTGGGAACCGAAGAATTAAATAGTGACGAGAATTTTATTTACTATCAACATGCCACCAACACCTTATTTGGTAAGAAGTTGAACACGGCTATTGATAAATTGTCCATAGTAAACATGCGTGGTCAAACAGTGATGGAATTTAATAATGTGTCACAGGAAACCTTAAACAACGGCATAAAAATAAATAACATGGCATCAGGCGCTTACGTAGCATGGTTTAAAGTACAATCAGGGCAAGTGATCACTAAAAAAATAATAATTAATTAAATTTTAATACTATTTGAGTTAGTTAAAAAAAGCCAAAACAATTGTTTTGGCTTTTTTTTGATTAAAGATTAATCATTTAAGTATAAATCCTTAATTTCGCACCTCGAAATGAAATTTGATATAATGAGTGCTAAATTTCCTGAATATAAAGGACTTGACTTACCAAAAGTAGCGGAAGACATTCTTAACTATTGGCAAGAAAACAACATTTTTGAAAAAAGTGTATCTGCCAGAGAAAACAATAAATCGTTTGTGTTTTTTGAAGGACCTCCTTCTGCAAACGGATTGCCTGGTGTACACCACGTTTTAGCACGTGCTATAAAAGATATTTTTCCGCGCTATAAAACCATGAAAGGCTACCAAGTAAAGCGCAAAGCTGGTTGGGATACGCATGGATTACCAATTGAACTTGGTGTAGAAAAAGAACTGGGAATTACTAAAGAAGATATTGGTAAAACAATTTCTGTTGAAGACTATAATGCGGCCTGTAGAAAAGCCGTGATGCGTTATACCGATGTTTGGAACGACTTAACTCAAAAAATGGGTTACTGGGTAGATATGGAAGACCCCTATATTACCTACGAACCTAAATATATGGAAAGTGTTTGGTGGTTACTAAAACAAATTTATGATAAGAAACTGCTGTATAAAGGCTATTCCATTCAGCCATATTCGCCAAAAGCAGGAACAGGTTTAAGTTCTCACGAACTTAACCAACCAGGCACCTATCAAGATGTAACCGATACCACGGTAGTAGCACAGTTTAAAGCAAATTCCGATTCGTTACCTGAGTTTTTACAAAATGAAGGTTCTATTTATTTCTTGGCATGGACTACCACACCATGGACACTTCCAAGCAATACGGCTTTAACCGTTGGTTCAAAAATTGAGTACGTTCTAGTAGAGACATTTAATCAATATACCTTTGAGCCTACTAAAGTTATTCTAGCTAAAAAATTAGTTAGTGATCAATTTGCAGGAAAATTTAATGAGGTAGCTGACAAAGCTATATTGTCCAGCTACAAACCGGAAGATAAGAAGATTCCGTTTTACATAATTAAAGAATTTATTGGAAAAGATTTATTAGGGATTACCTATGAGCCATTACTGTCTTATGTTTTACCAAACGATAATCCGGAAAATGCCTTTAGGGTTATTTCAGGAGATTTTGTAACTACTGAAGATGGTACAGGAATTGTTCATACGGCACCTACTTTTGGAGCAGATGATGCTTTGGTGGCAAAGCTTGCAAAACCCGAAGTTCCGCCTATGCTGGTAAAAGACGAGAACGGAAATTTAGTTCCTTTGGTAGATTTACAAGGTAAATTCAGACCAGAAATGGGTGAGTATGCTGGCAAATATGTGAAGAATGAGTATTACAACGATGGCGAAGCACCAGAGCGTTCGGTAGATGTTGAAATTGCCATTAAATTAAAAGAAGAAAATAAAGCCTTTAAGGTTGAAAAATATAAACACAGTTATCCAAACTGTTGGAGAACCGATAAACCCATTCTGTACTATCCGTTAGATTCTTGGTTTATTAAAGTAACCGATGTAAAAGACCGGATGTTCGAACTGAACGAAACCATCAACTGGAAGCCAAAAGCAACAGGAACTGGTCGTTTTGGAAACTGGTTAGCAAATGCCAACGATTGGAATTTATCGCGTTCACGTTATTGGGGAATTCCACTACCAATCTGGAGAACTGAAGATGGTAAAGAAGAAATCTGTATAGGTTCGGTAGAAGAGCTAAAAGCAGAAATGGCTAAAGCAGTTTCAGCGGGTGTATTAACTAAAGATATTTTTGAAAGTTTTGAATTAGGAAACAATTCCGAAGAAAACTATGCAAAAATCGATTTGCATAAAAATATAGTGGACACGATTGTTTTAGTATCGGCATCAGGTCAAAAAATGTTCCGCGAAAGCGATTTAATAGATGTTTGGTTTGATTCTGGCTCTATGCCTTACGCGCAATGGCATTACCCATTTGAAAACGCCGATTTAATAGATAAGGGAACGTCATTTCCGGCAGATTTTATTGCTGAAGGAGTAGACCAAACGCGTGGCTGGTTTTATACCATGCACGCCATTGCTACCATGGTTTTTGATTCTGTAGCTTATAAAAACGTGGTGTCTAATGGATTGGTTTTAGATAAAAGTGGACAAAAAATGTCTAAGCGTTTAGGAAATGCAGTCGATCCTTTTGAAACCTTATCAACTTATGGCGCGGATGCTACGCGTTGGTACATGATTTCTAATGCAAATCCTTGGGATAATTTAAAATTTGATTTAGAAGGAATAGATGAAGTAAAACGCAAGTTTTTCGGAACCCTTTATAACACGTATTCATTCTTTCAGTTGTATGCAAATCTTGATAAATTCACGTATGCAGAAGCCAATATTCCTTTAAACGAACGACCAGAAATAGACCGATGGGTTCTTTCAGAATTAAACACCTTAATAAAAAAAGTTGATGAATTTTATGGAGAGTATGAACCAACCAAAGCGGCGCGTGCTATTTCAGATTTCACACAAGATTATTTAAGTAACTGGTATGTGCGTTTAAGCAGAAGGCGATTCTGGAAAGGCGATTATCAACAAGATAAAATTTCGGCTTACCAAACACTCTATACTTGCATGGAAACCATTGCGAAATTAGGGGCACCTATTGCACCATTTTTTATGGACAAATTGTATTTAGATTTAAATTCGGTAACTAAAAAAGAATCCTTCGAAAGTGTGCATTTAGCAAATTTCCCTGTTTTTGATGTGTCTTACGTTGATAAGAGTTTAGAACGAAAAATGGAAAGCGCACAAATAATATCGTCTTTAGTTTTATCGTTAAGAGCTAAGGAAAAGATAAAAGTACGTCAGCCACTTCAAAAAATTATGATTCCCGTTGACAGTAAACAACAAAAGGAAGAAATTTTGGCAGTATCTGAACTGATTAAACATGAAGTAAACATAAAAGAAATTGAACTATTAGAAGAAGCTTCAGAGCTACTGGTAAAGCAAATAAAACCCAATTTTAAGACACTGGGCCCACGCTTTGGTAAGGATATGAAAGCTATTGCTGATGTAGTAATGAACTTTGCGGCGGAAGATATTAACAAAATAGAACAAAATGGTATTTTAGATATTGTTATTAATGGAAAAAATCTAACTTTAACCCTTGATGATGTAGAAATTACATCACAAGATATTGAAGGCTGGCTAGTAGCAAATGAAGGTAATTTAACCGTTGCTTTAGATGTTACAATTAGCGATGATTTACGAAAAGAAGGTATAGCAAGAGAACTGGTTAATCGTATTCAAAATTTACGTAAAGATTCGGGGTTCGAGGTAACCGACAGAATTAATGTTAAATTACAGAGCGATAAACGAATTAATACGGCTATTAATTCAAATATTTCGTATATTAAGGCTGAAACACTAACAGATGAGTTAGAAATTATTGATAAATTAGAAAATGGTATAGAAATTTCCTTTGACGACGTAAATACAAAATTATATATACAAAAACATTAGAAAAATGAATGAGCTTAATGTAAGATATTCCGACAAAGACTTAGCTGAATTTAAAGAATTAATAAAAGATAAAATTGTAAAAGCGCAACGCGATTTAGAGCTTATTAAAAGCGCCTATATGAACAACCATAATAATGGTACAGAAGATACGTCGCCAACTTTTAAGGCTTTTGATGAAGGGAGTGAAGTAATGAGCAAAGAGTCTAATTCGCAATTAGCCATTCGTCAAGAAAAATTTATTCGTGATTTAAAAAATGCTTTAATTAGAATTGAGAACAAGACCTACGGTGTTTGTAGAGTAACTGGCAAGCTAATTAACAAAGAGCGTTTAAAATTAGTGCCTCATGCTACCTTGAGTATTGAAGCAAAAAACATGCAATAATATTTTTTAATAATATATTTGAGACGTCTCGACTTAAAAGCGAGACGTCTTTGTTTTATTTAAAGGATATGTTTTAATCAAAAATCAAAACTTGTAATTCGTAATTTTTTTCATGTCACTAAAAAAATCAATCGTTCTAATTATAATCATATTACTTATCGATCAAATAAGTAAAATTTATATAAAAACGCATTTCAAACTTCAAGATAATATAGAAATATTTAGTTGGTTTCAAATCTATTTTATTGAAAACGATGGGATGGCTTGGGGCACAAAAATAAGTGATTTTGCAACTTTTATAACTGATAGAACAGCGAAAATAATTTTAACTTTATTTAGAATAGTTGCTGTTTTTGGTATTGGGTATTGGCTGTATGATGCTACTAAAAAGAAAGCCTCCAGACTATTAATTTTATCCATTGCTTTAATTTTCGCAGGTGCCATGGGGAATATTATTGATTCTGTTTTTTACGGCGTTTTGTTTGATGATAGTTTTAACCAGGTCGCTGCGTTTTTACCTGAAGCGGGGGGCTATGATTCCTTATTACATGGCCGTGTAGTAGATATGCTATACTTTCCGTTGTTCGAAATAGATTTACCATCGTGGTTTCCAATAAATGCTGGAAAGCGTTTTAACTTCTTCGAACCCGTTTTTAATATGGCAGATATGGCAATAAGTACAGGGTTTATTATGCTTATTGTTTTTAATAAAAGGGCGTTTCCTAAGAAATAACTTAACTTTTTAAAAAGAATAAATCTTCTGTGGCGTTACACAATAATCCAACTTTACATCGCTTTCAAAAACATCCAAAATTTCAGCTTCGGCTTCAAAAAAGGACAATCCAATTTTGATGGTTTCTGGTTTACAATCGGCTAAAAACCGGTCATAAAAACCTTTGCCATAACCAACACGGTTTCCATGGGTATCAAAAGCTAAAAGCGGAATAAAAACAAGATCTATTTTGTCATTTGAAATGTCAATACCATCAACTGGTTCGGGGATGTTGTAAGCATTTTTTTTAATTTTTGTATTATCAGTTAAAAGAAAATGTATTAAAAGTCCCGTTTTAAAATCGCTTTTAGATATGATAATATTTTTGTCTTTTCCAGATAGAATATTTAAAATATAATCGGTATTCACTTCCTTCTGTTCTTCAATAGATAAAAAAATGTGATAAAAAGAAAACTCCCAAACGGGTAATTTTAAAAGTTGATTGGCAATAGACATGCTTAAATCATCAATTTGAGTTGTTGATAAGGTATTACGAAGGGTTTTGTATTTTTTTCGTAACTCAGATTTAAGCATATATTTTTTAACGTTTAAGTTTTGTGGTAATATGAAATAACGCATCGCCTTGATAAACAATGGGAGACTCATTTACATTAATAATATATCCAGAATTAGGCGATTTTACTGCATGATTAAATTTACCATACGGATCGGTAATATGTCCTAAAACATCCCCTTTTTTAACATGCAATCCGATATTTATGGAAGCCCTAAACATACCAGAATGACTGGCTCGCTGCCATCTGCTTTCATTAACAAAAACAGTATCTTTTTTAGGTTTAGACACCTTAAATTTTGCATTCAACATACCTAAATGAAACAATACACGTTTAGAGCCATTAACACCGTGATTGGTCGCTATTTCATCTATATGAAACGATTTTCCACCTTCAAAAAGCAACATGGGTTTCCCCAACTGGTAGCAGGTGTTTCTAAACGATTTGTTTAAATTTTTAGAGTACAATACAAAAGGTGCAGCAAATACTTTAGCTAATTCATTAAGGATTCTGTTTTCTTTCATTATGCGTAATTGAGGCGCGTTAAAACGACCTGCACCGCCGGTATGAAAATCTATAATATAATCGGCAATTGGCACGATTTCATGTATTAATTTATGAGCAACTCTGCTCGCCAAGGAACCATCTGATGTTCCAGGAAATACACGATTTAAATCTCTTCCATCGGGGAATTCGCGTTTTAAATTTATAAAGCCAAAAATATTAATTACAGGAATACAAATAATGGTACCGCATTTAGGTTTATTGATGCCTTTGGCAATAATTTGTCTTACTATTTCAACCCCGTTTACTTCGTCGCCATGAATACCCGCCGTAAACAACACGACAGGCCCCGGTTTTTTAGCGCGTTCTATAATAATTGGGACATTTACGGGCGAAGAGGTATGTAGATTAGCAACATTAAAATCGACTTCTTTACTTTCCCCAGGGTAAATTTTTGTATCAAGAATATTTAAAACATTGTTAGTAATAGATGCCATTTTTATTTCAATTTTAGCTATGTCTACTTTTTTCGATATAAACAATAATACTTTTAGCAATATTTTTACCTGTTGCTTGCTCAATACCTTCTAACCCAGGCGTAGAATTAACTTCTAAAAGTAAAGGTCCGCGTTGTGATTGTAACATATCTACACCGCAAACAGGTAGTTTAAGTACGCGGGAAGCATTGATAGCTAATCGTAATTCTGATTCGGATAATTTAATTATATTTGCCGAACCACCACGGTGTAAATTGGAGCGAAATTCACCCTCTTTTCCTTGTCGTTTCATAGCTCCAACAACTTGACCGTCCACAATAAGAGCTCTTAAATCGGCGCCTTTTGCTTCTTTAATAAACTCTTGTACAATAACGCGCGCTTCCAAACCATTAAAAGCTTCTAAAACAGATTCGGCAGCATTTTTTGTTTCAGCTAAAACAACACCTAATCCTTGTGTTCCTTCTAATAATTTAATAATTACAGGCACACCACCAACGTGTTCAATAACTTCTTCCACATCGCGCGAGTAATTGGTAAAAACGGTTTTTGGCATACCAATTCCGGCCTTACTGAGTCGTTGCAAGCTTCTCAATTTATCTCGGGAACGCTGTATGGCATCAGAGGTGGCAATAGTGAAAACATTCATCATTTCAAACTGACGCACAACAGCACAGCCATAAAAGGTTACAGATGAGCCAATTCTAGGAATAACAGCATCTACATAATCTAAATAACGGTCTTTATAATAAATGGTTGGTTTTTCCTTTTCAATAATAATATCACATTTTAGAGGGTCGATTACTTCAACTTTATGGCCTCTTTTTTCACCTTCAACAACAAGTCTTTCTGTTGAATATAGATTAGAATTTCTGGATAAAATGACTATGTTCATAAGGGTTTCGAGTTAAAAGAAACATTTTCTAAATCTACATCAACCATAAATTTTCGCTTTAAAAATTGCCTGCCAATTAATACAGGAAATCTCATATCATTGCGGGTGCTTAAAGTTAGGTTAATCTTATAGGTTTTTCCAAAAAATATGACTTCAGATTTTATTTTATAGCGGTTTTCTTTAAGTCCGTTGCTGCTTTTTACGTTGGTACGAGAATAGTCATCGAAAGTAATTTCGGTTTTACCAAAATTTTTGTGTTCATCACTGTTAAAAACACATCTTAAAGTATTGTTTTCTTCAATAATTTCAGAATAATGAATTGTAGACGTATAGGCTCCGGTATCAATTTTAACATCAATATGGAATAATCCCAATTTAGGAAAATCTATTTTATCAATTCTGCCAATTATCTTTTTGTTCATTTTACGGTTTAAAATGTGACGCAATGTAGCGAATACTTATTTAGCTTCAAAAGTTTATCAGATTTATGCTAATGTATTTTATCAATAAAAAATTAAAATAATTACCTTTGAGAAAATGGACAAAACCACTTTAGAAATACAATTAAAAACTTTACCAAACCAACCTGGAGTGTATCAATATTATGATGCCGATGGCACTATTATTTACGTTGGAAAAGCTAAAGATTTAAAGAAACGGGTGAGTTCCTATTTCACCAAAACACACGATAACGGTAAAACACGTGTGCTTGTAAAAAAAATTGCAAGTATAAAACACATTGTGGTTGAAACCGAAACCGACGCGTTGTTGTTAGAAAACAACCTAATTAAAAAGTATCAACCACGCTACAATGTGTTGTTGAAGGACGATAAATCCTATCCTTGGATTTGTGTAAAAAATGAACGTTTTCCCAGAGTGTTTTCTACCCGTCGAATTTTTAAAGATGGCAGTGATTATTATGGGCCATATACTAATATGAAAACGGTTCACACCTTGCTAGATTTAATAAAAGGCGTGTATTCGTTGCGTAATTGTAATTATGATTTATCTGAGAGTAAAATTAATACAGGAAAGTTTAAAGTATGTTTAGAGTATCATTTAGGAAATTGTAAAGGCGCTTGCGAAGGATTCGAAACTAATAATGAATACAGTGATAACATTAAGGCTATAAAGGAAATTCTGAAAGGAAATTTTAAGGATTCGCTTTCTCAATTTAAAGTCCAAATGAGACAGTATGCTGAAGAAATGCGCTTTGAAGAGGCTCAAAAAATTAAAGAAAAAATAGAAGTTCTTCAAAATTACCAAGCAAAATCTACCATTGTTAATCCAAAAATCAGCAACGTAGATGTGTTTTCAATAATGAGTGATGAAAGTTATGGGTATGTAAACTTTTTACAGCTCTCTTATGGGTCAATTATTCGATCGCACACCTTAGAAATAAAGAAGAAATTAGATGAACCCGATGTAGAATTATTAGAATTGGCAATCATCGAAATTCGTCAACGCTTTCATTCAACATCAAAAGAAGTTTATGCGCCTTTTAAAGTCAATTTAGGTGAAGATATTAAAGTAACGGTTCCACAATTAGGCGATAAAAAACATATTTTGGAGTTGTCACTTAGAAATGCTAAATATTACCGTATGGAGCGGTTTAAACAAGATAAAATTGTGGATCCTGACCGTCATGCAAACAGAATTATGGCTCAAATGAAAGCCGATTTAAGGCTATCAGGAGAACCACGACATATTGAGTGTTTTGATAATTCGAATATTCAAGGGACACATCCAGTGGCGGCATGTGTGGTTTTTAAAAACGGGAAACCAAGTAAAAAAGATTACCGCCATTTTAATATAAAAACAGTAGTGGGTCCAGACGATTTTGCCTCGATGGAAGAAGTCGTTTACAGACGCTATAAACGCATGTTGGATGAAGAGGAACAGTTACCACAACTCATCATAATTGATGGGGGTAAAGGGCAGTTATCGTCAGCAGTAAAAAGTTTAGATGCGCTTGATTTGAGAGGAAAAATAGCAATCATCGGAATTGCAAAGCGTTTAGAAGAATTATTTTACCCAAATGATCCAATTCCATTATATTTAGATAAGAAAAGTGAAACGCTTAAAATTATACAACAGTTGCGTAACGAAGCACATCGTTTTGGTATAGAACACCATAGAAATAAGCGAAGTAAAAGTGCATTAAATACAGAACTTGAAACTATTCCTGGAATAGGAGAAAAAACTATTGTAGATTTATTGAAACATTTTAAGTCGGCGAAAAGGGTTGCCAATGCGAAATTGGATGAGTTAGAAGTTATAGTTGGTGTTTCGAGAGCTGAAAAAATTTATAATTACTACCATAACAAATGAAGTATTTTTTAATAATTAGTATATTTTTTGTTTGTTTTGAAGGGTTTTCTCAAGACGTTCAAAAAGAGAATATTAAAGTTGGTTTAGTATTAAGTGGTGGCGGCGCAAAAGGCTTAGCACATATTGGTGTGCTTAAAGTTATAGACAGCCTTGGAATAAAAATTGATTATGTTGCAGGCACCAGTATGGGCGCTATTATTGGCGCGCTTTATGCTTCCGGGTATTCTGGTCACCAACTCGACTCTATTTTTAAAGAAATAGATTTTGATAAACTTATAAGTGACGATTTGCCAAGAACATCAAAAGCATTTCACGAACGATATAACTCTGAAAAATATGCAGTGACACTACCTTTTGAAAACTTCAAAATTAAGTTACCATCGGCACTCTCTAGAGGGCAGAATACATATAGCTTATTCTCCAGATTAACTTTGCATGTTAATGAAATTAAAGACTTTAGTAAGTTGCCAATTCCGTTCTTTTGCATTGCAACAAATATTGAAACAGGTCATGAAGTAATACTTGATTCTGGTAATTTAACACAATCTATCCTAGCAAGTGGTGCGCTACCATCTTTGTTTCAGCCTGTTCTAATTAACGGGCAAGTATTAATAGACGGAGGCGTAGTTAATAATTATCCGATTGATGAATTGCGAGAAAAAGGGATGGATATTATTATAGGAGTAGATGTGCAAGATGGGTTACAAACCAGAGAAGACTTAACTTCGGCACCCGATGTATTGGTTCAAATAAATAATTTCAGGACTATTAATGATATGAAACTGAAGGTTAAAAAAACCGACATTTATATAAAACCAGACATTAAAGAGTATTCTGTAGTATCCTTTGGAGAAGGCTCTAAGATTATTGAAAATGGTAAACATGCATCCATTATTAAAATTGATGCTTTAAAACAATTAGTTAATAAAAACGATAGTATAAAAAAACCTAAACTCAAAACCTTTACTCAGGATAGTTTAACAATCAACAATATTATCATAGAAGGAAATTCAAAATATACGAGAGCTTATATTCTAGGAAAACTAAAATTAAAAAACAATAAAAAAATTAGTTATGATTATTTTAATAAAGGAATTAACAATTTAGTAGCCACTAATAATTTTTATTCTTTCGAATATGAGTT